>CAIJLW010000021.1 GCA_903821685.1 uncultured Sphingomonadales bacterium | reverse complement strand
TCTAACGCTCACCGCTGGCGTCCGGCATGACGCCTATAGCGATTATGGGGGGCAAACGACCTTGGGCGGCAACCTGGCCTTTACGCCCAATGAAGGGCGGACCATGTTCCGCGCGACCTATGCCGAAGGGTTTCGCGCACCTACGCTGACCGAGGGCCAGCCGCCTTATGGCAATCTGCAGCTCAAGCCGGAAACCGCGCGCAATTTCGACCTTGGCGTCGAGCAGCAATTTCTGGAGGGCAAGGCGCAGCTTTTCGCGACCTATTTCAACCGCCGCAGCAATAATCTCATCGCCTTTTCACCGGTTAGCTTTCAATCCGAAAATATCGATAAGGTGACGGCAAAGGGTCTTGAGATAGGTTTGGATTTGAACCCCAGCAGCCAATTGGATATCCGCGCAAGTTATACGCTGGTCGACGCGATTAACCGCACCGGGGGCGACACTTTCGGTAACCGCCAAGCCTTGCGTCCCCAAAACAGCTTTAGCCTGACCGCCGATTGGCAGACAGCCTTTGGCCTGTCGCTTGGCAGCAGCCTGCTAATCATCGGCGACAGCTTTGACGATGCGGCAAACAATGTCCGGCTTGATGGTTATGCTTTGGTCGGGCTTCGGGCGTCGATGCCGCTGAATGCTGCGCTTGATGTCTATGCCCGCGTCGAAAATATGTTGGACGCGCAATATACCGTGGTGTCGGGCTATAACAGCTTTGGCCGTCATGCCACTATCGGTGTCAGGGCCAAATTCTGATGCGTTTTGGTTGGTGCATCTTCCCGATTTTTGCCTTGGCCGGATGCGCCAGCCAACCTGTCATTGCGCCCAATGGGGTCGTGTCGAACAATCCCTGCATTGATGCCGTGCTGGCCGAAATTGCCTTGCCTGGACAGGTCACCGCCATCAGCAGCTATTCCCATGACCCAGACAGCGCATCTGCGCCTCTGGCATGGTCTGCAAAGTTGCCAGCCATTGGCACAGGCGCTGAGGAACTGCTGCTGGCGCGGCCAAAGCTTGTGCTCACGGGAAATCTTGCTGCCTCTGGCGCCAACGCCGTCTTGGCACGCGCTGGCGTTAAAACGGTAGCGATAGGGGTCGCGCCAACGATAGCCGAAGATATACAGCAAATCCGGACGATCGCTGCCGCACTCGGTAGGGTAGATGCCGGAGAAGCGCTGATTTCCGACATTCATAAATCTCTACCCGACACCCAAATATCCGGGTCGCCCATGTCGGCCATTATCTGGCAAAATGGCGGATTTGTAGCCGGAAAGGGCACGTTGCAGGACGAATTATTGGCGCGCCACGGGTTTCGCAATGCCAGCGCGCAATATGGCCTGTCCGCATGGAGCGTGCTGCCGTTGGAGACCTTAGTGCGCAACCCGCCACAGGTCATTTTCATGCCAACAGCCGCGCGCGGCGCCGATGTCCATGCACTGGATGCGCGGCAGAAACTGCTCCGCCATTTGGGCAATCGCACGCAAATTGTGGACTTTCCGGACAGTTTGTTATTCTGCGGTGGACCAACAATCATGGAAGTGTCCGCAATATTGACTAGGACGCGCAATTCTATCCAGAGGGCCATCCCATGAAGGCGCGTTCGCTGACACCACTTCTGCTGCTGCTCTTATGCGGGGCGTTCCTGCTGTCGCTGATGGCGGGCAAGGTTTGGATTTGGCCAACCTCTTGGGCCGCAGACAATGCCGATGGCTGGATTTTCCTTGAACTGCGTTTGCCGCGCGCAGTCTTGGGGCTGTGTATCGGCGCGATATTGGGGCTATCGGGTGCAGTGATGCAGGGCTATCTGCGCAATCCGCTTGCTGACCCGACGGTGCTCGGCGTGTCGGCGAGCGCGGCTTTGGGCGGTGTCCTTGCGATTTATTTGGGCATCAACATGCTACCATTCGGGCTTTTTGGTTCTGCGATGCTTGGCGCAGGTGCCAGCATAGCATTGCTCCTCGCAATATCGCGGGGCGGCGGACCGATTGGCTTCATCCTTGGCGGCATGGTGCTTTCGACGCTTGCAGGCGCGCTGACCGCCTTTGTCATAAGCATTGCGCCGAACCCATTTGCCGCGAGCGAGATCATAAACTGGCTGATGGGCGCGTTGACGGACCGGTTGATGACCGACGTTTGGACGGCCCTGCCCTTCATGGCATTGGGCGGTTTGCTTTTGCTTTCAACGGGCCGCGCGCTTGATGCGCTGACATTGGGCGAAAATGGCGCAAAGAGCCTTGGTATCGACCTGATAAGGCTGCGATGGATCATCGTATTTGGCGTTGGCCTAGCCGTAGGTGCCTCTGTCGCTGTGTCCGGCGTAGTTGGCTTTGTCGGGTTGATCGTGCCGCACCTCATTCGCGCCCTCTATGGCGAACAGCCGTCGCGGATATTGCTGCCATCGGCGCTCGGCGGTGCGATCCTGACGCTCACCGCAGACAGCATGGTCCGACTTGTGCCCGGCCCCGGTGAAGTAAGGCTTGGTATAGCAATGGCAGTTTTGGGCGCGCCGTTCTTCCTTCTGTTGCTGCTGCGCTATCGCAAGGGCAGCTTATGACCCTGTCCGTTAGCAATCTCAGCTTTTCCCATAGCCGCCAGCCTAGCTTGGATGGGATCAATGCGACGTTTGAGGCGGGAAAACTTAGCGTCATCCTTGGCCCCAATGGTGCAGGCAAATCGACTTTGCTGTCGTGCCTGGCTGGCGTTTTGAAACCCCATGTGGGTACCGCCAGCGTTGATGGCACAGACATAAACAGCATGCCCGCAACGGCCCGCGCGCAGCGTATCGGCCTTTTGCCACAAGGCGCGGAAACGCACTGGGCGATTACGTCAGAGGCGCTGGTCGCGCTTGGCCGCATTCCGCATATGCGCGGAGCTGGACCGTCGGCAGACGACCTCAGGGCTATATCAGCAGCCATGTCGGCTACTGCTACCGACGGCTTCGCCAACCGCTCAGTCACAGCACTTTCCGGCGGTGAGCGCGCCCGCGTTCTTATGGCACGGGTGCTGGCTGGCGAACCGCAATGGATATTGGCGGATGAACCGCTGGCCAATCTCGACCCCGGCTTTCAACTCGACATATTGGGTTTGCTGCGGCGGCAGGCCAAGGATGGAAAAGGCGTTGTCGCGGTGCTGCACGACTTGCACCACGCCGTGCGCTTTGCCGACCACCTATTGCTGCTGCATGAGGGCAAGTTGTTTGCGCAAGGCAGCGTCGATGACGTCATCACCGCGGCGAACCTCGCCGTCGTTTACGGCATTGACGCGCGGCTTTTCAAAGACGACGATGGATCAACCCAGCTGATCATTAAAGGCAAGATTAAATCATGAAATATCTTCTTCCTGTTGCCGCCCTATTGCTGTCGGGATGTGCGGCCAATATTACCCCTCTAGGAGCTCCTCAGAGCGCACAGGAGGCACTTCGGCCTTATTATGCAACACTGGATGCTAAACTGCCAAAGGCAACCCCTAACCCCCCTCTATCGAACGACACGGTGATCACACGATTTGCATTTGGCAGTTGCGTCAACGAAAACCGCGACATGAAATTCTGGGATGTAATCGCCGCGCAAAAGCCACAGGCGTTTTTGTTGATCGGCGACAATGTCTATGGCGATACGCGGCCGACCAACAGCGCGGATATCCCGACGCTAGCCGCAAGCTATAAAAAGCTGAACAGCCGGGTTGAGTTCGACCGCTTTCGCCGCAGCATTCCGATGATGACGACATGGGACGATCATGATTATGGGGCCAATGATGCGGGCGGTTCATTCGCGTTCAAGGAATGGGCTGAGAAAGCCTATGAAACCTTTTGGGGCGCGTCTGACGATGTAAAATCCCGTCCCGGCGTGTATGAAAGCCGCATTTTTGGTCCAGCGGGCAAGCGCGTGCAATTCATCATTCTGGATGCGCGCTTTTTCCGTTCAGACCTTGCAACGATGCCCTATCGTGATCCGGCCCCTGCACTTGGCTGGTACATCCCCAATATGGACTCGAACGCGACTGTGCTTGGCGCTGCGCAATGGGATTGGCTCGCGCAGGAACTGGAAAAACCAGCCGACGTGCGTTTCATCATTTCATCAACGCAGGTGATTACCGACGCGCATAATTTCGAAGGCTGGACCAATTTTCCCAAGGAACGCGCGCGGCTATATGCTTTGCTCGGCCAAAAGGGCGTCAACAATGCTATTTTCCTGACAGGTGATCGGCATAGCGGTGGCTTTTACAAAACCAATGCGCCTGGACTCTCCAAACCATTGTGGGATTTCACATCCAGCTCGCTCAACCTTGCTTTTGGAAAGGGCGACGGCGGCGATCGGGAGCCTGACCCAAGCCGGACAGGCGGTTTCTGGGGCATCGCAAACTTTGGCCAGATCGACATTGACTGGGCAGCGAAAAAAGTGACGATGACGCTGCGCAAGGATGATGGCAGCGTGATTGAAACGCAGGTCGCTAATGCGATCGATTGATCGCTGAATAATCCACGGCTGCTACCTTCTCCATGACCGCGCTACGGATGGCCTGTGCCGTGGAAAGCGGCAGAGCAATCATCTCCAGCGTGCCGCCTGCGATACCAAATTTGAGCGACGCCAGACCCAGCCGCCGCGTTAATGGGCCCTGCGCAATTTCTATGCTTTGCACCTTTAACTGCGGTGCAATCGTCAATCGCTGCTGCCACCAGCCGCGCCGAAGGTATAATTGCTGGTCATCCAGTCCAAACCGGTATCTGCGCCAATCACACCAAAACATGAATGTGGCAAAAACCAACAACAGCAATAGCAACAGTGTCGGCGCAAAGGCCGTATCTGCGAATATGACCAATGCTGCCATCGCGATGAGTAACGGCGGCACAAGCAGGAGCAGCTGGATTATCCAGTGTAAAGCTGCGCCCGTGCGCAGCTGTTCGTCGCCATAAGGTCCGTGAATCCCCGCAACCTGCGCAATGCGCCAGACCTCATCCAATGTGGCCAATGGCGCGGCGACATAATTGCTTTCTTCCTTGCTATCCTGTGCCAGGCTCACAAATTTCAGGCTGTGCCAGCCGCGCCGTTTGCGGATTGGGCCCGTTTGCACGACGGCCGCTTGCACCCGGTGCGTGGGCATCACGACATCGGTGAGCGTCAGCAACCCGCGCTGCCGCCGGAACCCCTTTGACGTCTGGGTCAGGCGAAACCCATGTTCGCGCAAATATGTGCGCACAACGCCGGTGGCAAAGCCAATAAAAATTAGGCTGGTGAAAGCACCAAAGGCCAGAATCAATTGCCCTGCTATGCCGACACCATTGATTGTGTTGACGCTCATCCCGCTTTCTTGGGCCAGGCCAGCCCAGCGTTTCAAATCCCAGAGATCGAACGGCAGGAGAAAATCAAACTGCTGGGCAAGGCCGCCAAGAACCGCAAATATGATGAGTGAAAAGGAATAGAGGCCAAGGATAAAGACGCGTTTACCATCCATCGCGAAGATCGTTTCTGCATCTTCGGTTTCAACCATTGGTGCAGTATCTTGCGCCTCCGATAGGCCAGCCTTGCGTGCGCGGATTAACGCGCGCAACCGGTTCGCCTCCTCCAATGTGACGAAGCGTAAAGTCGCGTCATCGCCATCGCCACCACCTGTTTCAAACTTCACCTCGCTGAGCCCCATCATGCGCGCCAGCGGCTTTTGCTCAATGCTTACGTCTTGAATGCGGTCATAAGGAATGGAACGGGCCGTGCGGTTCAATATGCCTTTTTCAACACGGATATCATCTGCACCGACATGATAGCGAAAACGCCGCCATCCAAGCCAGCGGAAGAATAGGCTGAGCGCCAGAACAGCCGCGATGATGATGGGGATGAGCGCAGGATTGTCTGATTTCCGCACGCCAAAAATAGCAGCAAACAAAGGGAAAAACAGTTGCGGCAGGCCCGAAACAAAACCGACGAAAAGGCCGCTAATGTGCAACCGCTCGCCTTCCTGCCCCGTAACGTCAATAGGGCCCTCTGTGGCGTGGTTCACAACACGTCTTGCCGAATGGCAGCCCGAATTGCCTCCCGCATCGCCAGGGCGTCGGTATGCGCCAAGCCTGGCAGCACCACGGTGCTGTTGTGGTTTCCTGCCGTGTGCACCGTAAGCTTGGCAAGGCCATAGCGCCGGTCGATCGGGCCTTGGTCGACGTCGATATGCTGGATGCGTCCAAAGGGAACAATCGTGTCGCGATAAAACAGATATCCACGCACAACGCGCAACCGGTCCGTTCCCATATCATAGCCCCAATGCCGATATTTGCGGGCTGGCACCGTGTATGCAACAAACGCATAGGCCAAAAGCACGGGCACGAGGAAGGTGCCGGGCGGAGCCAACTTTGCAAACTCCAGAACGCCTGCCCCAACAACAAATGGCAGCAAGCCAAGCGCGGTGGCTATCCGGCTTGTTATTATGAATGCTGGATCAAGTGGCGAAAGTTCCGGCGGGGTGTCATCGGTCATTCGGCTGATATGCGCAGACTGTGTTGTGTTGGCAAGACGGTTTGTCTTCCCTCCCACCTGCAGCAGGTGGACTTCAGCGTGCCAAGGCAGTGTTGGCTTCGTCAACCAGCTTGGCGATAATGTCGACAACGGGTCGCTCGACATGCACCATGCCAACCGATTGTCCGGCCATTACCGAGCCATATTCGACATCCCCGTCAATCACCGCGCGGCGCAATGCCCCTGCCCAATATTTCTCAATCTCAAGCTGCGCAGTGTCCATGTCGATTTCGCCGCGATCAAGCATCGCCGCAACTTCCACCTGTTTTTTGGTGAACTCTTCAGTACCCTTGTTCTTCAACGCCCGCACTGGAATGACGGGCAAGCGCGGGTCAATCTGCACACTTGCGACCGCATCACGGGCATTGGCGCGCAGGAATGCTGCCTTAAAATTGGGGTGAGCGATGCTTTCATGCGCGCAGACAAAGCGCGTGCCCAACTGAACCCCTGCCGCGCCCATTTCCAGATAGCTTGCAACCGCGCCGCCACGGGCAATGCCGCCCGCTACAAAAATCGGCAGTTGATCGCCAAGCTCGGGTAAGATTTCCTGCGCCAAAACCGATGTCGACACAGGCCCGATATGCCCGCCTGCTTCACTGCCCTCAATGACCAGCGCATCAACGCCGGAGCGCGCGAATTTCTTGGCGAGCGTCAGCGCCGGGGCGAAGCAAATGACCTTCGCACCAAATGCCTTGATCGCTTCAATGCTGCCCTTGGGTGGAAGTCCACCCGCAATGACAACATGGCTGACATTATATTTTGCGCAGACGTCGATCAATTCCATGATCTGGGGATGCATGGTGATTAGGTTCACACCGAAGGGCTTGGCCGTCAGCTTTTTCGTCGCCGCGATTTCCGCATCAAGCAATTCTGGCGACATCGCACCGCACGCAATAACGCCGAACCCGCCTGCGTTGGAGATCGCCGACACAAGATTGCGCTCCGATACCCACGACATCGCGCCGCACATAATCGCAACCTCGCAGCCAAGAAAGTCCGTGCCGCGTTGCATGAGATGTCGGAGTTTAGTCATATCGAGCCTCTTATACACAGTTCGTCAGCGCCGCGAAGGCAGCAATCCGATGCCTGACGTCTAAATTGGCGAGGGATGGAGCGGACTTACTCCGCATCCAACCCATAAGCCGTGTGCAGGACGCGCACCGCGAGTTCGGTTTCGTCTTCATCAATCAGCACGCTGACCTTGATTTCGGAGGTCGAAATAGCCTGAATGTTAATTTTACGATCCGCCAATGCACTAAACATCGTCGCGGCAACGCCTGCATGGCTTTTCATACCCACGCCAACAACCGAGATTTTCGCGACCTTAGTATCGGAAACAAGGCGGTTATAGCCAATGGCATCGCGCCGGTTCTCTAATATGTCAGTGCAACGCGCAAGGTCCGCTTGCGGGCAGGTAAAGGTCACGTCAGTCTCGCCTTTGTCGCGGCCGACATTCTGAATAATCATATCGACATTGATATTGGCATCGGCCAATGGCGCAAAAATATTGGCCACCGCACCGGGACGGTCAGGGACGCGCGTGAGCGTTATTTTCGCTTCATTCTTGTCATGGGCGATGCCGGTGATCAGTTGGCGTTCCACTTGGCTATTCTCCAATTCTGCGTCGGTCACGATCATCGTGCCGGGGATACTATCGGCGTCGGGGGCACTGTCGTCGACGAATGAGGACAGCACTTGAATGCGCACGCCCTCCTTCATCGCAAGGCCGACGGAGCGGGTTTGCAATACTTTCGAACCGACCGAGGCCAGCTCAAGCATTTCTTCGTAGGTGACCGCCTTCAACTTTCGCGCGCGGGCCACAATGCGCGGGTCCGTCGTGTATACACCATCTACATCGGTGTAGATATCGCAACGGTCCGCTTTCACAGCGGCAGCCACAGCGACGGCAGAGGTATCCGACCCGCCACGTCCAAGGGTAGTAATGCGATTGTCATCGGTTAGGCCCTGAAATCCGGGGATGACCGCGATATTCCCTGCCTTCATCGATGCGAGCAATTCTTGCGAGTCAATTGACCCGACCCGCGCCTTGGCATGTGCATTATCGGTGTGGATTGGCATCTGCCAACCCAACCAACTGCGCGCCTCGCAGCCGAGCGCCTGAAGCGTTATCGCCAAAAGGCCAGCCGTAATCTGCTCACCGGCGGCGACAACCACATCATATTCGGCAGGGTCGTAGAGCGCATTTGCCTCACGACAGAAATTGACGAGGCGATCCGTGTCACCTGCCATGGCC
>CAIJLW010000020.1 GCA_903821685.1 uncultured Sphingomonadales bacterium | reverse complement strand
TGCTGGCGGATGCGGATACTATCGCCGCGTTTGGCAGGCTTATGGGGCTTGCAACTCTGACTACGCCCAATTTGCCTGAGCTTCAGGCTTTGGGCGGCAAAGATGCTTTGCTGGCGCGGCGCATTCCTTTGCTGATTAAGGGCGGGCATGCGGATGGCGATGATATGATCGACGAACTCCATCTCGCGCCGCGGCAAAGCGAAAGCTGGAGTAACCAACGGATCCAAACGCGCAGCACGCATGGTACAGGGTGCACACTGGCTTCCGCTATCGCAACTGGCTTGGGGCAGGGTATGCAGCTTGTGCCCGCCATCGCACGCGCACGGCTGTTCGTGCGGCTTGCGCTGCTTGATGCGCCGGGTCTCGGACAAGGGCATGGCCCAATGGGGCACCAATCGGTGCGTGAAGACGCAATGGTCGCAGGCCCGTCGCTCAATCACGTCACTTTGGGGTGCCGTGATTATGCGGCCTCGGTGGATTTCTACAAGACGCTTGGGCTTCAACAGATCGTCGACAGCCCGGGCAATGGTTATGCGCGGTTTGAAGTGCCCAATGGCGTGACTTTCTCCATTTACCAAAGTGACGATATTGCGACATCAACTGTGGTTTATTTCGAAAGTAAGCGGCTCGATGCTTGGGTCACGGAGCTGTCCAGTCAAGGCTATGCCTTTGAACAGATGCCGCAAGACGAGATCTGGGGCTGGCGCGAAGCAAAGTTGCTTGATCCCGCCGGGAATATGGTTTGCCTCTACAGTGCAGGCGAGAACCGCCGCTATCCGGCGTGGCGGATGTGATTGTCGGTGTGGACGAGGCAGGGCGTGGGCCGCTGGCAGGCCCTGTAGTCGCGGCGGCCGTGCTGCTGTGTAAACCGCGTCCCTCCGGCCTGGATGACAGTAAGAAACTCACCGCTGCGCGCCGAGCCGAACTTGAAACAACGATCAAGCGCCGCTGCCAATGGGCCGTTGGGGTGGTTGACGTTGAGGACATTGACCGCCTCAACATATTTGGCGCGACGATGCTGGCTATGACCTTGGCCGTCGATGCCTTATGCGCAAAGCTTGGCTGCGACCCCCTTGAGGTGTTGGTGGACGGCAATATGACACCCGCCGGTAGACGCCCCGAATGGCGCTGGAATGCCCGGGCAATTGTTGGCGGCGATGCCATTGAGCCATGTATTTCAGCAGCATCAATCATTGCCAAAGAACATCGTGACAGGATGATGTGTGCGGCGGCGCAGCAGCATGCGCAATATGGTTGGGAAAAGAATAAAGGCTATGGCACGCCAGACCATCTTGCAGCGCTTCGGGCGCATGGTCCGACGCCGTTGCACAGGAAAAGCTTCGCGCCAGTGTCTCAAATGGTTTTGCTATAATTTTATTTGGCCAGTGAGTCCTTCGGGCAACACCACTAGGTGTTGAGTCTCCAAAGATTTGCCAGACTCCACATCTTGTGCCGGACTCGTTTCGTTCCACCTAGATGATGGCTTTTCCCGGAACATCGCGACGATTCCCTCGCGATCAACGTCCTTGACCCGGAGCCTGCGCTGAATCATCGCAGTCTGGTAAGCGCCAGAAGGAGCAGGCAATGGGTGTTATTGAGAAAATTAGACCAGCAACAAAAGCAATGCTGGCACCGGCGCCTGAATTGCCGCGCAATCAAATACTGCGGATGGACTGTATTGAGGCCATGCGCTCATTGCCGGACTGCTCGATTGATATGGTCTTTGCCGATCCGCCATATAATCTGCAGCTTGGTGGCGACTTGTTGCGCCCCGACAATAGCAAAGTCAGCGCTGTTGACGATGACTGGGACAAGTTTGCAAGCTTTGCCATCTATGACAAATTCACGCGCGCGTGGCTGGCCGAAGCGCGCCGCATTTTAAAACCAAATGGCTCGCTTTGGGTCATTGGCAGTTACCACAATATTTTCCGCGTGGGCACGGCTGTGCAAGATGCTGGTTATTGGATCCTCAACGATATCGTCTGGCGCAAGTCCAACCCGATGCCGAATTTCAAAGGCACCCGCTTCACCAATGCGCATGAAACCTTGATTTGGGCGTCAAAGAGCGAAAAGTCGAAATATACGTTCAACTATCGCGCGATGAAGACGCTGAATGACGAGCTGCAGATGCGGTCCGATTGGCTTATCCCCATTTGTGGCGGACAGGAGCGGTTGAAGCGCAATGGCGTGAAGGCGCACCCCACGCAAAAGCCTGAGGCATTGCTGTATCGCATATTGCTCGCCTGTACGAAGCCCGGCGACGTCGTCCTTGATCCATTTTTTGGAACAGGCACAACGGGCGCGGTCGCACGCCGTCTTGGCCGTGACTGGATTGGCTGCGAACGTGAAGACGTTTACTGTGAAGTGGCCGAAGAGCGCATCGCCGCTGCTTTGCCGCTGGATGAAAGCGCGATCAAGACCATGCAGTCGCCAAAGTCTGCGCCAAAGGTCGCCTTTGGTCAGTTGGTTGAGGCCGGCTATTTGAACCCCGGCGCGAAGCTGTTTGATCGAAAGCGGAGCTTTGAGGCGACGGTGCGGGCGGACGGGTCCATCATTTGCGGCGTTGTAGATGGTTCCATTCATAAAGTGGGTTCGACTATCCAAAATGCGCCAAGCTGCAATGGATGGACCTATTGGCATTATGCTGCCACCGATGGCGCAATGAAACCGATTGACGACCTGCGCCAAACCTATTTGCTCGCTACCGAGCCGTGACCCAAATCTATCTTCGTCCTACCGGCTTTGTGGAGAGCCCTCAACGGCACGACGGAGAGAGCTTGCGTTTGGCAGGGACCATGCTTTGGTTCTCACAAATCGAGTATATCGAGCGCGCTGCAACTTTTACTCATCGGCGGCTGATAGCTGTTCATGAGTGGACTGATTTTACGGCGACGCTGTGTGACGCACACCGCGAACGCTGCGCGCTTCTGCTGGCACATATAACGTCTCCTCGTGCCGCGTTGCACATGGGTGCGCGCACCGTCCGGTTTGATCAACCGCACGTGATGGGCATCATAAACGCAACACCCGACAGTTTTTCAGACGGCGGCAAAAACTTTGAGCCCGAAGTCGCAGTCGAGGCCGCGTTTGCAATGTCGTTCGCGGGCGCCGCTATCATTGATGTAGGCGGTGAATCTACACGTCCTGGTGCTGCATTGGTCTGGGAACGTGACGAACTGGCGCGCGTTGAGCCGGTCATCCGCAGGTTGGCAGGTGCAGGTATCGCAATTTCAATCGATACGCGCAAAGCATTGGTGATGGAGGGTGCTGTGCAAGCGGGCGCGTTTATGATCAACGATATTTCGGCGCTCTTATATGACGACCGCGCTTTAGACGTAGCGCGCGGTAGCGACGTTCCTATAGTCATGATGCACGCGCCAAGCCAAAGCAGCGATCCGCATAAGGACGGCATTTACAAGGATGTCGTATACGACGTGTTCGACTGGCTTGAACAGCGCATTACCGCAGTGGAGGCCGTGGGCATTTCACGTGACAAGATATTGGTTGATCCGGGTATTGGTTTCGGAAAATCACTGGCCGAGAATTTGGCGATCATCAACAATCTTTCAATGTATCACGGCTTGGGTTGCGCGATACTGTTTGGCGCGAGCCGCAAGCGCTTGATTGGTGCGTTATCGAACGAAGCGGACGCAGGCAGCCGCCTTGGCGGGTCCATCTTCCTTGCTATGAAGGCAGTAGAGCAAGGCGCACAAATCGTGCGTGTGCATGATGTAGCCGAAGCCGTGCAAGCTATTCAGGTTTGGCGCGGCCTGCGCGATGCAGGATTAACAGCGACAATATAACCTATAGCTATTTGGCCGCCTTGACCCGTGAGGCATTCACAGGCAGCTTTGGCAGGTTCGAGGAGAGTTTATTATGCTTATGAAATATTTGGTTGGTTATATCGCAACGGGTCTTGCCTTTGCAGTTATCGACAGCGTTTGGCTGCGCAGCATGTACACACGGCTCTACCAGCCTGAGATAGGCGAAATGATGATGAAGAATGGCTTCCGTTTGGGGCCAGCGGTTATTTTTTATCTGCTATATATTTTGGGGATGATGATCTTCGCTGTTGGGCCGGCTTTGCTCACGGGAAAATGGCAGACGGCGGTTGTTTGGGGCGCGCTGCTGGGCTTCTTTTGCTATATGACTTATGATCTGACTAACTACGCAACTTTGAAGGTGTGGAGCACGAAAGTGACCGTGCTTGATATCATTTGGGGTACATTTCTGACGGGGTCGGCTTCGCTTGTAGGCTTCTGGATTACGCAATCTTTGTTGGGCAAGGCCCCTTAAACGGCCTCGCTTATCCACGTGATCATCAAGCACTCAGTACAAGATTGACCGGCTGAAACGCAGCCGGCGCGCAACCTCGGTCATACGCGAGCTATAATGGTCATTTGAACGCGTTGGTAAAGCAAGTGGGTAAAGAGCCGATTAGGCAGTGACGATATTTTCTTTGTTCATCACGCTTGAGCATTGGAAAATGAGCGGTTAAGGCCTCCATGTAATAAAAGTTTATATGGAGGCTGTTTTGGCAAACGATCACGACCTTGAACCTGCAAAAGAGACATATTCGAAGTTCATTGCCCTTTTTAAATGGGGCACGGTGGTATCGGCAGCAGTCACGGCGCTTGTCGTTCTGATCATCGCAAGTCGCGCGGCTTAAGTGGTTAAGATCGCTGTACTGAGGGAAACCACCCCAGGCGAAACCCGCGTTTCTGCGTCCCCCGAGACCGTAAAGAAATTCATTGCACTGGGTGCGACTGTTTCTGTCGAGACAGAAGCGGGCGCAGGTGCGTCCATCGGTGACAGCGACTATGAAGCTGCTGGCGCTATGGTTGGCAAACTGGCGTCTGTGTTGAAGGATGCAGACATTGTCCTGGGCGTTCAAGGACCAGACCCCAAAGCGCTAAAGGGCTTGAAGTCTGGCGCTTGGCTGGTGGCGGGGCTTGATCCCTTTGGCCAACGTGGCCGTATCGACGATTATGCCAAGGCTGGTGTGGAAGCGCTGGCGATGGAATTCATGCCGCGCATCACGCGCGCGCAATCGATGGACATACTCTCCTCGCAATCCAACCTGTCGGGATATAAGGCCGTTATTGAAGCCGCGTCGGTTTATGGCCGCGCCTTTCCAATGATGATGACCGCCGCTGGAACAGTAAGCGCAGCCAAGGCGTTTATTATGGGTGTTGGTGTCGCGGGGCTTCAGGCGATCGCCACGGCGCGCCGTTTGGGCGCTCAGGTGTCTGCTACTGACGTGCGTTCGGCAACCAAGGAGCAGATTGAATCCTTAGGCGCCAAGGCGATCTTTGTGGAGGATGTCGCGGGCATCGAAGGTGAGGGTGCTGGCGGATACGCAACCGAAATGTCCGATGAGTATAAAGCGGCTCAGGCCGAGCTCGTGTCTGCGCATATTGCGAAGCAGGATATTGTTATTACAACCGCGCTAATTCCTGGTCGTCCAGCGCCGCGTTTGGTGTCAGACGCGCAGATTGCAAGCATGAAGCCGGGCTCAGTGATATTTGACCTTGCGGTTGCACAGGGCGGCAATGTCGAAGGCTCAAAAGCAGACGAAATCGTCATGATGCACGGCGTAAAAATCGTCGGCTACAGCAATACGCCAGCCCATTTGGCGGCGGACGCATCGGCGTTGTATGCGCGTAACTTGTTCAATTTCCTTTCTGCCTTTTGGGACAAAGAAGCGGGCAAGCCTGTGTTGCCCGATGATGATGAAATTACCGGAGCAATTCGCCTGACCAAAGATGGCAAGGTCGTGAATGAACGCCTGTTGGCGTAAGGGGGCATAATGGACTTTATTTCAATCTTATCCATCTTCGTGATGGCCTGTTTTGTGGGCTATTATGTCGTCTGGTCAGTAACACCTGCGCTCCACACGCCATTGATGGCCGTTACGAACGCAATTTCTTCAGTCATCATCGTTGGTGCGTTGATTGCCGGAGCAGCAGGGGGATCGCCTACTGCTAAATGGCTTGGTCTAATTGCAATTGCGCTTGCGAGCGTAAACATCTTCGGCGGCTTTGCTGTGACGGCACGCATGCTCGCTATGTATAAGAAAAAGGAGCGTTAACTTGGAACATACTGCTCCTCCCGCATGGGTTATGCTCGCATATTTGATTTCGGGCGTGTTTTTCATTTTGGCATTGCGCGGGCTATCGTCGCCGGCAACGTCGCAGCGCGGTAACCGTTTCGGCATGGCCGGCATGCTTATCGCCGTTGTCACAACCTTGGTAACGCACGAAGTCGCATCGCTGCCAGAAATTCTCGGTGCCATCGCTATCGGTGGCGGCATTGGCTGGGTTACGGCACGCAAAATCGCCATGACCGATATGCCGCAGCTCGTGGCCGCGTTCCACTCGCTTGTTGGCATGGCCGCGGTCCTTGTTGCCGCTGCCGCGTTTCTTAACCCCGCTGCCTTTGGTATAGCAGGTGAAGATGGCCAAATAAACCCGGTTAGCCGTATTGAAATGGGCTTGGGTATCGCCATTGGTGCCATCACATTTTCGGGGTCGGTCATCGCATTCCTGAAACTCGCGGGCAAAATGTCGGGTGCGCCGATCCTCTTGCCGCTGCGGCACATTATAAACCTTGGTACTTTGGCAGCGATCCTTGGTCTTATCGGTTATTTCACCGTTGACCAAAGCCCTTGGATTTTCTGGACCGTTACCGCGCTTGCCTTCCTCATCGGCTTTTTGCTCATCATCCCGATTGGCGGAGCAGATATGCCCGTCGTCGTTTCGATGCTGAACAGCTACTCCGGTTGGGCTGCCGCCGCTATGGGCTTCACGCTGCATAATACAGCGATGATTATCACGGGGGCGCTGGTCGGTTCGTCAGGTGCCATTTTGTCATACATCATGTGCAAAGCCATGAACCGCAGTTTCATTAGCGTTATTGCTGGCGGCTTTGGTGCGGAGGCGGCTGTTTCCAGCGGCGAGGCCAAGGAACAACGCCCATGGAAGCGTGGCTCTGCTGAAGATGCTGCGTATATGATGCAGCAAGCGGAAAGCGTCATCATCGTGCCCGGTTACGGTATGGCGGTTGCGCAGGCGCAGCATGCCCTGCGCGAAATGGCGGATGTCCTGAAAAAACAGGGTGTGAGCGTAAAATATGCTATCCACCCAGTT
Source organism: uncultured Sphingomonadales bacterium (assembly GCA_903821685.1). Lineage (GTDB taxonomy): Bacteria > Pseudomonadota > Alphaproteobacteria > Sphingomonadales > Sphingomonadaceae > Sphingorhabdus_B > Sphingorhabdus_B communis. The sequence goes on along the minus strand of CAIJLW010000020.1, from coordinate 52,593 downwards.
GCGGGGCGTATGCCAGGCCACATGAACGTTCTGCTCGCGGAGGCATCGGTGCCTTATGATGAAGTGTTCGAGCTTGAGGATATCAACAGCGAATTTGCGCAAGCCGATGTCGCCTTCATCATTGGCGCAAATGACGTTGTGAACCCAGCGGCGAAAACCGACAAGACATCACCAATCTACGGGATGCCGGTGTTTGATGTAGACAAGGCAAAGACCGTGTTCTTCGTTAAGCGTTCCATGGGCGGCGTTGGCTATGCTGGCGTCGACAATGATGTGTTCTACATGGATCAAACCATGATGCTTCTCGCCGATGCGAAGAAGATGTGCGAAGACATTGTTAAGTCCTTGCAGCATTAAGGACTGCTTACTTCACGTGTCGTCCCAGCGAAAGTTGGAGCCTATTTTGATCGGTAGCCGAAGCTGACAGTCAAAATGGCTCCAAGGCTTCGCTGGCACGACGGTAGTTTTTGAGGGACGTTCGCATGCGTAAATTGGGGTTGATTGGCGGCTTGAGCTGGTATTCGACTGAGCTCTATTATGCGCGGATCAACAGGCAGGTTCTTCTGCGTACAAACGGTAGCTGCAACGCCCCCCTGCTGATTGAAAGCCTCAATTTCTGCGATGTCGGCAAAGCGACCACATCAGAGGATTGGAACCATGTAGCTGACGTGCTGATAGCGTCTGCGCGCCGTCTGGAGCAAGCTGGTGCCTCCGCGCTTCTGATCTGCGCGAACAGTATGCACAAAGTGTTCGACGCGGTTGCAGCTTCTATCGCTATTCCGGTCATCCACATTGCCGATTCCGTCGGGGAAAAGATGAAAGCCGATGCCGTGCATTCCGCGGCTTTGCTCGGTACGGCGAATGTCATGGCTGAAAACTGGTATCGCCAGCGGCTTGTTAAGCATGGCGTCTCCTTGTTGCCCGCTGAAATGGAGGATGTGAACGATCTTGAACGCATCATCTATGATGAACTTATGCATGGCATCGTAAAACGGGACTCCGAGCGTGCGTTAAAGACAATCATCACCGAAATTGATCAGCAGGACATCAAATCAGTCGTGCTGGGCTGTACGGAGCTGAGCATGTTGGTGGACACCAAAGCCAATGTCTTGCCGATTTACGACAGCGCTGAAATCCACGCTGACGCAGGCGTTGACTGGATACTCGGGGACGCGAACTAATCCTACTTGGCATTTTCTATCGTCTGGGGCATGTTATGTGCATGAGGATGAGGGATCTGATATTCGCCGGCGCTGCCTTATGCGCGCTTGTTCAACCTGCTTATGCAAAAACGATCTTGGTGTTGCCCGGCGACGGCGCGCAAGAGCGGTTGCAGGAGGCGCTGATTGCGGCTGAACCGGGTGACATTGTGGAGCTTGGGGCAGGCAGATTTGCCCTGACCGACGGCTTGTCGCTTGACGTGGACGGTGTCACGTTAAAGGGGCAGGGCGGCGTTGAAACCACGCTTGATTTTTCGGGTCAGCAAGGTGCCGGTGAAGGGCTTTTGGTTACCTCAGACAATGTTGTCCTTCGTGAATTCGCTGTCGAAAACAGCAAGGGCGACGGGATAAAATCCAAAGGCGCTGACCGGATCATCTATTATAAGCTTCGCGTCGAATGGACAGGCGGGCCCAAGACATCAAACGGCGCCTATGGAATTTACCCGGTAGAAAGCAAAGATGTCCTGATCGATTCCGTATTGGTGCGCGGCGCCTCCGATGCCGGCATTTATGTCGGGCAATCGCGCAATATCATTGTGCGTAATTCAACGGCGGTTGAAAATGTGGCCGGTATTGAGATTGAAAACAGCTTTGATGCCGATGTACATGACAATATTGCAACCCATAATACGGGCGGCATTCTCGTGTTTGACTTGCCCAATTTGCCGCAAATGGGCGGGCATAATGTCCGTATTTTTGGCAATATCATCGTCGATAACATGACACAGAATTTCGCACCAAAAGGCAATATTGTCGCCAATGTGCCTACCGGAACCGGCGTGATGGTGATGGCCAATCGCAATGTGGAAATTTTTGACAATGTCATCGGTGAAAACGGCACGACGAACATCATGATCGTTGGCTATCGTTTTCCGTTTGAAGATCCCAAATATGATCCGACCCCGCGGGCGGTCGTGATTTGGGATAACCAGCACAGTCGCGCGGGTTGGGCGCCTCAGTTCCGTGGCGGCAGCGAAATCGCAGCGGCATTGGGCGGCAGCTTTCCCGCTATATTCTGGGATGGTGCCGGCGGCGCCGACTTTCGCCCAATCATTCAGGATGATGTCATGGCGCTGTCGCTTGGCCTATCTGATTTGAAAGCGGACACCGCAAGCGCGCAGCCGTTGCCATTGGCACGCTCTGTATCACGTCCTGCATCCTTACCAGCGATTAAATTGCCAGAATCGATGGAAGCTATCGTCCGTTAATGCGGCTGTTATTGCCATTTCTAGCATGTTTTACAGCAGCAGTGGCGACTTCTGCGGCGCCGGATAATGTTTCCGATGCCGCGGTTACGTCGACGCCTAACCCATCGACATTATCGGACTTCGGTTTTTTTGACGGCAGTGCGGCAAAGCCATCGGACAGGCTTATTCCGTATGAACTGCGCACACCGTTATTCAGTGATTATGCAACTAAACAGCGGTTTATGTACCTTCCTGCAGGAGCAAGCGTCACGGCGGACAAAGATGGGCGGCTTATCTTTCCCGTTGGCACCGCCTTAATCAAAAGCTTTGGCTACGCTGCGGCATCGGGGGGCTTGGACATCATCGAAACCCGCGTGCTGTTGCACAAGGCGTCAGGTTGGGTGGCGTTACCTTATGTCTGGCGCGCCGATGGGGCTGATGCAGACTTGCGTATTGGCGGGACGCGCGTGCCCGTTACGTTCGAACATGCTGGCACGACTTCATCGATCAACTACGGCGTCCCAAACAAGAACCAGTGCAAGCAATGTCATTTGGTCGCAAACGACATCATGCCTATTGGCCCGGTGTGGCAAAATTTGGAGTTCCCGCGAAAGGGTGATCGGCAACGGTTGTCAAAAATGGTGCCGTCATTAACCCGACTTCAGCCGTTTGCGCGATGGGACGCAAGCGATGAAGGAACGTTGGACGATAGGGCCAAGCAATATCTCAAGGTGAATTGCGGCCATTGTCACGCGCCACAAGGCTCGGCCAGCAATAGCGGGCTGTTTCTGGACGGTTCCGCGCGCAGCCCAGTTGCCTTAGGCATTGGTAAGCGGCCTGTGGCAGCGGGCAGGGCAAGTGGTGATCTTGATTTCATCATTGCACCAGGACGGCCCGACCAATCTATTCTCGTTGCGCGCATGGAAAGCACTGACCCTGGTATCGCTATGCCTGAACTCGGCCGCTCAACGGTCCATAAAGAGAGCGTCGGCTTGCTACGCGACTGGATCGCCGCAATGCCGCAAGAAAGTCACTGACGCATTAACCGTTTCAGCTGATACTGATCGCCAGTCCACCCCTCAAACACGGCATCAATGCCGGGATGATGGATTGGACCCTGTTTATGATCCGGCAACAGGTTTTGCTGGCTGACATACGCAATGTAACTGCTCTCCCCATTTTCGGCGAACAGATGATAAAAGGGCTGCTGTTTTTCGGGGCGTACCGCCTCGGGTATGGACTGATACCATTCTTCGCTATTCGCAAAGACAGGGTCGATGTCGAACACCACCCCTCGAAAATCAAAGATCCGGTGGCGTACGACGGCGCCAATGGAAAATGCGGCTTCAGCGATTTCAGGGAGGGGAATTTCATCGTTCATATTTTCAATATCATATCTTCCGATGCGCAAATCAACCTTGAAGCTTGGCAAAGTGAAAAACTTCAGTTAATGGCCCCGCTCTGTCTCAGGGGCGCGCCGTTTTTTCGGTAATGACCAGCCTCTTGGATCTGCGGAGAGATGGCTGAGTGGTCGAAAGCACCGCACTCGAAATGCGGCGTGCCGGTGACGGTACCTAGGGTTCGAATCCCTATCTCTCCGCCAATTGCGCAGTTTCATAAAGGAACCGCGACAATCGGGTTTGGCCAATGCCCATGTTCAAATAATAACATAATATAATATTATTATTCAATTTTATAATCATTGTGATTTGTGTATCCCCCATAGAATATCGGGGGAGAAGTCTGTGACAGTCGAACAGTTCATGAGCCAAAATTGGGTCGCGATCACGCTTGCTGCCTTCGCGGCAGGCGTCTTGCTAGAGCTTGGCGCGGTTAAGTTCCTAAAGCGCTCGGGACGCGTGCCGCTGAAGGACTCATTGCTCTCGATTTTTCTGGGTCTCGCCAGCGATCCTATGAATAAAATATTTGCGTTCATTACCACTGCCGCTTTGTTTGCTGTCGCGCCATTCGCTATTGCAGACATACCCGTAACATGGTGGTCATTCCTCTTGTGCTTCGTCCTCGACGATCTGCGTTTCTATCTGCACCACCGAATTTGTCATCGCGTCCGTTGGGGCTGGGCAATGCATGTCGTCCATCATTCATCTACCAATTTCAATATGCCAATAGCGTTGCGGCAAAGCTGGATGAAGCATTTTACCGGCACGATGATGCTCAAAATTCCGTTGATCCTGATCGGATTTGACCCGGTATTGGTTATATTTTGCGGCGTTCTCAATGCGACTTACCAATTCTTTTTGCACACCGAAACGATTGACCGCATGCCGCGCTGGTTCGAATTTGTTTTTAACACGCCAAGCCACCATCGGGTTCACCATGGCCGTAATCCGGAATATCTGGATTCCAATTTTGCCGGTACGCTGATTATCTGGGATCGCATGTTTGGCACATTCGTTGAAGAAGATCGCGCTGTGCCGGTTGACTATGGATTGGTTAAAAACCTTGAGACTTTCAACCCTTTCACAATTTTGACACATGAATATGTAGGTATCGCCAAAGATGCCAGCCAGCGCGGACTGACTGCGTGGCAAAGGTTTTGCTACATCTTTGCGCCTCCGGGTTGGAGCCACGATGGATCGCGGTTGACGTCAGAGGATATCAAGCGCGAGGCTGGTTTGCTTCCTGCTGATAATGAATCAGTGCAGATGCGGAACGCATGATGCCTGCGCATTATGCGTTATCTGACGCTTTTATCGTTCTAGTCACGATATTTGCAGGAAACGCCCTGCGGCAAAATGGCCAAAATTTGTTGGCGTTTGCCATGGCCTGTTTCGGGATAGCTGCTGCAGTCGGCGTGGTACGTTTTGCAGGTGGTTTGCAGGATGAACTGGCCAGTCTGCATTCCGGCGCTTCGCAATATTTGGGCCTTGTAGGTACCTTGGCGGTAGCGTCTGCTTGTGTGTTTCGCGGCGGGGGCAGGGGCGATGCTTTGAGGTTGGGGATTATTTTGTCTGTCGCCGGTGCAAGTTATGTGTTTGCGCGGCCACTACTTGCTCCTTTTTTCATTCTGGCCCTTGTGATTGCATTTATTGCCGCAATCGCGCGGCCCTTCTCCTCGCAGCAAAGATGGCTCGTGCCCATTGGTGTGGTCATAATGCTTGCAAATGCTTTATTCATCCGGCGTGCGGCGTGGCTGGATGAGGCAGTTTCTTGGCACCTTTATCACGTGCTTGTTGCACTTGCGTTGGCCGTGCTTGCGAAGGGCATGATCGTTACCGAACGGAATATGCGCAAACCCCTGGCATGAGGTAGGAGCAAGTCACGCTTTGTAAGGCCTCAATACAACACGCAGTTTATCGCATGCCGAGCGTAAGCCGAATTTGCTGTAGGCTGACATGGTTGGCGATGGTTGCCAAATCGCTGCGCGGGGGTTAGCGTTAAACCATGCACAACAAGCCACATTATGAAGAGCAATATCTTTCGCTGATGCGCCGGATCTGGGAAGATGGCACTGTGCAGCGCGAGCGAACGGGGGTTGGCACCAAGGCGTTGTTCGGTGCAACGATGCGCTTCTCGCTTGCCGATGACGCGATACCGTTGCTGACAACCAAGCGCGTATATTGGAAAACAGCGGCGCGAGAAATGCTGTGGTTCTTGACGGGCAATACAAATATTCGGCCGCTGTTAGAGCAGAAGGTCAGGATTTGGACTGACTGGCCGCTGGACCGCTATCGCCGTGAAACGGGTACGATCATCTCGCAAGAGGATTTCGAGCAGCGGATTGTTGACGATGCAGATTTCGCCAAACAATGGGGCGACCTTGGGCCCGTCTATGGCGCGCAGTGGGTAAATTGGCCGCGTTATGAGGCAACAGAAAATGGTCTCTACCGGCGCGCTGAAAAGGGCATTGATCAGGTTAGCATGCTTGTCGAAAGCCTGAAGAACAACCACGGTTCGCGCCGTCATATCATTGAAGGTTGGAACGTAGCAGAGCTTGATCAAATGGCGCTACCACCCTGCCACAAAACCTATCAATTCCATGTCGCCGACAATGTGTTAAGCTGCATATTGTTTCAACGATCGTGCGATCTGGGTCTCGGCTTTGCCTTTAACGCCTTTTCTGCTGCTTTGTTGACGCGCATGCTCGCGGCGGTGTGTGGGTACAAGGCTGGGGAGCTCATCTGGCAAGGTGGGGATGTGCATTTGTATCTTAACCACGCGTCTTTGGTGGAGGAGCAATTGTCGCGCGCGCCAGCGGGTAATCCCAAATTGAAGCTTTTACGCACGCCCAATAGCATTTTCGACTTTACGATCGAAGATTTTGAGGTGCTTGATTACCAACCTCAATCCCATATTTCCGCGCCCGTCGCGGTGTAATCTCTCTTTAGGTCAGTTATGTTGACCTAAAGCCATGTTTGAAATATTATAACAAGCATGGATAATAATCTGCCCGAGTCGTTCGGGCGGTTCAGAGCGGAGATGGATATGGCGCAAGCACCGAAAAATAACCTCGCGCCTCTGCATCTGCATATCCCCGAACCCAAATTCCGTCCCGGTGATGTCGCCGACTTTGGTGATATCATCGTACCTGAGGTTGATGCCAACCCGCGCCCCGACGAGCATGTGATGCCAGCCGATATTCACCCTTTGGCTTATGGCCTCGTCCGTGTGTTAGGCTATGACCATCACGCATCGGGTAGTTGGAACCCCGGACTTGATGCCGATACTATGCGGGTCATGCTTCGAAAGATGCTGCTTTTGCGTGCTTTTGATGATCGTATGTTTCGGGCACAGCGGCAGGGGAAAACGAGCTTCTACATGAAGTCCTTTGGCGAGGAGGCGACATCGGTTGCGACAACTATGGCGCTGCATTCGGATGATATGTGTTTTCCAAGCTACCGCCAGCAGGGCATGTTGATCACGCGGCACGATGTTGCATCGCCATTAACGTTCAGCAAGACGAACCGCGCGCCTTGGGGCGGGGTAGACTTCGAAATTACTTTTCATGTACTGGACTATGCCGGTTAGTATCAATAAACAGTTAATGTGCCGTGATAGTGTTAACCATCACAACATATTGAAATTGCCATAAAAATGTCCATTTAAGGAAATAGATTAGGGTGAATTCTAGAAAAATTTTCAAGAATTGTCATGTTATTACGAAGTCGTAGTTGTTGTCGGCATCCGTTACAAAACAATCTTTTCCTACGAATGCCGTTGACAGAATCCTGTGCCGCTTATAGTGCGCCCCAACCGCAAGTTAGCGGGTGTAGCTCAGTTGGTTAGAGCGCCGGCCTGTCACGCCGGAGGTCGCGGGTTCGAGCCCCGTCACTCGCGCCACTTCCCTAGTTTAGGCTTGGGGTGGTGCGCGAAAAGATCCTGTCTCCATCCAGATCAAAAGCGGTCGCATGGGCACTATCCAGATGGTCCCTGCTATCAGATAAATGATGCTTTGCACGGCAATGTGCTGCGCACCTATGAAATCAGATATACTGACCACCATTACAGCCCAAACTAGTATAATCAGCAATATCGCCAGCATGCCTGCTGGTTTACGCCAGGTAGGTTGTTTGAGAGGTGTGGTCATACGGTTATCCATGATGTTTCGGTGAGAACGGCGTTTAGGGGCATGTCCCATATGTCGGATGCGATGGCAGGGGCGCGCTGCACCGACCATGCAAGGCCAATGGCAAAAGAATGGTCAAGCATACTTAAGGCGCGGTCATAATGTCCTGCGCCCTGTCCAAGGCGCATTAATTGGTAATCAAAGGCCACCAGGGGTGTTAAAATGACATCGGGTTTGCATTCGAGGCAATTCTCGGCCGGTTGCAGCAGCCCAAAGGGACCGGGAACCAAATCGTCGCCAGGCGACCAGCGCAGAAACCGCATTGGCGCAATCTTACTGGTAACATGTGGCAGGGCAATCTCGCTGCCGAGTGCATGCGCCTGCGCCAAAAGGGCCGAAGGATCAACCTCTGACCCTATCGCGACATAGCCAGCCACTATTTTGCCAGGCTGAATATATTCTATGAGCGGACTGGGGATTCTGGAAAAGGCCAGCGCGCGATCTTGCGCCGAGAGTGCACCTACAAACTGGTCACGCATGTCGCGATATTGTAACCGCTGCGACTGCTTGTCATATTCTGATTTCACAGCTTTTCCTGAAAATTGTTGGCGGAACCACCATGGGTCGTTTCCCGGAATATCCTCTGACGCCAGGACGTCAGGTGGGCACCGTGTGATCTGGACCTTAAGGTTTCCCAAACGGCCCAGGCAGGGACAGCTCCCTTAGATAGATAATCGCCTCAGGGATGTTCTCATCAGTTCGTGCCGGACAGTACCGCCAACTGCTAATATAAGCGTATATTGTTAATTCTCAAGCCTTAGCGCCAGATTTTCCAATCGATCCGCAAGTCCTTCTAATACATCAGCGGATTGAGCAAATGCTGCTGAGGTTTGTGCGTTCGGTGCGGCTACTGCACCGCCACCCGCGTCCTGCAGTTTATCCGCCAGCAAAAGTGCGGAGAATAGAAGGGCGCGGTTTTCCGTAAGGCCGCGAGAGCCACCACCGGCCTCAAGTGCAATGGCATCCACCATTGCGCCCAGATCCATCAGACGTTGTTCTTCGCCGGGATTGCAGGCTACAAAATAGTCGCGGCCGGCGATGCTGATTTTGACGTCAGGCATCAGTCTGCACCCGCAAGAATTTTATCCATGTCAAGGATAGCAGCAAGAGTTTCAGATTTAAGTTTCTCATGGCGCTTGCTGAGATCACTCTCATCTGACGCAGTTGGGAATATCGCCAATTTTTCGATCCGCGACAAAGCGCGCTCAATGCGCCCTACTGCAAAATTTAATCGTTCATCTGCCATCGGTTACTATCCTCTGCTGAGGAGTATTAACAGACTATATTTTGAATGCAAATGTGAGAACGGATTTATCACCATAGATTCCACAGGTAAAAGCACCTGCGTCCCTTGACGCTTGCCGCTTGCATCCGCAAAGGGTTGGCACCATCGACTCGGCGGTAATGCATTTTGCGATATGCCCCGTCACCCGCTCCCATTCGGGAGTATTTATTGGGGAAAGAACATGACCGTTAGTGACCAGAAAATGGCCAATGCAATTAGGGCACTGGCCATGGATGCGGTGCAGGCCGCAAATAGTGGCCACCCCGGTATGCCAATGGGCATGGCCGACGTCGCAACGGTTTTGTATTCTAAATTTCTGAAATTTGATCCGCAGGCACCCGATTGGGCCGATCGCGACCGGTTTATCCTGTCGGCGGGGCACGGGTCGATGTTTGCTTATGCGACCTTGTATCTCACCGGATACGCAAGCCCGACCATAGACGATATCCGCAATTTCCGACAATTAGGTAGCCCCTGCGCCGGGCATCCAGAAAATTTCCTTATTGACGGTATAGAATGCACCACAGGTCCGTTAGGGCAGGGTCTGGCGATGGCGGTAGGCATGGCGATGGCCGAACGGCATCTCAACGCGCGCTTCGGTGATGAACTGGTTGATCACCGCACATGGGTCGTTGCGGGTGATGGATGCTTGATGGAGGGCATCAACCACGAAGCGGTTGGGCTTGCAGGGCATTTGGGGCTGGGGCGTTTGATCGTTTTCTGGGACGATAACAGGATCACTATCGACGGCGCGACCGATCTGTCGACTAGCGAAGATATCGCAGCGCGCTATGTGGCCAGTGGCTGGCACGTCGAGGCGTGTGATGGACATGATTTCAAGGATATTGATCGCGCCATTACCGCGGCGGTAGCCGATAATAGGCCTTCGTTGATTGCGTGCCGGACGTTGATTGGTAAAGGGTCTCCGAACAAGGAGGGCACGAAAGCACCACATGGTAGCCCGCTTGGGGCGGAAGAGATTGTTGCGACGCGGGCTGCACTTGACTGGCCGTACCCTGCATTTGAAATGCCTGATGATGTTCTTGGCGCATGGCGTGCGACAGGCAAAGCAGGCGCTGTGGCGCATGCGGATTGGGACGCACGGTTTGCAGCATCTGCAAAGGCTGCTGCGTTCAGAACAGCTATGGCAGGCACGCCAAGTAATGGTTGGCTTCAGCCGCATCTGAACGGTTTAATCGCGGCGCCGCAGAAGATTGCGACGCGCAAGGCATCTGAAATTGCGCTGACTTCTGCAACTGCTGCAATAGCGGAACTCCTTGGTGGGTCGGCGGATTTAACAGGTTCAAATTTTACCCGAACTACCTACACTAATACTCTGGATAAAAACGATTATTCCGGTCGCTATGTGAACTATGGTATTCGTGAATTCGGTATGGCCGCAGCGATGAACGGAATGGCGTTGCATGGCGGGACCATTCCTTATGGTGGCACTTTCCTCATATTCTCGGACTATTGCCGAGCAGCCATTCGCTTATCCGCCTTGCAAGAGACGCGCGTTATCTATGTTTTGACGCATGACTCTATCGGTGTCGGCGAAGATGGCCCAACGCATCAGCCCATTGAACAAATAATGTCGATGCGTCTCATTCCGAATTTGGACGTGTATCGGCCTTGCGACACGATTGAGACTGCGGAGTGCTGGGCATTGGCCATCGAAAGCGCATCGACCCCTTCAGTATTGGCGCTATCACGCCAGAATCTCCCGCAGTTGCGTACCGATATCAGTGAGAATTTCTCCTCCAAGGGCGCGTACAAGCTTCGTGCAGCTTCGGCCAAACGCAAGGTTATCTTAGTGGCTACGGGTTCTGAAGTTGAAATTGCGGCGGCCGTGGCCGACAAGCTTGAAGCGCAAGGCATTGGCGCGGACGTTGTCTCCATGCCATGCTGGGAACGCTTCGACGCACAGCCTGCGGCTTATAAATCAGCGCTTTTGCCCACGAACGTCTTACGCGTTTCGATTGAGGCCGGCACAACGATGGGTTGGGAGCGTTATGTCGGCGACGGTCTGCGGATTGGCATCGACAGCTTTGGTGCATCTGCCCCGATTGATGCCCTGTATGAACATTTCGGCCTGACAGCTGACAAAATCACCCCTCAAATTGTCGCCCGTTTGGGCTGATTGGAGCAAACATGACTGTAAAGGTAGCAATTAACGGATTTGGCCGCATTGGTCGCTTGGTCGCACGCGCCATTTTGGAGCGCGATGACCATGATCTTGAGCTGGTAGCGATCAACGACCTAGCGCCAGCTAAGGCCAACGCACTTTTGTTCAAACGTGACAGCGTACACGGCCCTTTCCCCGGCACAGTTGAGGCAGATGGCAACGACATCATCGTCAATGGTAACCGTATCCATGTTACTGCAGAGCGTGACCCGGCCAACTTGCCGCATGCCGCAAATGGCGTCGACATTGCCCTTGAATGCACGGGCTTCTTCACGGATCGCGCAAGCGCCGAGAAGCATCTGGCAGCAGGTGCAAAGCGTGTCCTGATTTCTGCGCCGGGCAAAAATGTCGACAAAACGGTCGTCTTTGGCGTTAATCACGACGTGTTGACCGCTGCCGACGTGATCGTTTCCAACGCAAGCTGCACCACCAACTGCTTGGCGCCAATGGCGAAGGTGCTGAACGACGCGATTGGTATCGAACGCGGGCTGATGACTACGATCCACAGCTACACCAACGATCAAAAGATCCTTGACCAAATACACGACGACATGCGCCGCGCACGTGCCGCGGCAATGTCGATGATCCCGACAACAACCGGCGCAGCGCGCGCCGTTGGCGAAGTCATGCCCGAACTCAAAGGCAAATTGGATGGTTCTGCCATTCGCGTGCCAACGCCCAATGTCAGCATCGTGGACCTGACCTTCACGCCAAAGCGTGACACGAGCGTTGAAGAGGTGAATGCTTTGTTGAAGGCGGCATCAGAAGGTGCCTTGAAGGGCGTGCTGGCCTATTCTGACGAGCCTTTGGTCTCGATCGATTATAATCATTGCCCGGCAAGCTCGACCATCGATAGCCTTGAAACTGCGGTAATCGACGGCAAGTTGGTGCGCGTATTGAGTTGGTATGACAATGAATGGGGCTTCTCCAACCGCATGGTCGACACCGCCGGCATCATCGGCAAATTGCTGTAAGGAGCTGAATGATGGTATTTCGCACGCTTGACGATCTTGGGGATATAAAGGGAAAGCGGGCACTTGTTCGCGTTGACCTGAATGTACCCATGGCCGACGGGCGTGTTACGGATGAAACGCGCATGCGTGCGTTGTTGCCGACGGTGCTGGAACTGGCGGATAAGGGGGCTAAGGTCCTTTTGCTCGCACATTTCGGGCGTCCCAAGGGTGCCAAACATAGCGAAATGTCAGTGTCGATGGTGCTTGATGCCTTGCAAGAGGTGGTTGGCCGCGAAATCATGTTCGTACCGGAAGTTGCGGGCGATGTTGTGGCGCAATCGGTGGGTATATTGGCAGATGGTGACATCGCGCTTCTCGAAAATACCCGTTTTTGGGCTGGTGAAGAAAAGAATGATCCTGAACTTGCCCGCGCCGTTGCTGCGAACGGGGACCTTTACGTCAATGACGCATTTTCGGCAGCGCACCGTGCGCACATGTCGACCGAAGGGCTAGCCCATATCCTGCCGGCCTATGCTGGTCGATCGATGGAAGCCGAGTTAAAAGCGTTGGAAGCGGCGCTTGGTTCGCCAGAGCATCCTGTGGCAGCCGTAGTTGGCGGCGCAAAGGTCTCTACAAAGCTCGATGTGTTGAATAATCTAGTCAAGCAAGTTGACCATCTGATTATCGGTGGCGGCATGGCGAATACCTTTTTGGCCGCACGCGGTGTGCATGTCGGGAAGTCTTTGTGCGAGCACGATCTTGCCGACCAAGCCAATGCCATCATGGACGCAGCGGACGCCGCTGGCTGCACCGTGCATTTGCCGTATGACGTCGTGACGTCACGCGAATTCCGGGCAAATCCTCCGGTACGGACAGTGAATGTCCATGAGGTCGCTGCTGATGAGATGATCCTCGATGTAGGGCCTGCCGCTGTTGAGGCGCTTGCGGATGTACTGAAAAATTGCCGCACATTGGTGTGGAACGGGCCATTGGGCGCTTTTGAGATTGAACCTTTTGACGCGGCTACAGTGTCACTGGCCCGCACAGCAGCCGCGTTGACGCGCGAAGGCTCACTGGTGTCCGTTGCGGGTGGTGGTGATACTGTCGCTGCTCTGGCGCATGCTGGCGTGACGCAAGACTTTACTTTTGTTTCGACCGCGGGCGGTGCTTTTTTGGAGTGGATGGAAGGCAAGCCGCTCCCCGGTGTTGATGCTTTGAATATCGTTTAAACATTCGGGGTAGCGCCCCGTTTTTTTTCAACTGTTGGTGCATACGTATGCACGAGGTAAAATTAAGGAAGTTGCTCATGAATTACGCTGAAATGCTTGAAAAAGTGGCCACTGCATCTGGTTTCATTGCTGCGCTTGACCAGAGCGGCGGTTCAACACCCAAGGCACTTCGGGGTTACGGTGTGGAAGAGGATGCTTACACAAACGAGGAAGAAATGTTTGCGTTGATTCACGACATGCGCACGCGCATTATTACAGCGCCAAGTTTTTCCGGTGATAAGGTGCTAGGTGCTATCTTGTTCGAACGGACTATGGATGGCGACGCCGGAGGCAAGACCGTTCCAACAGCGCTGCAAGATCGCGGTGTTGTGCCATTCCTTAAGGTAGACAAGGGACTTGAGGACGAAGCGGATGGTGTTCAATTGATGAAGCCAATAGCCGGTCTTGATCAACTGCTTCAGCGCGCGAAAGCCAAGGGCGTTTTTGGTACGAAAAAGCGCTCCGTAATCAATCAGGCTTCGCCTTCGGGCATAGCGGCGATCGTGAAGCAGCAATTTGAAGTGGCTGAGCAGATCCTAGCGAATGGGCTGATGCCAATCATCGAGCCTGAAGTGAACATCAAAAGCGCTGACCGTGCGCAAAGCGACCTGATCCTGCGCGACGAGATATTGAAGGCGCTGAATAATGTATCAGGCGACCACAAGGTGATGCTTAAGCTGTCAATTCCGGCCGAGGCGGGCACGTTTGATGGGCTCATCAACCATCCACGTGTCTTGCGTGTTGTCGCCTTGTCTGGTGGCTATGCCCGTCCTGAAGCGTGCGCCGAGCTTGCCAAGAACAAAGGCATGATCGCAAGCTTCTCGCGTGCTTTATTGGAAGATCTGCGCCACAAGATGACCGCGGACGAATTTGACGCGGCACTCGCCAGCGCTATCGATGAGATTTACGCAGCGTCTGCGACTTAGGGTCAGGGCTACTTAAATTCGTCTTCGAGGTTTGAGGCTAGTTTGGAAAGGGGCCGACAGTAATTGCGCAAGGCATTTGCCGCTGGCCTAAAGCCGCGCTATTGAGCGCAGCATGAAAGAATTTCCCTGCCAATTATATCTTATCTCGCCGCTTGAAGTAGGCGGCGATTTTCCCGTTCAGCTTGAGGCTGCGTTATCTGCAGGACCAGTTGCCGCATTCCAATTTCGCGTAAAGGATGTGGACCAGCATGAGGCTGCTGCCTTGGCAGAGCCCTTGCAGGCAATCTGCGCCGCGCATGATGTCGCGTTTATCGTTAATGACAGTGTAGCGCTCGCCAAACGGTTGAAGGCTGACGGTGTGCATTTGGGTCAGGGGGATGGTGACGTTAGCGAAGCACGCGAACTGCTTGGGCGTGACGCGCAGATTGGCGTTACCTGTCACAACAGCCGCCATCTCGCGATGGAAGCGGCTGAGGCAGGTGCAGACTATGTTGCTTTTGGCGCCTTCTACCCAACACAGACGAAGTCCGTCGAGCATATTGCTGATCTTGATACGTTGCAGAAATGGTCACTTGTAACCGAAGTACCTTGCGTGGCTATTGGCGGCATCACAGCTGATAACGCCAAGCCGTTGATTGATGGTGGCGCGGACTTCATCGCTGTCAGTAACGCGGTCTGGACCCATCCTCAGGGTCCCGCAGAAGCCGTAAAGGCGTTCAACGCACTGCTTGCCTAATCGCGCTGTCATCGCTAAAGGCCGCGTCCAACGGCACGTTTTTGCGTGCCTGCTCTTTCCATCTGTCAAGCGAGTGCACTCATGAAAATCAACGCGGTTGAAATCAAGCCGGGTAACATTCTGGAATATGAAAGCGGCCTATGGCGCGTCGTAAAGACCGCGCATACCCAACCGGGTAAGGGCGGCGCATATATGCAGGTGGAACTCAAAAACCTCCGGGATGGCCGTAAAAACAATATCCGTTTTCGTTCGGCGGAAAGCGTTGAAAAAGTGCGCCTTGACCAAAAAGATTTCCAGTTTCTTTATGCCGAAGGTGACAATTTGGTGTTCATGGACAAGGAAACCTACGATCAGGTGACGTTGCCAAGTGACCTTTTGGGCGATGCTGCGGCGTTCCTTCAGGATGGCATGGACGTTGTTATGGAAATGTATGACGATGAAGCTCTTTCCGTCGCTTTACCTGACCATATTGAAGCAACGGTCGTTGAGGCAGACGCCGTGGTTAAAGGCCAAACAGCATCCTCCAGTTACAAGCCTGCAATTCTCGATAATGGCGTGCGCGTTATGGTGCCGCCTTTCATTAGCTCGGGCACGCGGATCGTGGTGGATGTGTACGAGCGGGAATATGTCCGGAAGGCTGATTAATGCCTGCATTAACCGGTCTTTTGACCATCATGGAAAAAGCTGCCCGTAAAGCGGGTGGAAAGCTTCGCCGCGATTTTGGCGAAATCGAACATTTGCAGGTGTCGCAAAAGGGACCTGCTGATTTCGTTTCTAAGGCCGATGAACGCGCCGAAGATACGATTTTTCGGGAACTCGAAATCGCGCGTCCCGATTGGGGCTTTTTGATGGAAGAAGGCGGCGAGATTGCTGGCGCCGAGGGCAAGCCTCGCTTTATCGTCGACCCGCTCGACGGCACGAGCAACTTTCTTCACGGCATTCCGCATTTCGCGATCTCGATTGCTGTGCAAGATCCAAAGCCCGACGGTTCTGGCTGGGGTGATATTTTTGCAGGGCTCGTGTACAATCCGATTACGGATGAAAGCTTTTGGGCCGAACGGGGCAAGGGCGCTTGGTTAGGCAATCGTCGTTTACGTGTTTCGGCACGCCGGCAGTTAAATGAAGCGTTAATCGCGACGGGAACTCCGTATAAGGGGCATGGCGATTTTGACGAATGGGTCAAGATTTTTGGCGCGATTGGTCCTTCGGTCTCGGGTATCCGACGCTTTGGTGCTGCCAGCCTTGATCTGGCATGGCTGGCCGCTGGCCGCTATGATGGTTTTTGGGAAAGCGGCCTGTCACCTTGGGATACGGCTGCGGGATGCTTGTTAGTGCGCGAAGCTGGCGGCTTTGTAACTGACTATCGCGGGCGAAGTCCACATATCGCAGATGTTCAGGTTTTGGCGGCAAATGACATACTTCATAGCAAGCTACATAAGCTGTTGGTCGGCGCCATAAAATAAACCATGAAAATGTTAGAAAAAATGCCGATTCTTGGCCTTGCAGGTCAGAATTCTTCTGCCTAAAAGCGCCGCAACTTACGGGGTTCGGAAGCGAGTCTGATATGACTGATTTGTCGCAATATTTGCCTATACTGCTTTTCCTCGTGGTGGCGCTTGGTTTGTCGTCGGCATTTGTGTTTTTGCCTATGGGTGTGTCCCGGTTGACGGGCACACATAAGCCAACCGAAGCCAAGCTGACCGAATATGAGTGTGGATTTCCTGCGTTCGAAGATTCGCGTAGCCAGTTTGATGTCCGCTTTTATCTCGTTGCAATCTTGTTCATAATTTTCGATCTCGAAGCCGCCTTTTTGTTTCCCTGGGCAGTTAGCCTGGGTGAAACAGGTTGGATTGGTTGGGGCACAATGATGCTGTTCCTGTTTGAGCTGGTCATTGGTTTTATTTATGCATGGAAAGTGGGAGCACTCGAATGGGAGTAGTCACACCAGCACTTTCGGACGTGCAAGCGCCGGATGCAGCCTTCTTCAAGGATATTGAAAGCGAAGTGAACGACAAAGGCTTTGTCGTTTCCTCCGCGGAAGATCTGTTTAATTGGGCGCGCACTGGTTCCTTGTGGCCAATGACCTTTGGTCTTGCATGCTGCGCCGTAGAGATGATCCACGGATATATGCCGCGTTACGACTTTGAACGCTTTGGCATAGCGCCACGCGCGTCACCACGGCAGTCCGATGTGATGATCGTTGCTGGAACCCTCTGCAACAAGATGGCACCTGCTTTGCGCAAGGTTTATGACCAAATGTCTGAGCCGAAATATGTCATTTCCATGGGCAGCTGTGCCAATGGTGGTGGCTATTATCATTATAGCTATAGTGTTGTGCGCGGTTGCGATCGCGTGGTTCCGGTCGATATTTATGTGCCAGGATGCCCACCGACCGCAGAAGCATTGTTGTACGGTATCATGCAGCTGCAGCGCAAAATCCGCCGGACAGGAACCATTGAACGGTGACCCATTCCGCACCTTTGGTTACCACGCCTGTTGGTACGATAGAAGCTATCTCAAAAGCACTGGGTAAGCATTTGGTTTCTATTGAAGAAGCCAATAATGAAATCGCTGTGCATATTCATCGCGATGCGCTGGTCGAGTGCATGATTAAACTGCGTGACGAATGCGCATATCAGCAATTGATGGAAATCGCCGGCGTTGATTGGCCTGATCGCGATCCCCGGTTTGAGGTTGTATATTGCCTGTTGAGCCTAACTAAAAACCACCGCATCCGTGTGCATCTGGTGACGAATGAAGATCATCCAGTTCCGTCGGTTACGGGCATCTGGCCTGTTGCCGGATGGTTGGAGCGCGAAGTGTTCGACATGTATGGCGTGCTCTTCTCGGGTAATACGGATTTGCGCCGGATTTTGACAGATTATGGCTTTGCAGGGCACCCGCAACGCAAGGACTTCCCATTATCCGGATATGTGGAACTGCGCTATTCCGAAGAAGAAAAACGCGTGAAATATGAGCCAGTCCAACTGGCGCAGGATTTCCGCAATTTCGACTTTCTCTCACCATGGGAAGGCGCGGATTATATCCTGCCGGGCGACGAGAACACCGGCGAGGATGCTGGGAAGGCTGCGCCACCGCCTACACCCAAAACGACGGATACAGCGACACAGACTGGTGCTGGCAAAGCTGCGAACAAGGAAGCCGTTAAACGCAGTGTTCGAAAGCCGACGGCGACGGGAGACAAGGCATGAGTATGCAGCAAGATCTCGCGCCCACCAATGGCGATGATGTCATCCAGAACTACACGATTAACTTTGGGCCACAGCATCCCGCAGCGCACGGCGTTTTGCGTTTGGTGATGGAGTTGGATGGTGAAATCGTCGAGCGGCTTGACCCGCATATTGGTCTTTTGCATCGCGGCACGGAAAAGCTGATAGAGTATAAGACCTATTTGCAGGCTTTGCCCTATTTTGACCGTTTGGATTACGCGTCGCCGATGGCGATGGAGCATAGCTATGTGCTCGCTGTCG
The DNA here is from genome assembly GCA_903821685.1 of uncultured Sphingomonadales bacterium. GTDB lineage: Bacteria > Pseudomonadota > Alphaproteobacteria > Sphingomonadales > Sphingomonadaceae > Sphingorhabdus_B > Sphingorhabdus_B communis. The sequence goes on along the minus strand of CAIJLW010000020.1, from coordinate 33,755 downwards.
AGAAGCTGCTGGACTTGGAAGTGCCGCTCCGCGCCCAATATTTGCGGGTGTTGTTTGCTGAGTTGACTCGGATAAAGAACCATACACTGAATATTGCGCACCATATCATTGACGTTGGCGCGATGACACCGCCCTTGTGGCTGTATGAAATTCGCGAAGACATCATGGGCTTTTATGAACGGGCGAGTGGTGCACGTATGCATGCGGCTTGGTTCCGTCCGGGCGGCGTGCATCAGGATGTGCCGCTGAAGTTGCTGACCGACATCGCTGAATGGCTGGATGATCGCATGCCCCGCCTGTTTGAAGATGCGATGTCGCTTGTTGTCGACAACCGTATTTTTAAGCAGCGCAATGTCGATATCGCGATTGTTTCGAAGGAAGATGCGATCAAATGGGGCTTTTCCGGCCCGATGATCCGTGGTGCGGGCATCCCGTGGGATATCCGCAAAAGCCAACCTTATGATGTGTATGACCGGATGGAATTCGATATTCCGGTCGGCACGCGGGGCGATTGTTATGACCGGTTCATGGTGCGCGTTGAAGAAGTGCGTCAATCCGTCCGTATCATGAAGCAATGTTTGCAACAAATGCCAGAAGGCCCGGTTTGCAGTGACGATCGCAAGGTCGTTCCGCCCAAGCGGGCCGAGATGAAACAGTCGATGGAAGCGTTGATCCATCATTTCAAACTCTACACCGAGGGCTTCAAAGTGCCGGCAGGCAGTGTCTATGTCGCCACCGAAAGCCCCAAGGGCGAATTCGGTGTCTATTTGGTCGCCGATGGTAGCAATAAACCCTATCGCTGCAAAATTCGGCCGACGGCATTTTCGCATCTCCAAGCGATGGATTTCATGACCCGCGGGCACATGCTTGCGGATACGACCGCCATATTAGGCGCGCTCGATATCGTGTTCGGGGAGTGTGACCGCTGATGCCACGCGAGCTTATGTTTCTGGCATCCGCTGCCATGGGGTCGGTGGCGTTGGTCGCTGCTTACTTGTATCTGCTCCATGCCGAGATTTCGGCAAAGGAAGTTGGGTCGACCGCGGCCGCGATGATGTTTGGGGCATATATTGGACGGATTTGGGGGCGGAAAGAAGCACATGGCTGACTCATTTTCTCCCAAATTTTCCAATGTTTCGGCTGCTGCATTGTCGCAGGGAAAGTTCGTGCAATGAGCGTTCGCCTGGCAACCGCGCAGCAGATGATTGCGTACTATAATGCACAAGATGCAGACGCATATGTGTCGTTAATGACCGATGATGCTGCCGAGGCTGTGTATCGCGGGGTCGTTGTTCGCGACGGGAAAGAGGGTGTCCGTTCGGGATTGAAGGCAATGTTTGCTGAATTCCCCGAGAATAGGGCAGAGATTGTGGCATGCTATGCTTTAGGCGATTACGCTGTGTTGTACGAAAAAGTGTATCGTTCGGCATCGTCTGAACCCTTTGATGTCATGTCGATTTACAGTTTTGAAGGCGACAAAGTGTCGCGCGTGGAGTTTGTCCGCTAATGGCTGGTGCAGTGCATATCCCTGATGAAGCTGAAACCCGCGCCAAGTGGGGCGGCTTTACATTTTCGCCGGCGTATAAGGCGAAGGCAGATGTTTTTATCGGCCGCTATCCCGCTGGGCGTCAGCAATCTGCCGTGATGGCGCTGCTTGATCTGGCGCAACGTCAGGTGGGCGACGAAACGCAGACGCAGGGCTGGTTGCCAGTGCCGGTAATCGAATATGTCGCAAGCTATCTCGGCATGCCATATATGCGGACCTATGAGGTAGCGACCTTTTACACGATGTACAATCTCGCCCCAGTTGGCCGTTTTCATGTGCAAATATGTGGCACGACGCCATGCATGCTGCGCGGCTCGGATGACATAATCGCGGCTTGCAAGAACCGCGGACTGGTAAAGGGTGGAACTACACCGGACGGCCTGTTCACTTTGAATGAAGTTGAATGCATGGGCAACTGCGCCTCTGCACCTATGGTACAGATCAACGACGATAATTACGAAGATCTCGATTATGACAGCATGACCGCTATCCTGAGCGATCTCGCAGAGGGCAAGCAGCCGAAGGTCGGCACGCAATTGCCTGGTCGCCACACAGTTGAGCCTTTTGGCGGCGCGACTACGCTGCAGGCGATGGTCGACAAGAACCATGATTACCGGGGCGATTGGTAATGGAATTTCTTCCTCTCATTGGTGTTCTCATCGCGGCATTCGTTGCGTGGAAATTGCTGACTGGTGTTATTAAACTTGGCGTGATCGGGTTGCTCATCGCAGGCGCGGCATGGATTTTTCTTGGAGGTTTGGGCTGATGCTCGCTGACAAAGACCGCATTTTTACCAATCTATATGGCTATCAGGATTTCGCCCTGAAAGCGGCGCAGAAACGTGGCGATTGGGACAAAACCTCCGCCTTGATGAAGATTGGGCAAGACGCGATTATTGAGGAAGTGAAAGCCTCTGGCCTGCGCGGTCGCGGCGGTGCTGGCTTCCCCACGGGTATGAAGTGGAGCTTCATGCCAAAAGCACCAACGCCAGAGCGTCCAAATTTTCTCGTCATCAACGCCGATGAGTCCGAGCCTGGTTCTTGCAAGGATCGCGAAATCATCCGTCATGATCCGCATAAGCTAATTGAAGGCGCGCTGATCGCTGGCTTCGCGATGCGCGCGCGTGCAGCCTATATATACATTCGCGGTGAATATATTTTCGAAGCAAAGGTTCTGGAGCAGGCTGTTGCTGAGGCATATTCAGCGGGCTTACTCGGCAAGAACGCCGCCAAGTCCGGTTATGACTTCGACGTCTTTGTTCATCGCGGCGCTGGTGCATATATTTGCGGCGAAGAAACCGCGATGATCGAAAGCCTTGAAGGCAAAAAGGGCCAGCCCCGTTTGAAACCGCCGTTTCCGGCAGGTGCAGGGCTTTACGGTTGCCCCACTACGGTCAACAATGTGGAAAGTATCGCGGTCGTGCCAACGATCCTGCGGCGCGGTGCCGCTTGGTTCAAAAGCTTTGGTCGTGAGAACAACCATGGCACGAAGCTGTTCCAGATTTCTGGCCATGTTGAAAAGCCATGCGTCGTCGAAGAAGAAATGGGCATTCCTTTTCGCGAGCTGATTGAGAAGCATTGTGGCGGCATTCGCGGCGGTTGGGACAATTTGCTTGCGGTCATCCCCGGCGGGTCGTCAGTGCCATTGGTACCTGCGGCGATGATGATGGACGTGCCAATGGACTTTGACGGCTGCAAGGAAGTAGGCTCTGGCCTAGGCACGGCGGCGGTAATCGTGATGGACAAGTCCACCGATATTGTGCGAGCAATTTCCCGGCTTTCGTATTTCTACAAACATGAAAGCTGCGGCCAATGTACGCCTTGCCGTGAAGGCACAGGCTGGATGTGGCGCGTGATGGAAAAGATGCGCACCGGCAATGCTGAAATAGGCGACATCGACACCTTGTACGACGTCACCAAACAGGTCGAAGGTCATACGATTTGCGCGCTTGGCGACGCAGCGGCCTGGCCTATTCAGGGATTGATAAAGCATTTCCGCCCCGAGATGGAGCGGCGTATTCATGAAGCCAAAGGCGACAATATGCTGGAGGCGGCGGAGTAAAAATGCCTAAAGTCACCGTAGACGGATTAGAAATCGAAGTCCCTTCAGGCGCGACAGTGCTTCAGGCATGCGAAATGGCGGGGAAAGAAATACCGCGCTTTTGCTATCATGAGCGGCTGTCCATCGCGGGTAACTGCCGGATGTGCTTGGTCGAGATTGCCCCTGGGCCACCCAAGCCACAGGCATCGTGCGCGTTGCCAGCCACCGAAGGCCAAATTATTCGTACCGATACGCCAATGGTCAAAAAGGCGCGCGAAGGGGTGATGGAGTTTCTGCTCATCAACCACCCGCTCGATTGCCCGATTTGCGACCAGGGTGGCGAATGCGATTTGCAAGACCAAAGCGTTGCTTATGGTCGCGGTGCTTCCCGCTTTGAGGAAAATAAGCGCGCAGTCACTGAAAAATATATGGGTCCGTTGGTCAAAACGGCGATGACGCGCTGCATCCAGTGCACACGCTGCGTCCGTTTCGCCGAAGAAGTTGCGGGTATTGAAGAAGTCGGCGCAATTGGTCGCGGCGAAAATATGCAGATTACGACCTATCTTGAGCACGCCATGCAGAGCGAGCTTTCGGGTAATGTTGTTGATCTTTGCCCTGTGGGAGCCTTGACGTCGAAGCCTTATGCTTTTGAAGCGCGGCCTTGGGAGCTTAAAAAGACGCCCAGCATCGATGTGATGGATGCTGTCGGTACCAACATTCGCCTTGATAGTCGGGGCAGGGCCGTGCTGCGCGCATTGCCGCGCATCAATGATGATGTGAACGAAGAATGGGCATCGGACAAAACCCGTCATGCGGTTGACGGCCTTACGCATCGTCGCTTGGACAAGCCATATATCCGCAAGGACGGTAAGCTTGTCGCGGCAAGCTGGACCGAGGCATTTGATGCGATCAAAGCCCATTGGACCGGGGAAGCTGCGGTATTGGCTGGTGATCAAGTTGATTGCGAGACCATGTTCGCGGCGCGCGCATTGGCTGGTTCGTCGATGCTTGAAGGACGGCAAACTGGCCTAGCCTATGACACATCCTCGCTTTCGGCGGTGAATTTCAACACGACAATTGCGGGCATTGAGAATGCTGACGTCATCTTGTTGGTTGGAAGCGATTTACGTCGTGAAGCACCATTGGTGAACACGCGTATTCAAAAGGCAATCCGAAAGCGCGGTGCAAAGGTCTTTGCGATCGGGCCAGTGACGGACCTGACTTATAAGGTTGAGTGGCTGGGCGATGACCTGAGCGCGCTTACAAAGGCACCCAAGGTCCTTACCGATGCGTTGAAGAATGCGGAGCGTCCTGCAATCGTCGTTGGCGGCGGCGCGTTGCGTTATGCAGGCGTGCATGGAGCTGCGTTGGCGTTGGCCAAAAAGTTCAAACTGGTGCGTGATGGCTGGAACGGATTTAACGTCCTGCATTTTGCCGCAGCGCGCATGGGTGGATTGATGTTGGGCTACGCGCATGACGGCGGCATCAAGAAGCTGGCCGCCGCATCGCCCAAGCTGGCATTTTTCCTCGGTGCGGATGAGGTTGATTACAGCCTGTTTAGTAATACGTTTAAGGTCTATGTCGGCCACCATGGAGACAATGGCGCCCATCATGCTGACGTCATTTTGCCAGGTGCCGCCTATTCCGAGAAATCGGGTACTTATGTGAACCTAGAAGGCAGAGTGCAGCGCGGAGAGCGTGCCGTGTTCCCGCCTGGCGATGCACGCGAAGATTGGGCGATATTCCGGGCACTGTCCGACGCATTGGGCGAGCGCTTGCCGTTCCACAGTGTCGACGCTTTGCGCGCCGAAATGGCAAAGGCGGTGCCGGCGCTTGGTGTTGAGGGTCTCGCCCATTATGGCTGGAGCGAACCGGCGCTTTCGGCGGAAGTTAATGGCAAAATTGCCGATTATCCAATCAAGGATTTTTATCTGACGAACGCCATCTGTCGCGCGTCGGAAACGATGCAGAAATGCTCTTCGGAGCTGGTGCATGGAACGCAGGTTCTGGAGGCGGCGGAATGACCTCCTTCTTCCAAAATTTGGGCATGGGTTATGACGCCGCCTGGTTCACCGCGACCATCGCGGGGATCCTCCTGATTGCTCTGCCGTTGATGTTAGCCGTGGCGATGATCATTTATGCGGAACGTAAATTATGGGCCGCATTTGCCCTTCGCAGGGGACCGAATGTGGTTGGGCCCTTTGGTGTCCTGCAATCCTTTGCAGATGGCCTGAAGGTTTTCCTGCAGGAAACGATTATTCCAAGCGCGTCAAACCGCGGCCTGTTCCTGATCGCGCCCATCATCACCTTCACCGTGGCTTTGATGGCATGGGCAGTCATACCGTTTGCCGATGGGGTCGTGCTGTCGAACATCAATGTAGGTTTGCTCTATATTCTGGCGATCAGCAGTCTTGGCGTTTATGGCGTTGTGATTGCGGGCTGGGCTTCCAACTCCAAATATCCGTTTTATTCCGCCATGCGGGCTGCGGCGCAAATGATATCCTATGAAGTCTCTATTGGGTTCATACTGATTTGCATTGTGTTGTGGGCGGGCACATTCAACATTGGTGGCATTATCGAAGGCCAGCGTGGCCACGTCTTTGGCTTCATTAACGCTTATGCTTTTAACCCTTTGTTGTTCCCGATTGCTGTCATGTTCTTGATCAGTTCAATGGCGGAAACCGCGCGCGCTCCGTTCGATTTGACTGAGGCTGAGAGCGAGCTGGTTGCTGGTTATCAAACCGAATATTCGTCCATGGCCTTCGCTTTGTTCTGGCTTGGTGAATATGCAAACGTCCTTTTGATGTGCGCGCTCAATGCGATACTTTTCTGGGGCGGATATTTGCCTCCGGTTGATTGGGCGCCGCTTTATCTTGTTCCCGGTATTATCTGGTTTTTTGCCAAAATCCTGTTGATGTTCTTTATCTTCGCATGGGTGAAGGCGACCGTGCCGCGTTACCGCTATGACCAATTGATGCGTCTGGGTTGGAAAGTTTTTCTACCAATCTCGCTGTTCTGGGTCTTTTTGGTGAGCGGCTATCTTATGTTCACAGGACATTTCGCATGACCAGTATCGCCCATCTCATCAAAACTTTCACCTTGTGGGAATTCGTCAAGGCGCATTGGCTAACCTTGCAATATTTATTCAAGCCAAAGGCGACGATCAATTATCCTTTTGAAAAGAACCCGTTGAGCCCGCGTTTTCGCGGTGAGCATGCCTTGCGTCGTTACCCCAATGGTGAAGAACGGTGTATTGCGTGTAAACTGTGCGAGGCTGTGTGTCCGGCACTTGCCATTACCATTGAGTCCGAACCGCGCGACGACGGCAGCCGCCGTACAACGCGATACGACATCGACATGACCAAGTGCATTTATTGCGGTTTTTGCCAAGAGGCATGTCCCGTAGATGCTATCGTTGAAGGACCAAATTTCGAATTCGCAACAGAAACGCGAGAAGAATTGCTGTATGATAAAGCCAAGCTCCTCGACAATGGCGCAAAGTGGGAGCGGGCAATCGCCGCGAACCTTGCTGCCGATGCACCCTATCGTTAAGGGCGGCGCATCGTGATCCAGCTCATATCCTTCTATATTTTTGCAAGTATCGTCATTGCCGCAGCCGCGATGGTGATCTTCGCGCGCAATCCCGTGCACAGCGTGCTCTGGCTGATTGTGGCTTTCTTCAATGCTGCGGGCCTCATGGTTCTGATCGGCGCCGAGTTTATCGCGATGCTCTTGGTCATTGTCTATGTCGGCGCGGTGGCAGTGCTATTCCTGTTTGTGGTGATGATGCTCGACATTGATTTTGCCGAGTTGCGTGCTGGATTTGTCAAAAATGTGCCGCTCGGGATCTTATTGGCGGTCGTTCTGGTCGCTGAGCTGGTGCTGGGTATTGGTGCCTATCAGGCGGGAGCTGTAAAACTCGGCACCCCAGGCGCAGGTGGAGCCACGGTGTCGGCAACAGTGCCGAATATCGAAGCTATTGGTGGTTTGCTCTACAGCAAATATGTTTTCCTCTTCGAAACCGCAGGGTTGATCCTGTTGGTTGCTATGGTTGGCGCAATCGTTCTGACGCATCGGCGCAGCCATGGCACGCGTGGCCAGAATATCAGCAGCCAAGTGCAGCGACGTCCCGAAGACGCAACGCGTAATGTTAATCAGCCCGTCGGGCAGGGGATTGAGTTGTGATTGGTATCGAACATTATCTCGTTGTCAGCAGCATATTGTTTGTCATGGGCGTGCTTGGGATTTTCCTGAACCGCAAGAATGTCATCATCATATTGATGGCTATCGAGCTGATTTTACTGGCGGTAAATATCAACCTCGTCGCGTTCAGTGTGTTTTTGGGCGACCTGACGGGTCAAATTTTCGCCATGTTCGTGTTGACCGTCGCTGCTGGCGAGGCCGCGATTGGACTTGCTATCTTGGTTATCTATTTCCGTGGCCGTGGAACCATTGCCGTTGATGATGTCAACCGGATGAAGGGGTAACATCCAGTGACTGCAATTCATATCATCGTTTTCCTTCCGCTTTTGGCTGCGCTCGTTGCAGGCCTGGGACAGCGCTTCATTGGGGCGTTGGCGGCCAAGACGATCACAACCGCAGGGTTGTTTATCGCCGCGTTCCTGAGCTGGCCGATCTTCATCGGTTTTCTGAGCGGCAGTGAAACCGCTTATGTGCAGCCCGTGATGACATGGGTGCAGTCCGGCGATTTGACGTTTGACTGGGAATTGCGGGTCGATGCGCTCACCGCTGTCATGTTGGTGGTGATCACCAGCGTGTCTGCGCTCGTCCATTTGTATAGCTGGGGCTATATGGAGGAAGACCCCGATCAGTCGCGCTTTTTTGCCTATCTATCGTTGTTTACCTTCGCGATGTTGATGCTCGTAACCGCGAACAACCTAGTCCAGATGTTTTTTGGTTGGGAGGGCGTTGGCCTTGCATCTTATTTGCTGATTGGTTTCTGGTACAAAAAACCAAGCGCGAATGCGGCAGCAATTAAGGCGTTTGTGGTCAACCGCGTTGGCGACCTTGGCTTCATGCTAGGTATTTTTGGCATATTCTGGTTATTTGGTACGGTTTCCATCCCTGAAATACTCGCTGCCGCACCTGATAAAGTCGGCTCAAGCATTGGCTTCCTCGGCTTGCGTGTCGATACGATGAGCTTGCTGTGTATATTGTTGTTCATCGGCGCGATGGGCAAATCGGCGCAGCTTGGCCTGCACACCTGGTTACCTGACGCAATGGAAGGGCCTACACCGGTGTCAGCACTGATCCACGCGGCTACCATGGTGACCGCTGGTGTGTTTATGGTTTGCCGCCTGTCGCCTTTGTTCGAGACAAGCCAGTTTGCGCTCAACGTCGTGACAATCGTCGGGGCGACGACCGCTATTTTTGCTGCAACGGTTGGCTTGGTGCAAACAGATATCAAGCGCGTAATTGCGTATTCAACCTGCTCGCAGCTTGGCTATATGTTCTTTGCAGCAGGGTCGGGCGCGTATGGCGCGGCAATGTTCCATTTGTTCACACACGCCTTTTTCAAGGCGTTGTTGTTCTTGGGTGCGGGTTCGGTAATCCACGCAATGCACCATGAACAAGATATGCGTTATTATGGTGGCCTACGGAAACATATCCCGCTGACATTTTGGGCGATGATGGCTGGAACGCTTGCAATTACAGGCGTTGGCATCGTTGGGGTTGGCGGATTTGCGGGCTTCTATTCCAAGGACGCGATTATTGAGGCCGCGTTCGCCAGTGGATCAACCTATCATATGTACGGCTTTGCCATTGGTGTGATCGCTGCGCTTTTGACGAGCTTTTACAGCTGGAGGCTGATGTTCCTTACCTTCTTCGGCAAGCCACGTTGGGAGCAATCGGAGCATATTCAGCACGCGGTGCATGATGATAGTGACCACGCCCATGACCATGACCATGTTGCGCATGCGCACGCGACGACAAGTGACGGGACGGCGGGCTATCATCCCCATGAAAGCCCATGGTCGATGCTGACGCCTTTGGCGTTGCTCACGCTTGGCGCGGTGTTTGCAGGCTTTGTCTTTCATAATCAGTTTATCGAGGCAGAGGCCGGTAAGGCGTTTTGGGCAAACAGCACCCTCTATTTCAACGAACATTTGATGCATGCGATGCATGAGGTGCCGATGTGGGTAAAGCTGTCGTCAACAGTGGCAATGTTACTGGGGCTGATAACCGCGTTTGCGATGTATCAGGTGTCAAAGGACGCGCCGCAGCGCTTCGCTGCGACTTTTGCGCCAATCTATCGTTTCCTCTTGAATAAATGGTACTTCGACGAACTATATAGTTTCCTATTTGTGCGGCCTGCATTCTGGTTCGGTCGCATTTTCTGGAAGCAGGGGGACATCGGGATCATCGACCGCTTTGGACCCAATGGGTCTGCTGCCGCTGTGTCTTTCGGCAGCAAAATGGCCGTCCGGATGCAATCGGGTTATCTGTATACATATGCGCTTGTAATGCTTCTCGGCCTCGTCGTCGCGGTTAGCTGGATGATGGTGAGAACATAATGAACGCCGCGGATATCCCTGTACTTTCCATCATGCTCGCCATTCCGGTGGTTGCTGCAGCATTCTGCCTTTTTGTGCGGGCTGAACAGGCGCGTGTCATTGCGTTGGTGGCGACGCTGGCGAACCTGGCGCTGGGGGTCGTGCTATGGCTTAGCTACGATCCGGCGGGCGCTCAGTGGCAGTTTACCGAAGCCGCTACCTTGTTCGGGCCAATTGGCTGGCGGCTTGGCATTGATGGCATTTCATTGACGCTTATCATGCTGTCCGTGTTCCTGATGCCGATTTGTATCGGCGCCAGCTGGACGTCGATACAGAAGCGCGTCGGTGAGTATATGGCCGCGTTCTTGCTCATGGAAACGTTGATGATTGGCGTTTTCGCGGCGCAGGATTTGCTGCTGTTCTACATCTTCTTCGAAGCTGGCTTGATCCCGATGTATCTGATTATCGGTATTTGGGGCGGGCAGGACAGGATTTACGCGTCTTACAAGTTCTTCCTCTACACCTTGCTCGGCTCGCTCGTGATGCTGATCGCTATGTTGTGGATGATCCAGTTTGCCGGCACGGCGGATATTCCCACTTTGTTGAACACGGATTTCCCCGTTGAAGCGCAGAAGTGGCTGTGGTTTGCGTTCTTCGCATCTTTCGCCGTAAAAATGCCGATGTGGCCAGTGCATACATGGTTGCCCGACGCGCACGTTCAGGCGCCGACCGCAGGCTCCGTCATATTGGCGGGCGTTTTATTGAAAATGGGCGGCTACGGCTTTCTGCGTTTCTCTTTGCCGATGTTCCCTGAAGCAAGTGCCGATTTCATTCCATTGGTCTTTGGACTGTCGATGGTGGCCGTTGTGTACACGTCGCTGGTTGCTTTGGTGCAGCAGGATATGAAAAAGCTGATCGCCTATTCCTCGGTCGCGCACATGGCAATTGTGACTATCGGGCTATTTACGTTCAACCAACAGGGTATTGAAGGCGCGATCATTGTGATGTTGAGCCACGGCCTGGTGTCGGGTGCGCTCTTCTTGTGTGTTGGTGTCATTTATGACCGCCTGCATACCCGCGATATCAGCCGCTATGGCGGTCTTAGCATCAATATGCCCAAATATGCTTTGCTGTTTATGCTTTTCACCATGGCGAGCGTTGGCTTGCCGGGAACCAGCGGTTTTGTGGGCGAGTTTTTGAGCCTTGCCGGCGCGTATAAGGTTTCGACTTGGGCTACGTTGATTGCGACTACCGGGATCATCCTTGGTGCTGGCTATATGCTGTATCTCTATCGCCGAATCGCCTTTGGCCCGCAGGTCAATGCAGATGCTGCCGCAATGTCGGACGTAAATGGTCGTGAAATGTGGCTTCTTGCTCCCATTGCTGTCGTGGTGTTGTGGATGGGTGTGTATCCGGAAACATTTTTGGCGCCTATCCGCCGCGATGTCGCAACGATTGTCGCCCGCGTCGAACGCGCTGCACCCGCCGGGGATAGCAAACTCAAATTAGAAGACCCGACAACTGCGCCATACCGCGTTGTGCATGGTCTGAAAAAAAATATGGCTGAGGGGAGCCATTGATAATGGAACTGAACGCTTCTCTGTCATTAGTCCGTCCGGAGCTTATACTGAGTTTCTCGGCACTTGCGCTGTTGTTGCTGGCCGCATGGCGGGAACAGGCGGGGCGCCTGATTAGCATTTTATCGGTCGGAGCGCTGGTTGCTGCGGCGGCTTTCGTATTTGCCTTTATGGCGAAGGGAACAGATGCTTCTGCCTTTGATGGCCTTCTTGTTAATGACGCGTTCGGCAACTTTGCCAAAATTCTCGTGTATATAGCGGCGGCAATTTCCCTGATCATTGCTCCGCGTTTCCTTGAAAAAATGGGTGCCATGCGGGCTGAATATCCCGTGCTTATCCTGCTCTCTTGTATCGGCATGGGGGTCATGGTTTCCGCGACGGACCTGATTTCACTGTACATCGGACTCGAACTGCAAAGCCTTTCTGCTTATGTTTTGGCAAGCTTTGCGCGTTCCGATGGGCGTTCCGCTGAGGCTGGTCTCAAATATTTTGTCCTTGGTGCTTTGGCCAGTGGAATGCTGCTTTATGGAGCATCCTTAGTCTATGGCTTTGCCGGATCGACAAGCTTTTCTGCCATCGGCACGGCTATGAACGGCGAAGTTGGCCTTGGCTTGATATTCGGCATCGTATTCATTCTGTCTGGTTTAGCGTTTAAGATTAGCGCGGCACCGTTCCACATGTGGACACCTGACGTGTATGAAGGCGCGCCAACGCCCGTGACCGCATTCTTCGCCAGCGCGCCAAAGGTTGCGGCAATTGCGTTGACCATCCGCATCGTGCTTGAGGCATTTGGCTCGCAGATTTTCGTGTGGCAGCAGATCATCATTGCCGTCGCTTTAATGTCCATTATCATTGGCGCCGTTGGCGCAATTGGTCAGCAGAATCTGAAGCGCCTTATGGCCTATAGCTCAATCAACAATGTCGGCTTTATCCTGATTGGTCTTGCCACGGGGACAGAGCAGGGAATTGCCGCGATGCTGGTTTATCTAACCATCTATGTTGCGATGACCTTAGGCAGTTTCGTATGCCTGATGCAGTTGAAGGGCAAGGATGGCGGTTATCGCGAAGAATTCGCCGACATATCGGGCTTATCCAAAACCCGTCCGGCGCTGGCGGCTGCTTTTGCGATTTTCATGTTCAGCTTGGCGGGTATCCCGCCACTCTTCGGCTTTTGGGGCAAGCTGGTTGTGTTCAACGCTGCTGTGGCCGCTGGCCTTTTGCCATTGGCCGTCATCGGCATTGCTGCATCGGCGATTGGAGCGTTCTATTACCTGAAAGTCGTCAAGGTCATGTATTTCGATGATGCCGCTGACGTGATTGCGCAAAGCGATGACAAGGTTCTCGTCTGGATTGGCGGGCTGTTGGCTGCCGCGAACTCGCCGCTTGGCTATTTTGCAATACCGGCGCTTGGTGTGTGGACGGCCTATGCCGCAAGAGCGCTTTTCTGACGTCCATATTTGAAGAAGTCACGCTGACAGGATCAACGAACGCTGACCTTTTGGCGCGGACGGTTCAGGGCGCGCCTGAGGGATTGTGGCTGCGTGCCGATGCACAAGATGGCGGACGCGGGCGGCTCGGGCGCATTTGGGAAAGCCCAAGCGGCAACCTGTTTGCGAGCACTATTGTGCGGTTGCGCGATACCGACCCGTCGCCAGCTAGCCTTGCCTTTGTGACGGCTGTGGCTGTGTTTGACGCCGTGCGGCAGATGGCGCCGCAAGTGCCTATTTGCGTTAAGTGGCCAAATGACATTTTGACGCCGGATGGCGCAAAATTATGTGGCGTTTTGTTGGAGCGCGCGTCTGACGCTGTTGTCGTTGGTATCGGTCTTAACCTAGTTTGGCATCCGCAAAACCTTGAACGCAAGGTAACGGACCTACTTACCCTTGGTGCAATGCCACCCGATGCACAAACGGCAGTAGAGATCGTTGCAGAGGTCTTTGCGCGCTATCTTGCTATCTGGCGTCAGTCAGGAGCGGAAGTGATTGTGCGGCATTGGGAGGCGCGTGCACATCCACGCGGCACTGCTTTGTCCGCAAAGCTGCCCGATGGAGAGCATCTGGACGGCCTTTATGCAGGATTGAATGAAGATGGCGCTTTGCAGCTTCGCTTGGCGGATGGTTCAATTCGTGCCATTCACGCCGCCGATGTTTTTCTAATTTAACAGGAGTGAGCTATGCTGCTCGCGATTGACACAGGTAACACCAATGCCAAATTTGCATTGGTCGACGATACAGGCAAAATATTGCAGCGTTGGCGTATCGCGACCGATGCACGGCGTACAGCTGACGAATATGCCGTCTGGCTGGATCAGCTTATCCAGATGGCAGGATATCGCCGTTCGGATATTGATGCGGTTATCATTGCGACCGTGGTGCCGCGTGCGCTGCACAATTTACAGTTACTGGCGTCGCGCTATTTTAGCTGTGAGGCATTGGTCGCAGGGCGCGGGGCCGTTGGCTGGGGTATTCAATTGCGGGTTGCGGAGCCGCACGCGGTTGGTGCTGACCGAGCCGTCAACGCCATCGCCGCGCAGTCGTTAACAGAAGGTCACAAGATCGTTATCAGTTTTGGCACAGCCACCACCTTTGATTATATTGGTCCAGATGGGTCCTATCGCGGCGGCAGTATTGCGCCCGGTGTGAACTTGTCCCTTGATGCCTTATACGCAGCGGCCGCCATGTTGCCGCGAATTGCAATTGAACCGCCACCAAATGAAAGCGTAATTGGCACAACGACTGTTGGACAAATGCAGATTGGCATCTATTGGGGCTATGTGGCGATGATCGAGGGGATGATCGCACGGATGAAAGCTGAAATCGGCGAACCGGTGTCGGTCATTGCGACTGGCGGTTTGGCTATATTGTTTCAGCAGCATGGCCATTTATTTGACCGGGTAGAGCCGGATTTAACGCTGCGGGGGCTGGCGCTTTTATACAGGAATAGAGAACTTACCTAATGACGACCCCAAAAAATGAACTTCTTTTCCTTGCTCTTGGCGGATCCAATGAAATTGGCATGAACGTCAATTTGTACGGATGCGAAGGCAAGTGGGTAATGGTTGATCTTGGCCTGACATTCGCGAACTCCGAATATCCGGGTGTTGACCTTGTTTTGCCTGATCTCGAATTTATCGAGAAGCGTAAAAAAGACTTGCTCGGTATCGTGCTGACCCATGGTCATGAAGACCATATCGGCGCAGTGGCATATTTTGCCGCCGACCTTGGTGTTCCGCTTTACGCGACACCATTCACGGCAACGCTTATTCGCGGCAAGCTGGAAGAGGAAGGCATCGCCGACATAGTGGAATTGAACGTGATCCCTATGGAGGGCGCGTTTTCCCTAGGCCCGTTTGATTTTAAGTTTGTTACTTTGGCGCACTCGATCCTTGAAATGAGCGCCTGCTTGATCACAACGCCTTATGGAAAAATATTCCATACAGGCGACTGGAAATTGGACCCACGGCCCGTATTGGGCACACCATCGACGCAAGAGGCGCTCACCGCAATCGGCGATGGCAATGTGCTGGCTATGGTTTGCGATTCCACCAACGTCTTCAACCTAGAAACAAGTGGCAGCGAAGGTAGTGTTAAGGATGACCTGCTAAATTCTGTTAAGGCCGCAAAGGGTAGGGTGGTCGTCACCACATTTGCCTCGAACGCAGCGCGGTTACAGACCTTAGGCGAAGTGGCACGTGAAAGCGGCCGCACATTATGTTTTGCAGGCCGTTCGCTGCACCGGATTATTGAGGCCGCGCAGGCCAATGGCTATTTGAAGGATATGCCCAAGACCATTGGCATGGAGAGCGTCGATAGCCTTCCACGTCGTGACGTTATTGTAGTGGCAACGGGCGGGCAGGGCGAAGCACGCGCGGCGTTGGCGCGTATTGCTGAGGGTAACCACCCCGTAAAGCTGGAAGCGGGCGACACGGTCATCTTCTCATCGAAACAGATACCGGGCAACGAAATTGCCATTGGCATCATCATGAACAAGCTGGCGGAGCGCAACATTCTGACCGTCACGGAAAAGCAGGCGCATGTGCATGTGTCTGGACATCCAGGGCAGCCGGAGCTGGCTGCGCTGTATGATTGGATCCGGCCTGAAATTCTTGTCCCTGTCCACGGCGAACGTCGGCACATGGCGGAACAGTCGCGGTTTGCCCGTGCCCATGGCGTGCCTAAGACAGTGGTACAGTCAAATGGCGACGTCGTTCGCTTGGCACCTGGCGAACCCAAAATTATCGGTAAGGAACGCACGGGGCGCCTGATACTGGATGGAGACACCATCATTGCCGCGGATGGCGCAACATTGAACGAACGCCGCCGCCTGTCATGGTATGGGCTGATTTCAGTGGCCTTTGCGTTGGATGCTAAGGACAGAATGCTTGGTAGCCCCCAGATCCGTTTGCATGGCGTGCCGATTGAAGAGGATCTTGAGGATTTTCTGGAAGAATCCAGCACGGCTGCGGCAAAGGCCGTCAAAGATCATCGCGGTGATTATGATAAGTTGCGCGAAACAGTCCGCTTGGCCGTGCGCCGCGTTGCAGTAAGCTGGACAGGCAAAAAGCCTATTGTTGACGTTCTGATAGTGGAGACAGCATGAACTGGAGTTCGATTATAGCAATATACGCTTTGTTTTGGGTCATGACCGCTTTTGTGATCCTTCCCATCGGCGTGCGCACGCACGAAGAGTTAGGATTGCCAAAAACTCCGGGGCAGGAAGACGGCGCACCGGGCAATTTTCGGCCACGCGTTGTACTGCTGCGCACCACATTACTGTCGGTGGCGTTATTCGGGCTATACTATCTCAATTACATTTATGGCTGGATTGACCGCCATAGCTTTGACGCATTGTTTAACAGGCCCAAATAGGGCTTATCTGCGAAGGCGCTCAATGGCTTGAGCAAGCGCAACATATAGCTTGCCGATGTCTGACGATAGAAGCGTAACACCGATGGCATTGCCGTCGCGCGTGCTTAGCAACAGACGCATGATTGCTTCAAAATCGTGGACATAGCGGTTAACGTGTTCGCGGAAGTCGCTGTCTTCGCCATAATGTCTTACAATAATTTTGGCTTCGCTAGAATCGAGCAGGCGCACAGCGCGGCGCGTAAATACACCTCGGTCACCCTTGAGATAGGCGTTCCAAGCGGTGTCCGTGACTTCGTTAGACAATATCTTTGTCACGTCGATTGCGGTGGAATTCAATGATTCCGTCAACACCACCATGCGGCGCGCTAAGCTATCTTCTTGAACAGATTCAAAATTGTTTTTGGTATCGGCGATTCGGCCCTCAAGACTTATCGTCATTTCCTCGAGTTCGCCAAGCTGCCGTGCCGCTAATGATGAAGCGACTTCCGACAATTCAATATTACGCGCAATTGCCTCTTGAACGGCCTCATTCATGGACGCCACCTGCGCATCCAACGCATTTGCAAGCGCCACACGACTTTGCTCGGTCAACTGGTCGGCGATATGTGCAAGTTCTTCATCGAGAATTTTGCGACTGCTTTCGGCGGCGGCACGTGTTGTTTCACGCACACGTAAGAGGGAAGACACCAGTCGGTCATTCGCCTCTCCCGACATTTCTTCCAACAATGCATGTGTCTGCTTTAACGCAGCGCCAAGTGCATCAACCTGTTCATGGCGGGCCGCAAAATGGACATCGCTTTCTGCGGTCAAAGCGCCAACTGCGTCGTGTTGCGCAGCAATTGATAGCTCAATCTTTGCAAGCTTTTCGAGCACTCCATCGCTTAAACTATCTAACGTTTCCGCGTTCGATAGTGCAGATTGGACGTGCGATATACTCTCGGTCATGCGGACGTTGAGATTGTCCATGGCCGCAGGAATGTTCTGGCCAATCTCATCATTCGCGGCGCCAAGCAAAGCGTTCAATCTATCCGACTGGGTAATGAGATCCGCCGCAATTACCTGATTGTCCGACAAAGCCGAGCCGACCGAGCGCGTGCTTTCACCGAGCGCTGTAACAACAAAGGCCAGTTTTGAGGTTTGGTCAGTGGCAGCTTTGTCTACTTCGGCGATGTGCGCAGCGCTCGTTTGGATGTGCGCAGTTATAGCCGTAATTATAGTGCGGACACGCGCGTCTTCCTGCTGGGATTGGGCCTCTATTTCGCTAAGCGCGCCGCGAAGATCCGAAAGAGTGGTTTGGATTTTCGCTTGGCTACCAGCCAAGATCGTGTCGATGTCGCCAGAGGCTTGAGCTATGCCGCTTGAGATAGCTTGCGCCGCGCTGTCCATGAGCGTCGCCATCTGCGCGCTTCTATCAAGTGCTTCGGCGCTCTTATCATCAAGAAGTTTTGCGCTGCCGCTTAATGATTGCTCTAGCCTAACCGACAGATCATCTGCGCGCGTTTCTACATTGTCGATATACGCGTTGACGGATTTGCCAGCATCACTGACCCGCTCAAGGGACGCAATTAGGGATTTGATTTGGACTTGCGCATTATTGCCTGCGCTTCCAATTTGATTTGTAACGTCTTTGGCGGCGCTAGTCACCACGGGTAAATGTTTGCGAAGATGCTCCAAATTGGTGATCGCCGCCTGGCTGACGGCTTCAAGTTTTTTGGACTTTTCATCGCTATCAGCAAGAGCAGCAGAAAGCATTTGCGCCGATTCTATGAGCTTTTGCGAAGACTGCCGCCCAACGGTTTCGAGTTCCCGTGCGTTTTGTGACAAAAATTCGCGGGCAAGCGAGATTTCTCCATTAACTGCGCGCATTCGCGCAGCGAGCGCATCGCTCTCTATCCGTAATCGGCCTGCGACCTTACCGAAGCGGGTAGCTTCGCGGCTACTGTTCCGCATGGCCAAGAGCCATAAGACTGTAATTAGCAGGGTCGGCACGGACCAAGTTGTGACCAATGCGATTATCCGGTCGTTGGCCAATCCTACCTTTATTTCAGGCCAATATGTCAGCGCAAAAAATGCCGTCCATGTCGAAAAGGCAACGAGCAGCAAAACAGGAGCAATATAGCCCAAGATGCCAGAACGATCGCTGCTTTCTTCCGTGTACTCTTCTAAGTCCACATCATAACTGTCGTCAGAAGTTACCTCAACTTCACCTGCCGCGGGCGCAGAGGCATTTTGTTCGGTTTCAGTGATGTCGCGGCTTAGGCCGACAATTTTTGAGCGCATAGTCATGTCAGGTTATTTAGCACAATATTTCCGTAGAGAAATGCAAACTTAACGGTTTTGGATTAGGTTAATCAAACGTTTCTAGATCTTGGCGGATTTGAAGTAGCATTAAAGGCAGTGATGGGCATCTATGTAACGCTCACGGGGCATCTGTGCGTTTCTTCTGTGGCTAGCGCAAAGCCCCAGATAAAATTACTCTCAAAACTGATTTACGATGAAATTCAATATGTTGAGCACTTTAGTGCTTAATTTAGGGCATAACGGCGGCAGATTTCTATTGGCAAAATCGTAACAACATTCATATCTGGACAATGGCGCCGGCTCGTTCTCAAAATATTCCTACGATCGCTTTGTTGTCTGTTACCGGCGAAGGTAATGGTGGGAACGAGTTGTTGCCGGGTACAGCGCGTCAGGATCTTGCTGGCGGATCGCTAATAGAGCATCAGATAACCACGCTGGCGCGAGCAGGAATTTCGAAGTTCCTTATCGAGGTGGAGAATTACGGTGGATCTCTTACTGCTCTGGCGGACCGTTGTCGCATCAAAGGTTTAGTGGTCGTTTTTGTTCGAACTGGCGCAGATATCCAAAGCTTTGTCGAAGCTAGCGACCGCATTTGGGTTCAATCCTCACAATTATATGTTCAATTCGGGCTGATTGAAACGCTCACGAAAGCAACCGAGAATTTCGTCGCTACGGTTGATAGTCGTGATGAAAATACTGCTTTTGAACGGATTGACTTGAACACGCGGTGGGCGGGTGTTTCTGTGGTGGGACAAGATACTATCGCGACGCTAAGAGATCTGCCTGATGATTGGAGCATCATCTCCTCGTTACTGCGTCAGTCGGTATTGGCCCAAATTCCGATGCGTCCTGTGTCCCAGCAGCACATCACTAATGGGACACTGACCGTTCTGACGGGGGCGCAAGATTTTTCCGAGCTTAACCGCCAAATATTACGGCGGCGTGTGGCAAGCCGATCTGGCTTTGTGGAATCTCAGTTATTTGGGCCTGTGCTGGCCCGCATAGTCCCCGTAATTTGGCAAAACCCTGTTGTCGTCACTATTACAAAGTTCGCAAGCCCAATTATTGCACTAGTTGCGTTGGCCTTGGGCTTTGGCAATTCTGCAACGGCGGCTTGCATTGCGGCATTTGTAGCTATCGCAGCCAATTCCCTTCGCCTGGCGGTTACAGATGACGTCGATGACCATAGTCACATCCAAAGCGTATCCGTACTAACATGGGCACTAATCATTTTGGCCATGTTCAGCGCAGTCTATATGCAATCCTCATATCGCGGTGATGGCCTATTCGTCGCTTTTGCGGTTTCGTCGCTTGCATATCTTACGCAGAAAATGGCGTTACCTAAGGGGGCGAAGCAATTGCTACATTCGCCTGCGGCACTCACTATCTTTGCAGTAAGCGGCTCTGCTCTACTTGGGCTAATTCAGGCTTTGGAGTGGATTATGGCACTGCAACTCACTGTGCTCATCTTCGTCAGCCTGCGCAATGACATCATAGGCAAAAAGGCAAAGGAAACCTAAGGCCGAGTGAACCTAAAATTGCTCTAGCTTTGGTTCGAACGCTATCTGGGCTCTGTGCGCCAAAATGCCACGCTTTTACGGCAAGTGGAAACACGTTAACGCAGTGCCAAAGAAACGGCTTTAGAGAGGTGAAAAGGCGGAATGCTATAAACGCACTCCACCTTCAACGAGCTTTTAGCGGGCGTTTAGGCCGGGATAGGCCCTGTGATTTGGTCCCGTGTATAGTTGGCGCGGACGACCTATTTTCTGGGCTGGATCTGAAATCATTTCATTCCATTGGGCAACCCAACCAACCGTCCGCGACAGGGCGAACAAGACGGTGAACATTTCGGTGGGGAAGCCGATAGCCGACAAAATTATGCCCGAATAGAAATCTACATTCGGGAACAGTTTTTTCTCAATGAAATATGGGTCGTTCAGGGCCATTTCTTCAAGTTGCATTGCAACGTCAAAAATCGGGTCGCTAATGTTGAGTTCAGTTAGCACCTCGCGGACCGTTTTTTGCATGACCGAAGCGCGCGGGTCATAGTTTTTGTAAACACGGTGACCAAAGCCCATTAAGCGGAACGGGTCATTCTTGTCCTTTGCCCGTTCAATATAATGCGGAATGCGGTCTGGCGTCCCAATTTCACGCAGCATGTTTAATGCAGCTTCGTTGGCGCCGCCATGTGCAGGACCCCAAAGACATGCGATACCCGCTGCTATACACGCAAATGGGTTCGCACCGGACGATCCGGCCAGCCGCACGGTCGATGTAGATGCGTTTTGTTCATGGTCTGCATGGAGAATAAAAATCCGGTCCAAGGCGCGTTCGATGACTGGATTTACAACATATTCCTCAGCTGGAACGCCAAAGGTCATACGCAAGAAGTTGCCGGTGTAGGATAGGCGGTTGTCCGGATAGACAAAGGGTTGGCCGGCCGAATATTTATACGCCATTGCCGCAATTGTCGGCATTTTGGCAATCAAGCGATGGCTGGAAACCATCCGGTGTGTTGGGTCGCTAATGTCAGTCGAATCATGGTAAAATGCTGAAAGCGCACCAACTACACCGCACATGATCGCCATTGGGTGGGCATCGCGTCGAAAGCCACGGTAAAAAGTCGCAAGCTGTTCATGCAGCATGGTGTGGCGCGATATAGTATAGCTAAAATGCTCTAGCTCGGCCTTGGACGGAAGCTCACCATTTAACAAAAGGTAAGATACTTCCATGAAGCTTGATTGTTCCGAGAGCTCTTCAATCGAATATCCGCGGTGCAGCAAAATACCTTGGTCGCCGTCAATGAACGTCAGTGCAGACTCACAGCTTGCGGTCGACGTAAAGCCGGGGTCGAAAGTGAAATGGTCCGACGCAGCATAAAGCTTGCGTATATCAATCACGTCAGGGCCTTCGGTGCCCTTCATGATGGGCAAGTCATAGCTGGTTTCGCCAACAGTGAGCGTTGCGTTGTTATCGGCCATTTTTAAACTCCATATCTTGCTAACATAATAAACGGGCCGCTCATGCATGGCCCTGTTTTCTCGTTCGACATTGGAAGCAAGAAAACAACTGTTACGAACAGATAAGGACCTGCAAATGCCAATTTTTCTTGGGGAGAAAACTGCTTTGGTACTGCTTAGCCCAATGCTAGCAAATTTTGCGGGCGTCAAGGCAAACAATAGCATCCGAGAACACAGGGATTTGCGGTTTGTCTATTGGATGCTAAGCGTATGTTATGGCGACGAAATATCTCAAATTGAATGCACTTGAATCTGTGAATTTAAATGAGAATTTGACTCTATTTCAAGCTGTCGAGAACTGGCTTGACCGCGAACGCGATCAATTGCCGCTCTGGCTGCCGGTAGGCATCGGATTCGGTATCGCCATTTGGCAATCTGGCGGCACATCAATTTGGATTGGAGTTCTAGTAACCAGCATTGCTCTTAGCGTATTCAGTCTTCTCATACCGCTTGGGAGCCGGTTCCGGCAAATTGTCCAAATATTCTCGCTGACATTGCCCATCGGCTTTTCGCTTATCGCATTAAGGTCGGAGGCCGTTGCTCAGCCTGTTCTAGGCAAAATATGGGTCGGAGAATTCTATGGACGGGTGGATTCTGTCGAAAATATCTCCGCCCGCGATGTGTTTCGTCTTCGTCTCGCGACCGGACCTGAATCGGGTTTGCCGCCTTTTGTGCGCGTGAACCTAAAGCCTGAGCAATTTCGGGAGAGCTTTCAGCCCGGATCAATCTTGCGGTTACGTGCGCGGCTAATGCCACCTGCAGGGCCAGCTTTGCCGGGTGGCTATGACTTTGCGCGCCGGGCCTGGTTTCAACAAATTGGCGCAACGGGCTCAGCTTTGGGCGAAGTCCAGCTTTACCAGCCAGCTTCCGGACGTCCCTTGCTAGCATCGCAGAGGGAGGCCCTAACAAGCCACATATTGGCGAGGATGTCAGAGGGCACAGGGGCCATTGGCGCTGCGCTTGTGACAGGCGATCAGGGACATATTAGCGAAGCTGATGCGCAGGCTATGCGCAACAGTGGGTTGGCCCATTTGCTATCGATCAGCGGGCTCCACGTTACGGCGGTTGTGGGATTTATTTTTATCACCGTTGGTCGCCTTTTGGCATTGTCGACATGGCTTGCCTTAAGGATATCTATTCCAGTGGTTGCTGCTGCGGCAGCTGCGTTGGGCGCGCTGGCGTACACGTTGCTCACGGGCGCCGAAATGCCAACTGTGCGCTCTTGCATAGCGGCGCTGCTCATATTGGTGGCATTAGCGATGGGCAGGGACGCGCTGACGCTGCGCCTGGTTGCATTTGGGGCGCTTGTCGTTTTGATATTCTGGCCCGAAGCCATGGCAGGCCCAAGTTTTCAGCTCAGCTTCGCGGCTGTCGCGACTATTGTCATCATCCACGAAATGCCCGTTGTAATGCGCTTTACACAGATACGTGAAGAGCAGGTCTTTTTTAAAATTGCGCGCGCGATTGGGTCATTGATACTCACTGGCATCGCTATTGAGGTTGCACTCGCGCCCATAGCCCTGTTTCATTTCCACAAAACGGGCCTTTACGGGGCCTTGGCTAACGTAGTTGCGATACCAATCACTACCTTTTGGATCATGCCTTTAGAGGCATGTGCCTTGCTGCTTGATCTCTTTGGTTTGGGAGCGCCCGCTTGGTGGCTGGCGGGGCAGGGGATATATATGATCCTCGCGCTCGCGCATGCGGTGAATGCACTACCCGGCGCTGTCGCCATGATGCCCGCGATGCCATTATGGGCCTTTGCCGCTTTTATAGGGGGCGGATTGGTGTTTGGGTTGCTGACAACCCGCGTTCGATATCTCGGTATTCCATTTTGCATAATAGGTGTCATCGCGATGATTGCCGCACCGCGCCAAGATATTTTGGTCACAGGGGACGGAAAACACATGGCCTTCGTGCGCTCGGATGGGCAAGTCGCCTTGCTGCGCGGGAAAGCGGGGGACTTTGTGCGGAGCATGATTTTCGAAAAGGCCTGAAGCGCCGAAACCGCCACGCCTATTGAACAATGGCCTGGCGCAGTATGTACGCTGGACAATTGCGTTGTTACTATTGCGAGTGAGAAACGCTCCTGGACTGTGCTTGCGACGCGAACAGCCAACCAAGTGCCCGCGATGGAAATGGCCGCGGCGTGTAAACGGGTTGATATCGTCGTGAGTGACCGCTGGTTGCCGCAATCGTGCAGACCAAAATGGATAAAGGCAGACCGCCGCCTGCTAGAGCAAAGTGGTGGCCTCGCTTTTTATCTGAACGAACCGCGTATCATTGGTGCCAATGACGGCACCCACCACATGCCATGGGTGCAAGCGCGCGTGGGCGCAGCTGCGGTCCAATAATAATCAATGATATCTGCGTAATAGGCCTGCAAGCTTACCTTGAACTTGAACTTCATGCGGTGCATAATATTGCGGCTGATAGCTGCCATTGGCGGGATCAAGCCGGATCTGTTGACCTTCGCGACGGAGATATTTCAACGTTGCTTCTTCGCCTCTAATCAATGCGACCACAATCTCACCATCTCGCGCTGTGTCTGCCTTACGGATCAAGGCGTAATCACCATCTAATATGCCAGCTTCCATCATGGAATCGCCGGACACCTCAAGTGCATAATGTTCACCCGCACCCAGCAACGCCATTGGAACCGATAACGAGTTCTGCCCTTCAAGTGCCTCAATCGGAACGCCGGCAGCAATCTTGCCGTGAAACGGGATTTCAAGCACGTCATTTGCAGCAACAGGAATGTGAACTTGTGGTTTGGCTTCTTTGACAGGTGCCAGACGGGTTACATTGTCACCACGCGCATTCGCGCTCTCAGGCATTTTCATAACTTCAAGCGCACGGGCTCGGTTGGCCAGGCGACGAATAAAGCCGCGCTCTTCCAAAGCGCCGATTAAACGGTGCACACCGGATTTGCTTTTCAAATCGAGCGCTTCCTTCATTTCTTCAAATGACGGAGAGATGCCGCTTTGATCAAGTCGCTGATTAATGAATACAAGCAGTTCGTGCTGTTTTGCCGTGAGCATATTCAGGGTTCCATCCTGTTGAACATGAATAGAACGATTAGAGAACAAAAGCGGTTAAGTCAAGAACAATCGCACATACTGTGTCCAGATATTACGATAAGCGTATATATTGGACGATGTTGCCTGCGGCTCGACTAGGCCCATTGACGGGTTGAAGAAGCAGCGCGTTGGCGTGCGATAGGCTATGGGTAAGGCCGCTGTCTTGGGTATTGAGGGGGGTGATGCGGCCGCCATCCATCCGAGCGCGCAGATATTCTGCTCTTATGCCGCCAGCGGGTAGATCGCGGGTTGTGATCGCTTCTTGCAGCTCCGGAAACGGCGTTTGGCAACCAGACATATATCGCAGAAGTGGAAGCAAGAATAAGGTTGCGGTGACAAAGGCCGATGACGGGTTGCCCGGAAGGCCAAGCATGATTGTATCGCCTATTTTTCCCGCCATTAAAGGCTTTCCAGGACGCATGGCGACTTTCCAAAAGTCCATCTTTGCGCCGATATTCAGCAATGCAGGCTGGACCAAATCATGGTCGCCAACGGACGCACCGCCTGTGGTGACAATGACATCCGCTTGTGCAGCCAAGCGCGCCAAGCTGGCCTCAAGAGCCGCCAGATCATCCAGGAGAATGCCACCGTCAATCACGTCGCAAGGCATATTTGAAAGCATGGCACGCAGCATGGGGCTGTTTGATGATGGTATCTGCGCCGCGGTGCACTGCGAACCGGCGGCCACCAATTCATCGCCGGTGGCAACAACAGCAACACGTGGCCGGCCACCAACGCACAACGTGCCATAACCCGCCATTGCGGCAAGAGCGATTTGCCCTGCACCCAGCAGCGCGCCTTGCTTTAGAATTTCGGCGCCTGCCAGAAAATCGCTTCGAGCCTGTTGGATGTGGGGCTTATCTGTGGCGCTTTGATCCTGCGTGGCGCGCACAATGCCCCCCTCTCGCGCGGCATTTTCTTGAATCAAAATGCGGTCTGCATTTTTGGGAACATGCGCCCCTGTAAAAATGCGGACAGCTTCGCCTGCATGAAGCGTACCCGAAAACGGCCTGCCCGCTGCACTTTCACCGATAACGCGCCAAGGTCCCGGAAAGTCCGAGCTTGTTACAGCATAGCCATCCATCGCTGATAAATCTGCGGCAGGTTGCGTACGCAGTGCCACCAGCGGTACATGCATATAATGGCGCACGGCGCGCGTTAGTTCGACTTCAATCGGGGGTAATGGCGACGCGAGCGCCAGCAATCTGGCCTGTGCCTCATCGACCGAAATCATGCGAACCAGTCACCTGACTTGCCGCCGGTCTTCGACAATAAGCGCACGTCCGAAATGACCATCGATTTGTCGAGCGCCTTTGCCATGTCGTATAATGTTAGCAAGGTGACGGTCACAGCGGTCAACGCCTCCATTTCCACCCCGGTAGGCCCGTTAAGCCGCACCCGTGCCTCGACACGAATAGCGGTCGCTTCATATTCGAATTCGACGCTAATCTTGGAGAGCATCAGCGGATGACATAGGGGAATAAGGTCGCTTGTCTTTTTTGCGGCCATGATGCCCGCGACACGTGCGGTACCAAGGACATCGCCCTTTTTCATATTGCCTGCGCGTACGGCATGAAGCGCTTCGGCGGACAGTCTGATCCGGCCTTCGGCGACAGCCTCCCGCGCGGTATCTGCCTTCGCCGAAACATCGACCATATGCGCGCCACCATCGGCGTTGAGATGCGTAAGATCAGCCATTGCCAGTCAAAAGCCTTTGTGTTGCCGCCTGAATATCATCCTGCCGCATCAGGCTTTCGCCTACCAAAAATGTATGAATGCCGGCACCGGCCATGCGCAAACAATCAGCATGGGTAGAAATACCACTTTCGCAGACAAGTAAAATGTCATCTGGAACCAGTTTCGCCAAGCGTTCCGTGTTGGCCAGATCAACCTCAAAGGTTTTTAGATTGCGGTTGTTCACGCCCAACAGCTTGGACTTGAGATGCTTCAGCGCGCGTTCGAGTTCATCTTCATCATGAACCTCGACAAGGACATCAAGATTCTCCTGCCGCGCAGCATCCTCAATTTCGGCCATCACAACATCTTCAAGCGCCGCGACAATGATCAAGATAGCATCTCCGCCCATTTGCCGCGCTTCGGCGCATTGCCAAGGGTCGACCATGAAATCCTTGCGGATGACGGGCAAGTCACATGCTACACGCGCCGCAATCAGATAATCCTCATGTCCTTGAAAATAAGGCGCGTCGGTAAGGACGGAAAGGCAAGCTGCGCCGCCAGCCTGATAGGCCATTGCATGGGCGGCAGGATTAAAATCTGCGCGAATAAGCCCCTTGGACGGGCTGGCCTTCTTGATCTCCGCTATGAGCGCGATGCCTGACTGGCTCGTGGTTCGCAAGGCTGCCTCAAACCCACGAGGCGCAGATGGCGTTGGCCAATTTGGCAAGCCGTGAAGTTTGCGTTCTGCAACTTCAAGCCGCTTGGTCGCACATATCTCTGCAAGCTTGTCCGCCATCAATATGCCACCCAACAGTTTAGCAGGGCATTGGCAAGCCCCTTGTCGATTGCTTCTGCTGCTTCTTCCACGCCTTCGGGCATTGTTTGCACGACACCCGCCACCAATAAAGCCTCTGCTGCATTGAATAAGACAGCATCGCGATAGGCGCCATATTCACCCTGAAGCAGTTTGCGCAGCTCCAACGCATTATGTTGCGCGTCACCGCCACGGATGGCTTCAACAGGATAGACGGGCAAACCAGCATCCGCAGCGCTGACGCGTTGAAAACGGATGCCGTCCGGAGTGACGACTGCAACTTCGTTACCGCCAGCAAGGCTTAATTCGTCGAGCCCTTCGTCCCCTGAAATGACGCGCGCATGTTCCGTGCCCAGATACTGCAGTGCTTCTGCGTAAACAGGGACATAAGCAGGGCGCGCAATGCCGATCAGCTGACGTTTGACCCGTGCAGGGTTCGCGAGGGGCCCCATAAGGTTGAATATCGTCCGCTGGCCAATGCGTTGGCGGATTGGCTGGATGCGCTTCATCGCCGGATGGTGGTTGGCAGCGAACAGAAAGCATATGCCAAGGTCTTTAAGAGTTTCCTGCGCCATGCGCCCGGCGCGTTCCATATCGAGGCCAAGTGCCTCCAAAGTATCCGCTGCGCCTGCCTTGGATGATGCTGCGCGGTTCCCATGCTTGGCAACGGGAACTTCGCAGGCGGCGACCACAATGGACACGGCAGTTGAAACGTTAAGCGTATGATGCCCGTCACCTCCGGTGCCGCAGACGTCGATAGCGTTTGCAGGTGCATCAATGGGGATCAAGCGGTCGCGCATCGCTTGCGCAGCCGCGGCGATTTCCACCATTGTTTCACCGCGGGCAGATAGCGCAACAAGGAAGGCCTCAATTTCGTCTTCTGATGCGCGCGCATCAAGAATGTCGGAAAAGGCCTGTGCAGCCTCGTCATGGTCAAACAGATGCTGCGGGTCGGGAAGCTTGCCGAATGGGGTCAACGCATATTCCCTTCGGCTCCGCTCACGACAGTCATTCCGGCTATGCGCATGAAATTTGCAAGCATCGCATGGCCATGTTCCGTCGCGATGCTTTCGGGATGAAACTGAACGCTGTGAATGGGCAGCGTGGCATGGCGGAAACCCATGACGTGACCGTCATCGCTGGTCGCGTTGACGACCAAAGCGGGAGGGACATTTTCGACAATCAAGGAATGGTAACGCGTGGCCTGAAAAGGGGAGGGCAGTCCTGCAAACAACCCACCCCCGTCATGGCTAACAGGCGATGTTTTGCCATGCATCAAACCGCCACGAGCCACATTGCCGCCGAAATGCTGCCCTATGGTCTGATGGCCAAGGCATACGCCCAAGAGCGGCTTGCCCGCTTCGGCACAGGCCGCGACAAGGTCAAGGCTAACGCCAGCTTCGTTGGGGGTCTTCGGCCCGGGCGAAATAAGGAATGCTTGCGCGCCAGATGCAATGGCCTGAGCAGCAGAAATATCGTCATTGCGCACGACTTCAACCTGCGCTCCTAGTTCCATCAGATAATGGACAAGGTTCCAAGTAAAGCTGTCGTAATTGTCGATGACTAAGATCATGCGGCGTCCCTAGCGGCTTTAACGTGCGGGTGGAAGAGGCACTATTGCGCAAGCAAGGCTGCTAGATCATCCTTCCAGAATTTGGCCCATGTATGCGTGCCATGCCCCTTGGTGTCCGCGGACGCTGGGATAAGGATGAACTTAGCATTGGGCATCCGCTTTATGGCACGTTCAGTGATGCCGTAATTCGCCGGATTGATGAAATCATCGGCCGAATTGATCCACAATGTGGGGGCTTTAATCGCCTCAAGCGTTGGCCATGGATTGTAGGTTCGAGACGAATCCAATTGGTAGATGATGTCGTTCGCATCATTGCGCGTCACCACGCGGTCAAAGGCTTCGTTGGTATAGGCTTCGGCGGCTGCGCGGGTGGGATATTGGGCCTGAAGGGCGAGCGGATTGGCACCGGCGATAAGGCTCAATGTTGCTGCGGTGCGCAAGCCTGACACTGGCGGTGCGGTGTAGTTACCATCGTTCCAATTTGGGTCGGCCCTGATCGCATCCAAAGAAAGTTTGCGCCACATACGGTTTTGCCCAGCAATTTCAACGGGCAGGCAAGCAAAGGGCGCCAAATTTTCAACAGCGTCGGGATAACGCGAACCCCACATGAAGGCATGCATGCAGCCCATGGATGTACCGAGGATGAGCTTTAGCTTTTTGATACCAAGGGTCTTGGTTACCAATTGATGCTGCGAAGCGATCATGTCGCTATAATCATATTTTGGAAACGCCATGCGCAGACCATCGCTTGGCTTTGACGACTTTCCGTGGCCAACATTGTCGGGCAGGATGATGAAATATTTCGACGTATCCAGCACTTGGCCCGGGCCGAACAATTCTCCCGCAAATTGGGGCTGGAAGAACTGGTGGCCTGTTCCGCCTGTACCATGCAAGATCATTATGGCGTTTGAGATGTTGCCGCTGGCGTCGCGTTTTGGCGCACCTAATGTTGTATAATGAATTTTTAGCTCAGGCAGTCGCTCGCCTGTAGAAAATACATAGTCGGTAAAAACCGCGTCCGCCTCAGTGGGGGCCGTAGTCTCGGCAAAAGCGGGCACATGGACGGCCGAAAAAAGGGCCAGTGAAGCTAGGATGAGTTTACGCATAGCCATGTGCTAGCGGCCTTTACGGCCCCGTCAAGCTACTGACCAAACTTAGCTTCACCAGCAACACGGATCGCTTCACGGGCTGCTGCGATGAGCGCGCCTGCCTTTGCTTCACATTCTCTCTGTTCATATTCTGGATTGCTGTCGGCAACTATGCCTGCACCGGCCTGCACGTGCATGATGCCATCCTTCACCACCGCAGTGCGCAGGACAATGCAGCTATCCATATCGCCATTGGGCGAGAAATATCCGACGCCGCCGGCATATGCCCCGCGTGTTTCAGGCTCCAGCTCCGCAATAATTTCGCACGCACGCACTTTGGGTGCGCCCGATACCGTGCCTGCGGGAAAGCCAGCGAATAAGGCATCAATCGCGTCCTTGTCATCCGCAAGTTCGCCCACCACGTTCGATACGATGTGCATCACATGGCTGTAAAATTCGACCATATAGCTGTCGGTGACGGTAACAGTCCCGCCTTTGGTTACGCGGCCCACATCGTTGCGGCCTAAGTCGAGCAGCATGAGGTGCTCCGCACGCTCTTTCGGGTCGGCTAGCAATGACGCCTTGTTTTCTGCGTCTTCGATGCTGCTGGTTCCGCGAGGTCGTGTTCCCGCGATCGGGCGGATAGTGACCTCACCCCCACGGGCACGGACCAATATTTCGGGACTTGACCCGATGAGGGCGAAGCCGGGCAAGTCGATAAAATAGAGGAACGGCGAAGGGTTTATCCGCCGCAACGCGCGGTAGAGGTGAACCGGCGGTAGGTCAAAGGGGGCGGTAAAACGCTGCGCCAGGACGACCTGGAATATGTCACCAGCCTCAATATAGTTTTTGGCCGAAGCCACCATCTCCGCATAGCGACCAGCAGGCAAAACGGGTTCTAACTTCAAATTACTTTCGTGAACACCGACATCACTTTGTGTCGCCGCTGGGTGTCCAGCATCCAACAATCGTTCGGTTTCATCCAAACGTTCGTTTGCCAGGGCAACGGCCTGCTTATCGTTGCCTCCTGTCCAGACTGGCGACACGAGAAACATCTCATCTTTCAAACGATCAAACAACAGAATGACGGTTGGCCGAACAAACAGCATGTCCGGCAACTCGAGTGCAGACTGTGGCGCCCGTGGAAGCTTCTCCACTAAGCCTATGGTTTCATAACCGAAATACCCGACCAGACAGGCGAGGGCAGGCGGCAGTTCTTCGGGAACATCCATTCGGCACTCTGCAGCCAGCGCGCGCAGTGCGTCTAAGGACGGCAAGGGCGAGGGAACGAATGCATCCCGGTCGGACATCCATTGATTGTTGATTTCGGCCGCTGCACCTGCTGCGCGAAAAACGAGATCGGGTGCTATTCCAATAAGGCTGTGACGTCCTCGCGTTTCGCCGCCCTCTACGGATTCAAGAATGAAATCACCGCGCTCGGCGACAAAAAGCTTCAGTGCGGCAGACACCGGCGTTTCGGTGTCTGCAATACGTTTACGCCAAATGAGTTGCGGCTTAGTTTCCGTCACGGTTTGTCAGGCGCGTGCGCACTTCGGCGATACCGTCTTCATTCTTTTCAACGCCCACATCTTTGGCAGCAGAAAGGACCATTTGCGCGACATATTCCTGTTGCAGAATGCCGGACAGTTCCTGCTTACGTGCTTTAAGCATGTCGCTCTGACCGCTTGCATCGCCTTTTACAATATCGGTCAAATACACAACGAACCAACCGCGGTTATCGCCTGCTTGAATGGTTTTTGCAGTGCCCTTTTTCATCGCAAACATCAGCGACAAGGGTGGGGGCACTTGTTGGCCTTCACGCGATATGTCGGCGCGTGTCCCGCTCAGTCGTTCTACCTGAGCCCCATTGATTTTTGCTGCAGCCAACGCTGCTTCAAGAGGTTGTCCAGCATCAACAGCTTTACGCAATGCATCCGCAGCTTTTCGCGCGCCCTTTGCGCCTTCTGACTGTGCCCATTGTTGCAACACAATCGAACGCACTTGGTTTAAGGCAGGCGGGGCAGCCTCGTCAAAATCCGCCACAGCAATCATGGCAAATTTTTCTCCTGGTACCAGTTCGATAAGCTGTGCCTCGCCATTTGTTTCCATTTGGAAGGCTGCTGGCAAAATGGCCTGCATTTCGGGAATTGGTTTGTACGAAGGGTTGCTGATATCTTGCCCAGTGGCCAGCAGTTTTGGCGATGTACTGACTGCCAGACTATTCTGCTTTGCGACATCTGAGATTGTAGCGCCATTTGCAAACGCGTCTTCAATCTCGCCGGTCATTTCGGTTAGCATTTCTTCACTGCGCGTTTTCAGCAACTCTTCTGCAATTTCGGCGCGCGCTGCTGCTAGCGACTTCGCTGCGACATTATTGATGCTGTCGACGCGAACGACGGCCCAACCTAAATTACTGCGAGCAGGCTTTGCGACTGTGCCCTGTGCCGCGGCAAATGCGGCATCCGCAACTGCTTGCGATGTGGTGCTTGTCAGGGTGCTTTTGTTGACATTAATTGCTGTCGTAACCGCCAGCCCAAGCTCATTGGCCACCGCTACTATGGATTTACCCGCTGCAACCTGTGCGACGACAGACTTGGCAGCTGCTTCGGTGGGAACGATAACCTGACTGATATTGCGCGCTTGCGCGGCAGCAAATTTCGCAGCGTTTGCCTTATAATATGCCGCGATATCGGCCTCAGTCGGTTTTGCGCGCTGCGCAATGATATCCTTGCCGAAGATGGCGTAACTAATCGATCGTTTCTCAGGAATAGTGAACTTCACAGAATTATCGCTGTAAAACTTCGCAATGACTGTTTCGCTTGGTGGCTTTTGCGGCAGAAAGGCTGACGCTGGCACAGCCGCAATCTGTCCTGAACGCTGCTCGAGCAAGAGGGAAGCATAGGGCAGAACAAACCCGTCGGGTGCCGCTGGTCCGCTAGCCGACGCCGGTAATATCTGCTGCGCAAACAAATTCTGGGCGATATCGTCGCGAATGGCTTTCTCGCTGACGCCTATCTGTTGGGCAAATCGGCCGAATGCCTCAGCACTGAACTTGCCATCTAGCCCCATGGCACCCGGAATTTTGCGTATTTCGGAATCAATCAGGCGTTTGCTCACTGCAACTCCATATTCCTGCCCAAACACGGTAAGCGCATAGCGATTGATCAATTGTTCTAACGTTGTATCCAGACCGCCACCGTCAACAAAGCTCGCCATATTCAGTGTGGGATTGTTCTGGCGCTCTGACTTAAGGCGATTATCTAAGGCATCATTAAGTTCGCCCAAGGTAATATCACGGTCGCCGACGCGCGCCACATTCCCGCCGCTCAGGCCACCAAAGCTGCCTGAATTGCTCACATCACCGAGCGCAAACGCAATGGCAATCATCCCGACAAACAAAAGCGCAAAAATGGCGCCGAATTTCGAGTTAATGAGCGAACGAATAGAGCTAATCATGAACGGCGATTTCCTGAATGTACGGCACAAGGTGGGCTTAGCGAGCCGCTTTAGGCGGCAAGACGTTGGCAATCAAGGGATAGACTTGCCCTACGCTTGGAAAGCATGGAATAGCGATACAAGGAATCGCGAAAAAGTTCAATGAGGGATCAGATGCGCAAGCTTATCGTCGGAAATTGGAAAATGAACGGCACATCGCG
>CAIJLW010000019.1 GCA_903821685.1 uncultured Sphingomonadales bacterium | reverse complement strand
GAACCCACGATAGAGTCACCCCTATACACACTTTCCAGGCGTGCGCCTTCGACCACTCGGCCACGTCTCCGCATTCCCCTTGGGGACGCACGCCCCTAGCCGCTCCTTTGCGCTTTCGCAAGGCACAGTGATTTGCCATAACCCTATCGATGAAAAGATATCTGTCCTTGTTCGCCAGCGCCGCGATGTACGCCGCATTCCCCGTTTCTGCGCAAGAGGTCAAAACCCACCCTGCGCCGTCGGAAATTGTGGCTTCGGCCAAGGCTGGAGAATGGGTGGCCATTGCGCCAACCGACCTGATGGTCATGGACCTTGCGCCCGATTCGAAGGGCAGGCCGCGCCGCGTGGTCATCCAGTTAATCCCTGAACCCTTCAGCCAAGGCTGGGTCGGCAATATCCGCAAACTTGCAGCCGCCAAGTGGTGGGATGGCACCAGCATCAACCGCGTGCAGGATAATTATGTCGTCCAATGGGGCGACGCGACCGAGAAGAAGGCTTTGCCAGAGGGCTTGGCAACTGTGGAGAAGAAGAATTATATCACCCCTAACTGGCCCGGTAAGGTCTGGATTTTGACAGGAGCCGACGGAAGGCGCGACGCCTATGCTGCTGCCCACGGGTTCTACGTTGGCTGGACGTTAGCGGCATCCAGTGAAGGGCTTTGGCCAACCCATTGCTACGGCATGGTCGGCGTTGGCCGAAACCTCTCACCAGACACCGGCAGCGGAGCTGAACTTTACACCGTTATTGGCCATGCGCCCCGCCACCTTGATCGGAACATCGCGCTTGTGGGCCGCGTCATCGAAGGCATTGAGCATATGTCCAGCCTGCCGCGCGGCACTGGCGCACTGGGCTTTTACGAAAAAGAGGAAGAGCGCGTGCCGATCCTGTCTTTGCGGTTAGGCAATGAGACAAAGGAAGTGCACGCCTTTGAATATCTCTCCACTGACAGCGACAGCTTTGCCGCTTATGCCGACGCGCGCGCCAATCGGCGCGACCCGTTCTTCAGCGTGCCAGCGGGCGGCGCGGATATTTGCAACATTCCGGTCCCGGTCAGACGCAAGATAAGATAAAATTAAAGAGCGATCGCGGGCCACCCGCTGCTTACTGGGACCGAGCTTAAAAACCCTCAGAGCGGGTCTTGCGACGCTTTGGGCGCAGGCGCCTCGGTTGCCCTTGGTACGGCCGTGGGCACGACCACAGGACGAATTAATGCCGTCTGCTCCAGCCGGTCGAGCGCCTTGCGCGCATCGGTGTAGCGTTTTGCCCGAACCAACCACGACTGCGCGGCAGATGCACCGGGCATCGCCGCAACTTCCTGCATGGCGGCCGCCATTTTGCCACCTTCAACAAGCGCCTGTGCGCGAACCAACCGCTGCTCTGGCGCAAGCGCAGCAACGCCATCGCGACGCAGAACGAAAAGCTGGGACAGCTCCTGCGTCATCATCGCCCAGACACCATCCTCGCGATTACCGCTTATCAAATCCGGCGCAAGACCGCCCAACTCGGTTTGTAAATTGGCGATTGTGACGGGGGCCTTCGCTGCTGAAATAACAGCTCTAACGGCTTGTGGCTGAGTTGCGCCGAACCGCAGCCGAAGTTGTTCAGCCAAATATCCCAAAGGCGCGCCGTTATCGAGTGTTCGGCGTACGGCATAGGTCAGCAACAGCCCTTCACCCCGCAGCGCTTCACTCGAGATGACGGAATCCGTCACATAAACCGGCACGACCTGACCTTCAACCTGCGCAGTCATACCTGCAGCCGAAGGGTACACAGGCGCCACATTCGCTGCCGATGGTGGGCTATTGTTGCCGTCTGCCTCCACTGCATCGGTCGCGCCGGGCGGCGTCAATATGCCAAAAGAATCGGCAAGCCACCATGTCGCAATGGCGCCACCCGCAAAGGCGAACAGAAGAAGGAGCATGATGTACTTGAATTTCATCTTGCTGCGCGAAGCAGTCTGTGCGGATTGTGCCATTGGAAAATCGCTCATGTTGGTCCTTCGATAGCCGCGTTCCGTTAAGATGCGCAATGCGCCATTTCAAAATGCCTCTTAATTGCATCAAACAATGCAGCGTCATTCGGCGTGTCTGCAACAATCATCGACGCCCAACCCACACCAGCCGACAGCGCAATCGCAGTTGAGAATGTGGCGAGCGTGATGGCGCCGCGGTGTAGTTCCAACGCATCGCAAAGGCCCGCAAAATGCGTTGCAGCGCGGGACGAATGCAGGATGACTAGGTCGCTTTGGGTTACCTTGCTCGCGAAGTCATCTGGCGTGCTGACTGCTGCGCTTCGGTAGACGATTTCGATATCAATACTGACCCCGTTTAACTGTGGGATAGCAGTGTAGTCCTCGCCCGCGAGCCATAACAGACGCTTGTGGCCATCCGCACCAGCCACCCTCAACAGCGCTTCCACGCCTTCCGAACCCGTTTTGGCAACCGGCACCGACAGCTTGTGCAACGCACTGGCAGTAGCACTGCCCACCGCATAAACCGACAAATTGTGATCGCCTGTCAGATAATCCGCTGCTGCCCGCACGGCGTTGCCGCTGGTCAGCAATATCGCATCATAGCCTTCCGTTAACACATGCTGCATCGGCAGATGTTCAATGACGAACAGCGGCATGAGACACGCCGCATATCCAGCCGCACGCAAGCGATGTGCAGTGGCATCCGCTCCGGGTTGCGGCCGGATGATTAAAAACTTCACGATGCGAACATCCCCCGCAGATCTGCGCTCGCTTTACCCAGCAATTCTTCTGCAAGCTGTGCCGCGCCATCGCTACCCATCGCATACAGGCATTCGCCACACTGCATTTCGCTGCCATCGGCAGTGAAAATTTCGGCACGTAATCTGATCTGCGTTCCCTCAATCCGCGCCAATGCGGCAACTGGCGAATGGCAATTGCCACCAACGGCAGCGAGAAAATCGCGCTCGGCGTTCACGGCCACAAACGTATCGGCATCATTGATTGCGGCAATGACGGGCATCAAGTCTTCGCGGCTGGCCAAGCAATCAATGCCGACTGCGCCCTGCGACGCTGCTGGCAAAAACGCGTCGAGCGACAATTTTGCGCCCACGCCGGCCATGCCCAAACGGTCAAGCCCCGCAGCCGCGAGCAATGTGGCATCTGCGTCACCTGCATCAATATGCGCAAGCCGCGTCGCGACATTTCCGCGCAATGGCACGATCTGCACATCAGGCCGCAGGCGTTGTAACTGCGCTGCACGCCGGGGACTAGACGTCCCGACCCGCGCCCCTTGCTTAAGATCCTCAAGCGCCAACGCCCCAATCAACCGGTCATGAACATCAGCGCGGGGAAGCATGGCCGAAATCACGAAAACATCGGCACGCCATGTTTCCACATCCTTCATCGAATGGACGGCAATGTCGATCTGATCGTCGATCAGCGCGCGCTCCAACTCCTTGGTCCAGAGGGCCTTCCCCCCTATATCGGCAAGTGGCCGATCCTGAATTTTATCCCCTGTCGCCAACATTGGAAAGAGCGTTACCGCGTCATCGGGCAGATTATGGACCGCTTTCAGCGCGGCCATCGTCATCTCGGCTTGCGCCAAAGCCAACGGAGACCGGCGGGTTCCGATACGTAAAGGACGTTGGGCTGTGAATATAGAAACTGTCATGCGGCTTGTTCATAACGCCACGTCCACCTATGGGAAAGCGGAATGGCAATCATCCTTGGTCTTGAATCCAGCTGCGACGAAACCGCAGCAGCAATCGTGCGTTCCGACAGGACGATTCTCAGCCACGCTCTGGCTGGACAAGAGGACCACCATCGTGCCTTTGGTGGCGTAGTCCCCGAGATTGCCGCCCGCGCGCATGCCGAACTGATGACGCCGTTGGTCGCGACCGCTTTGGCGGACGCTGGCCTGACCCTTAACGACGTCGATGCAATTGCTGCGACCGCTGGCCCTGGTCTGATCGGCGGCGTGATGGTCGGCTTGGTCACGGCAAAGGCACTCGCCATGGCATCCGGCAAACCATTGATCGCAGTCAACCATCTTGAGGGCCACGCCTTGTCGCCGCGGCTGATTGATGCCGGTCTGCAATTTCCCTATCTGCTGTTGCTCGTGTCGGGCGGCCATTGCCAGTTGCTTCGG
This sequence comes from uncultured Sphingomonadales bacterium, assembly GCA_903821685.1. GTDB lineage: Bacteria > Pseudomonadota > Alphaproteobacteria > Sphingomonadales > Sphingomonadaceae > Sphingorhabdus_B > Sphingorhabdus_B communis. The sequence continues at coordinate 2,975 of CAIJLW010000019.1, read as the reverse complement.
GTCAACGGCGTTGGCGATTATAACCGGCTGGCAACCACTATTGATGATGCCGTCGGGGAGGCCTTTGACAAGACAGCAAAGATATTGGGCCTCGGTTTTCCCGGTGGACCAGCGGTCGAGCGCGCTGCGGCCAGAGGCAACCCCGGCAACGTGCCCTTGCCCCGACCGTTGAAAGGTGCGGATGAACCGCATTTCTCCTTTGCTGGCCTCAAAAGCGCAGTTCTTCGTGCACATGAAACCCGCCAGTATAACATTGAGGACATCGCCGCGTCGTTCCAATTGGCGGTGATCGATTGTTTGTATGACCGGATCACATATACGCTTGATCGCATTGACGCGCCTGCTGCCTTGGTCGTCGCAGGCGGCGTTGCGGCGAATGTGCCGATCCGCGAAATGCTGCAGAAGCTCGCTGCGCAGCGCGGTATGCGCTTTGTCGCCCCGCCTTTGTGGCTGTGTACCGATAATGGCGTGATGATCGCGTGGGCGGGTGCAGAGCGGTTCGCGATGGGGCTGACGGATGGTTTGGACTTTGTGGCACGGCCGCGATGGCCGCTTGACCCCAATGCCGCGCAGGCACGCGGTGCAGGCGTGAAGGCATGAGCTTAGGCATTTATCCGGTCGGTATCATTGGCGGCGGCGCATGGGGCACTGCGCTTGCCGCAGTCATGGCGCAAGTCCATGACCATGTGCTGCTTTGGGCGCGCGAAGAAGACGTCGTGCGCAGTGTGAACGCGCGGCATGAAAACGTCATCTTCCTGCCGGGTACAGCATTATCAACACGGATCGAGGCGACGGCCGATCTCACGCGCATGGAAGAATGCGGCGCACTATTGGTTGTGACCCCCGCGCAGCATGTGCGCACAACGCTGGCGGCCCTTCCCGACACACAGGCGCCGCTTATCCTATGTGCAAAGGGGATTGAGGCCGACACCGAAATGCTGGTATCGGACATCGCAGCGCAAGTCCGACCACGCAACCCGCTGGCGGTGCTGTCCGGACCAACATTTGCGCATGAGGTCGCGGCCGGCAAGCCCACTGCAGTTACGCTCGCTTCGGCAAATCAAGCGCTGGGTGCGGTCCTTATGCGTGCGATTGCGACACCGTCATTCCGCACCTATTGGTCCGACGATGTTGTGGGCGCGGAAATTGGCGGCGCGGTTAAAAATGTGCTCGCAATTGCGTGCGGAGTCGTCGACGGCGCAGGCCTTGGCCTGAATGCCCGGGCTGCTTTAATCGCACGCGGCTTTGCCGAAATGCAGCGATATGGCCTGGCACGCGGGGCAAAAGCGGAAACGCTCGCGGGGCTATCCGGCCTTGGCGACCTCGTGCTGACATGCAGTTCGGAAAATTCGCGTAACTTTTCCTTGGGCCGCGGGCTTGGGCAAGGGAAAGCATCGAAAAGCTTGCTAGCCGACAGAAAAACCGTTGCCGAAGGTGCGTTTACAGCGCCAGTGCTTTTGAAGTCGGCAACGGCTTTAGGCGTCGAAATGCCAATCGTTTCAGCCGTTTGCGCGTTGTTGACGAACGCGGCCACGGTCGATGCGGTTATTGCCGAATTACTTGCCCGTCCACTCAAGTCCGAAAGCTGGTAACGGCGGGTCAAATCCGCTAACCATCCAATAGAGGCATCACTTGACCGCAGCCAGAACCGACGAAGACGATATTCAAGCGCTTGCCAAGGGCGGGCGGACGAATGTCTTTGGGTTTGTGCTGCGCTTGGCAGCGCGGATGCCTTTCCTGTTCATAGCGGGACGGCTTTATGGCCCTGAAGCGCTGGGCCGTTTTGCTTATGCTTTGCTTATCGTTGAATTTGCCGCGCAACTGGCATCCTTGGGCCTACGCCGTGGCTTGGCAGAGCTTTTGTCAAAGGGCGGCCGGCCACAAGCACACATCATCGCAGATGCCTTGCTTGCGGCGATGGCAGCGTCGGCATTGGGCGCTGCCTTTTTTATTGCGCTGCCGCAGCTGATGTTTCCGAACAGCGGGATAACCGGACTTGACCGTTTCTTGCCCTTGGCGATTTTTGCGATTGTGGCCACCGACATCGCATTATCGGCGCTTGCCTATAAGTTCGACATTGTGTCATCCGTGCGCGCTCGCGCGGTTGTTGAGCCATGGACAATCAGCATCGCTGCGGGCGTATTTTATTTTTACTCGGCGCGTGACGGATTAATCTTAGCGTATGTTGCGTCGCTCGTGGCTGCGTTGTTCTTCGCGCTTTGGCCATTATGGCGCAGCTATGGCGCGCCGCGCGGCTGGCGGCCAAGCCTGACCCGCTCGCTGGGCATCGCGCAGCGGAATTTGCCGCTAGCAGCGGCAGATGCAGCCGAATGGGGCAGCCGGCGGCTTGATCTTGCTATATTGGGGCTGTTCGCCTCGCCGGCTGTGGTCGGGATTTATTATGTTGCGCAACAGGTCGCGAGCTTGCCGCAGAAGCTGAAAAGCAGCTTTGACCCAATCTTAGGCCCCGTCATCACACGTAATTTGCAAACGCGCAATTATGCCGAAATTGCCAAACAGGTCGGTCAAGTCGGCTTCTGGATCATCGCCGCGCAGGCCGGAATCGCCTTAGCTCTCGGCATCCCCGGTGAGGCGGTCATGGGTCTGATCGGACCAGAATTTGTTGGCGGCACTGGGGCGCTTGCCTTTTTGCTCGCTGCTGAGGTGGCGGCAGCCACAGCTGTCGTGAGCGAGACCGCATTGGTCTATATGGCGCGCCACCGAAACCTGTTGATATCCATCGGCATGCTAGCCGTGCAGGCGCTGGTGAGCGTCGGCCTCATCCAGTTGGCCAAGGATTTACCGGTAAAGCCAGAATATGTTGGCCTATATCAGGCCGCCGCCGTTGCGTGTGGCCTCATGATTTCGCTTGGCATTGGGTCACTGGTGAAGTCGCGGTTTTTGTCGCACTTGTTGGGGCATAAGATCCGTGTTTTACGCTGGGCATTGTTGGCCGCGGTCGCGGCTGGGGCATT
>CAIJLW010000018.1 GCA_903821685.1 uncultured Sphingomonadales bacterium | reverse complement strand
TGTGGCGCTGCCTTATAGACCGTGAACTCGCTCCGCACGCCTCCGTTCTGCGTGAGCAGATAGGACAGGGTTACCCGCCCAACCTTTTTCGGAACCGCATTTGTCAGCAATTGGTCGAGCCAGCTTTCTGCCCCCGGCCCCGATATTTCGCATTTGGCAAAGGCGCTCATGTCTTGAATGCCGACATGCTTGGTCACATGCAGGCATTCATTGCCTACATGTTCGAAATAGTTGGAACGGCGGAACGACCATTTTTCACGAACGGGTTCGTCCGGCACGACGGGATGATTGTCGTTCAACAACACATCAGGCTTGTCGAGATCGGCAGCGGTTAACGCATAACCAGCGGGCGCAAACCAGTTGGGGCGCTCCCAACCAAACACGCTGCCAAACACCCCGCCAAGCGCTTTCATCCGGTCATAGCATGGGGTGCGCCGCAATGCCCGCCCCGCTTCGCGCTCTTCATCGGGATAATGCACCGTGAAGACCTTGGCATAGGCCTCCTCATTCTTTTCAATAAGAAAGCCCCTGCCGGCATAATCGCCAAAGCGGCGTGGATCGACGCCCATCATGTCGATCGTCGGCTCGCCATCGACAATCCAATGCGCCAATTGCCAACCCGCGCCGCCTGCGGCAGTGATCCCAAAACTATGGCCTTCGTTCAACCAGAAGTTTTTGAGCCCCCATGCCGGTCCGATTATCGGCGATCCGTCGGGCGTATACGCAATGGCGCCGTTATAGACTTTCTTGATACCAACTTCGCCAAAGGCAGGCACGCGGTTCATAGCCGCCACGATATAGGGTTCAAGGCGCTCAAGCGCATCGGGGAACAATTCATATTCACTATTCGCGGCAGGGCCGTCAACATAACAAGCCGGCGCGCCAACCTCATACGGCCCAAGCAACAGACCGCCGGCTTCCTCCCGCATGTAATAACTGGCATCGGACTCGCGCAACACACCCATTTCCGGCAGGCCAGCCTTTTTGCGCGCCATGATTTCTGGATGCTGTTCGGTAACCAAATATTGGTGCTCGACCGGAATGACCGGAATGTCCAACCCAACCATCGCACCTGTTTGCCGTGCGAAGTTACCTGAGCAGGATATGACATGCTCGGCTGTAATCTCGCCTTGATCTGTCGAGATCAGCCATTCGCCATTCGGTTGCTGCGTGATGCCGGTAACCGTCGTGTTGCGGTAAATGGTCGCTCCGCGCTGCCGCGCACCTTTGGCCAGTGCTTGGGTAAGGTCAGCGGGCTGTATATAGCCGTCATCGGGGTGCTGGATTGCGCCAATGACACCGTCCATATTGGCCAGTGGCCAGATGTCCTTGACCTGGTCCGGCGTCAGGAAATTGACATCAACGCCGATTGTTCGCGCAACACCCGCATAATAATGATACTCATCCATCCGGTCCTTGGTTGTCGCCAACCGGATGTTAGTGACCTGCGACATTCCCGCGTGCAGCCCAGTTTCGGCTTCCAAGCTGGGATACAAAGCCACCGAATATTGATGCAGCTTCCCGACGGAATAGCTGAGATTGAAGAGAGGGAGTAACCCTGCCGCATGCCATGTCGAACCCGAGGTCAGTTCCTTGCGTTCAAGCAAGACAACATCGCTCCATCCCATTTTGGCAAGATGATACAAGGTGCTAACGCCGACTACGCCGCCGCCAATAACCACCGCACGTGCCGTCGTCTTCATGCAATCCATCCTATTTTACGATGACCCGGATATGTCAGAACAAGTGGCAATACGGCAATTATATTGAGCCGAAAATCACAGTTATGTGATTTTTTAATGCTAACTATTAGTTAAATTACTAT
>CAIJLW010000017.1 GCA_903821685.1 uncultured Sphingomonadales bacterium | reverse complement strand
TGCCTTGCGTCGCCCGGATCGCGGTGCACAGGTTGGTCTTGCCCGACAAGCAGCTTTTGCACTGCCGACATTCCGGCGTGTACAAAGGAATGACATGGTCGCCCGGGCTAACGCTGGTCACGCCAGCACCGACTTCGCGCACAATGCCTGCGCCCTCATGACCCAGCACCGAAGGAAAAATGCCCTCGCTGTCAAAGCCATCCAGCGTATACGCATCGGTATGGCAAATGCCCGTCGCCATGATCTCGACCAGCACTTCACCAGCCTTTGGACCTTCCAAATCCAACTCGACAATTTCCAATGGCTTTTTCGCTTCAAATGCAACTGCAGCGCGGGTCTTCATGTCACCTATCCTTAACTTTGTTGATCTGGTTGGATCTTACTTGAACACAATCGTGCGATTGCCATTGAGCATCACACGATGTTCCAGATGGAGTTTGACTGCGCGTGCGAGCACTCGGCTTTCTGTGTCTTGGCCTTGCGCGATTAAATCTTCAACTGTGTCGGCATGGTCAACGATTGAGACGTCCTGCGTGATAATTGGTCCTTCGTCCAAGTCCGGCGTGACATAATGCGCGGTGGCACCAACCATTTTGACGCCCCGTTCATAGGCCCGATGATATGGCTTTGCACCCTTGAACCCTGGCAAAAAGCTGTGGTGGATGTTGATAACACGGCCATCGAGCTTGCGGCAAAGCTGGTCGGACAGGACCTGCATGTAGCGCGCGAGGATAATGAGATCGACCTGCTGCTCTTCAACCATCGCAAGCAATTTGGCCTCTTGGTCCAGCTTTGTTTCTGGTGTGATCGGCAAATGGTGAAACGGAATGCCCTCATGCTCTGCCCTGCGCTGCCAATTCACATGATTGGAAACGATGCTCGTCACGTCCATTGGCAACCGCGAGGTAGAGGTCCGGTACAAAAGATCGTTTAAGCAGTGCCCGCCTTGGCTGACCATTATCATTGCGCGCAATTTCTTGCGCAGGTCGTGGATTTGCCAGTCTAACTGAAATGCAGCTGCAACAGACATGAATGCGGCGCTAAAGCTTTCGCTGGTCGTATTTGCGGTGCACGAAATGGCAACGCGCATAAAGAAGCGCCCCGTGTTTTTGTCGCCATATTGCGAGCTTTCAACGATGTTACAATCCTGACTCGCGATTGAATTCGCGACAGCCGCGACGATCCCTTTGCGGTCCTCGCAGGCTATTAACAAAACAAAGTCGGCCCCCATTTGCATCTTTTATCCCTATTCCCACGAAGTTTGGGGACCGCGTAGACTGCCATTTCCGCGCTCACCATTGGGTTTCGCTATATATTAGGTCTTCTAATCGCGACATGTAGATGATGTAATTGGTTGAAGAATTTATTTTACCAATCACGAAAATTTGGTCAATTGCTTGAAATGGGCTGCAGTTTCAGTCTACACGGTGGAGTTTAAAGGCCCTCGCAACGTCGGGGGATGGTTGAGGGGAATGAAATTGAAAAGTTATTTAAAAATTTCGACGGCTGCGCTCGTTATTGCATCAGCCAGCGTTGGTATCGGTATCACTCCTGCATTTGCGCAGCAAACAGCTGAAGAGCAGGATCGCGGGATCGCGGACATCGTTGTGACTGCAACGCGTCGCGAAGAGTCGGTTAACAAAGTGCCGCTCGCGATTACTGCATTGGGCGGTGATACGCTGAGCGACCTCAACATAACCAAATTCGAAAAACTGATCGAATATTTGCCTAACGTGCGCGCTGCTTCGCGCGGTCCAGGTGCATCTTCGATCTTTATCCGCGGCCTTTCGACGGATTCGCCAGGCCTGCAAATTGCCGGTACCGCTGGTGCGCAGCCAACAGTCGCTCTGTACATTAACGATGCGCCAGCATCCCTCGTTGGACGTAACCTTGACCTTTACGCCGTTGACCTCCAGCGCGTTGAAGTTTTGGCTGGTCCGCAAGGCACGCTCTTCGGCGCTAGTGCGATGGGTGGTGCGGTCCGCTACATTACCAATAAGCCCGATACGAGCGCATTTGGTGCCGGCTTCAACTCCAGCTATGCCTTTACCAAGGGCGGTGAAGAGAGCGTTGCTGGTGATGCATTCATCAACATCCCAATCATTCAGGATAAGCTGGCCGTTCGCGCTGTGTTTTACACCGACCGCCAGGGTGGTTACATCGACAATATTGCAGGAACTTTCCAAATGCCGTTCAACGGCAATGTGGGCGTCGCCGGTAAGTTGCCGACCGGCAACCCATTGTTGGTCACGCGTGCGATCCAGTCGTGCCAAGCCACTGCTACCACTGCGGTTCCGAATTGCACGGGAAGCCTGTACCGTGCGCCGACCCGTCAAACTATCAACAACGACGCGTTTGTTGAGGACAATTATAACGACGCGACCTATCGCGGTGGCCGTATTGCGCTGACTTGGAAGGTGACCGACGATTGGTCGGTCGATTTGATGCATGTGCGTCAAGAACTTGACACCGACGGCGTGTTCGACTTCGAACCTGATGTGGGCGACCTCAAGGTGACCAAGTTCAACGATAACTCGCTGCGTGACCGCGTCAGTCTCTCGACATGGGGCGTTAATGGCCGCTTGGGCGCGCTCGATTTGATCTACACTGGTTCATTCCTGAAGCATAATGCGACGCAGGTTGCCGATTACGCCGGATATTCGAACATCGGTCTGTATCTGCCTTATTATGAATGCGATCGTGGCGTTTATTATACGGCGGCTTACAACGGTAACATTGGCAATACTTGCTACGCGCCAAACAAAACATATCAGGTTCGTAACCGGACTGAGCGCATGACGCACGAACTCCGCCTCACAACGCCAGTCGACAAACGTCTTCGCGGTACGTTCGGTTTGTTCTACGATGATAACAAATTATTCGACAATACCGACTGGTCATATCTGCAAGAGGCCGCTGGCTTCATCTACCGTCGTGCACCAAATACGTCGGTAAACGCAAACGATACAAGTATTCGTCCTGTCAAGGTCGGCTTCTTCAACGATATCCAGCGTAAGGATACGCAGTTTGCTGCTTATGGTGAGGCATCCTTTGATATCATTCCAGAAAAGCTGATTTTCACGGGTGGTCTGCGTTATTATGATGAAAAGGCTTCAATCAACGGTTCGTCGAACGGCAGCTTTGGTGGAGCGCGGGGTGTCTACAATGCCACAACCGGAACCTATACGGCGGCATCTTCAGGTCCCAAAACCTATAATGTCAGCGCCAACCTCAACGTACTTTATGCTGACGCATCGCCAGCGAAGTATAGTGGCACGTTGTACAAGGCCAATTTGACCTATCGCCTTAACGATACTTCCTTGGTTTATGCGACCTATTCGGATGGTTTCCGTCCAGGTGGCTTCAACCGTCGTCCGTGCCGCGTACCAAGTGCGATTTGTCCTACCAACGCCGACTTTGTTCGTTTGGGCACATATGTTCCAGACAAAGTTCAAAACTACGAAGTTGGAGGTAAATTCTCGCTACTTGATCGCCGTCTGCAGGTGAACTTCGCCGCGTATCAGATCGATTGGAGCAACATTCAGATTACTGTTTTCGATCAGAATATCTCGAACCAAACATTTACCACAAACTTGCTTGATGCGCGGATCAAGGGTTTAGAAGGCGACGTAACGTGGCGTACTACGCCGGAATTGACGTTTAACAGTGCATTTTCGTATAATGATTCTGAAATGACGAAGTACCGGAAAAGCTCAAAGGTGCTCCGGCCACTCGGTGGCCCGCTTGCCTTGAGCCCCAAATTCCAGTTCAATGCTCGCTTGCACTGGGAAAAGGAACTTTCCTCGGGTCTTGCTCCGTTCGCTCAAATTGGCATTCATTATGTTGGCAAGAGCATCTCTGACGTCATAGACAATGTCGACATTCGCTACCAATCGTCGAACCCGACGCTTGGTTATGCGGCATCGATTCCTGTAACTTATAACGGCGTAACTGTCCGTCCCGGTGATGTTATTGCGCCGATCAAGGCTGCGCAGAAGCTTGGTTCATACAGCACAGCTTCGGCATCGTTTGGCGTCTCGAAAGACGAGTGGCGGCTGGAGTTGTTCGGTGACAATTTGACCGACGAGCGTCCTGAGCTTTACAAGAGCGGCAATGATGGTGAGCTTCGTACAACGACCTCACGCCCACGCACAATTGGACTGCGTTTCTCTTACAAAATCTAAGTGACAAGGTGAGGCGCCCCCGGGAAACTGGGGGCGCCTTTCCACATTTGCATTTCTGCGTAGCGTTAATCGTATGAAGTGCTGCAGGGTTCGTGCAATCGTTCGTCACATTATGGGAGAGTAGGTGACAATGTTGGCCGAGGCCTCGCCGGAAACTATCGATGTAATGTTGCGCGAAGCCCGGGCGCATCTGCAAAATGCCCGCTTGTCTGACGCGGAAGCAGTGTGCCAACGCATACTAAAAACTGCGGCCGATAGTATTGATGCGATGTACACTTTGGCCGTCGCGCAGCGAATGCAGCGCCAAGTGCCCGCGGCCCTTAAGACACTGGATAGTTTGATTGCGATTGACGCCAGCTATGGTCGGGCGTGGCAGGAGCGGGGTCATTGCTTTCGCGATAGCGGCTTGCACGAACAGGCCATTGCCGCTTACCAGCGTGCAGTGACCCACAATGGCGCGTTGGTCGCAAGTTGGCGCATACTTTCGGAAATGCATGACTCGGCTGGACGTGAGGGGCCGGCCAACTTTGCCCATGCGCAATATGCGCATCTGTCTGCTCTTCCGCCTGAATTGTTAAGCGTTGCTAGCTTTATTCAGGAAGGGCGTATCTACAAAGCAGAGCAATTGTGCCGCGCATTCCTGCAACGCAACGGCCATCATGTCGAAGCCATGCGATTGCTTGCCGACATCGGGATGAAATTCAATGCCTATGATGAGGCGGAGTTTCTACTGGAATCGTGTAAGGTTCTGGCGCCCGACAATGTCAGCGCGCATTTCGATTATGTGAAAGTATTGCGTAAACGCCAGAAATTTGAACTAGCACTCAGCGAAGCGTCGGAACTGCGCGAAAAAGAACCGGGTAATCCTGAGTTTGAAATGCTGTACGCCAATGAAAATCTGGCCGTCGGCAATTTTGATGAAGCGATGCTGATTTATGAGGCCCTGCTTAGTTCGATGCCGAACAATCCAGGCATAAACCTGACCTACGGCCATGCGCTCAAGACTGTCGGGCGGCAGGATGATGCAATTTCCGCCTATCGCCGGGCCTATCAGGTGCGGCCGGACTGTGGAGACGCTTATTGGAGTTTGGCCAATCTGAAGACATACCGTTTTGATGATAGCGAGATCGCTCAGATGCAGGCGCGACAAGCTTCGGCGATGACAGCGCTTGAAGATCGGTATCATCTCTGTTTTGCCTTGGGGAAAGCGCTCGAGGATCGCGGTGACTATGGTGCGTCGTTCGAATATTACGAGCTGGGTAATCGCCTGAAGCGCGAGGAACTTAAGTATAATCCCGCAAGGCTGACCAACGAAATGCGGCTGCAGCGTGAACTGGTGTCGACGGATCTCCTGAACCGTTTTTCAGGCGCAGGCTGTCCCGCGCCTGACCCGATTTTCATTGTTGGGCTGCCCCGCGCGGGCTCCACCTTGCTAGAACAAATTCTGGCATCGCACAGTCAGGTCGAAGGCACTATGGAGCTGCCGAATATTTTTGCCTTGGCCTTCCGGCTTGACCGGCGGCGCGTTGTTGGTGAGGAACCAGAATATCCTGGCAGCTTAGCGGATTTGACGCATGAAGATGTTACCCGCTTTGGCGAGGAGTTTATCCGCGACACGCAGATATACCGCAAGGGTGGCACACCCTTCTTCATCGACAAAATGCCCAATAACTTCCGTCACATTGGTCTCATTCACATGATCTTGCCGAATGCAAAGATCATTGATGCGCGGCGTGGGGCCATGGGTTGCTGTTTCAGTGGTTTTAAACAGCTGTTCGCTGAAGGTCAGGAATTCACCTACGGGCTTCGGGAAATCGGCCAATATTATTCGGACTATGTGCGGCTAATGGACCATTGGGACACTGTGTTGCCCGGCAAGATTTTGCGCGTCCGCTATGAGGACGTCGTTGCGGACTTGGAAACACAGGTTCGTCGACTGCTCGACCATTGCGGTCTACCTTTCGAAGAGGCATGCCTCAATTTCCACCAGAATGAGCGCGCGGTCCGCACCGCAAGCTCGGAACAGGTGCGACAACCGATTTTTAAAAGCGGCGTCGATCAATGGGAGAATTTCTCTTCCTATCTTGACCCGTTGCGTGATGTATTGGGCCCAGAACTGGCCGCAACCTGAGGGGAATGAATATGGCAAGCAATGCTCCGAACGCGCCGGTGAATGCCGATGAAGTCTCCTCACTGGGCCAGCGTTGGTATGTCCTGATCATCATGATGCTGGTGTATACGATCAGTATTGCGGACCGGTATGTTCTGTCCACGCTGCTTGGGCCGATCAGTGAAGAGTTAAAGTTGAGTGACACGGAAACGGCATGGCTTGGTCTGCCGCTCGCGCTTTTCTATGTGATAATGGGCATCCCCTTATCATGGCTATGTGACCGCACGAACCGCCGCAACCTGCTGGCTGCGTCGGTTGCTGTCTGGTCATTTATGACGGCGATTACGGGGTACACGCGCGGCTATTTAGACTTGCTTTTGGCCCGTGTAGGCGTTGGTATCGGTGAGGCTGGAGGCACGCCAGCTTGCAATTCCATTATCGCTGACTACTTTCCCGCTGACCGGCGCTCTATGGCTATGACGGTGTTTGCACTTGGCGCCCCGATCGGCGCCTGGCTTGGTTCCGACATCGCGGGCCTCGTCTCTACAGTTCATGGCTGGCGCGCCGCATTCTTTGTGCTGGGCGTGCCCGGCATCATTTTGGCGCTGATCATCATGGTAACGATTAAGGAACCCAAGCGTGGGCGCCTTGACGTGGTGAAGGAAGATAAAGCGCCCACAGTCATGGAGACGATGAAGTTCCTGTGGTCACAAAAATCAGCCGTGCATGCGATGATGGGCAGCGGCCTGTCAGCTTTTTGGGGTTGGGGATTGATGTGGTTCACGCCGTTGTTCCTACAGCGCACCTACGGCATGGACGAAGGCGAGGCCGGCGGCATGCTGGGCTGGATTTACCTTGTTGGCGGTATTGGTGCGTCTTTGTTGACGGCATGGGTTGTGGCGCGCCCTACATATACCGACCCACGCAAAATTGCCCGGCTTTTGGCTGTGGTGACGGCATTGGCTACTGTCCCGTCGTTTCTTGCTTATTATACACGGGATCTGGGTGTGGCGCAGGTGATGTGGTGGCTGTTCATTCCGGCAATCTATTTCTATATTGGCCCAGCATTTGCACTTTGCCAGAACTTGGCTGCACCGAAAATGCGGGCCATGGCCGTAGCCATATCGTTGGTTATCGCCAATGTTCTGAACCTTATCGTTGCGCCCACAATTGTTGGCAGTCTAAGCGACTTTTTTGACGCTGCGGGTGGCGGGAATGCGGATTCTTTGCGTCTCGCGCAACTCATTCTCGCACCAACTGGTTTATGGGCTGCGTGGCATTATTGGCGCGCCGAAAAATACATTATTGAAGATCAAAAGAGAGCCATTGGATATGTCTAATTTGCCGCTAAAATCCTATATTAACGGCGAATGGGTGCTGCCCGCGACCTCGACCGCAACTGTGGATGCCGTAAATCCGGCGACCGAGGAAGTCTGCGCCGTTGTAGCTGTTTGCGGGCGTGACGATGTCGATTTGGCGGTCAAAGCAGCGCGCGCTGCTTTTGACGCCTATGCGGCGACTTCGATTGAGCATCGGATCGCGTTGGTTGAAAAGCTGATTACCATCTTTGAACGGCGTTATGATGAGATGGTGACCGCTATTTCGACCGAGATGGGCGCGCCCTATGACTTGTCCCACGATGCGCAGGCCGAAAGTGGCCCCGGGCATTTGCGCGCGACGGTGAAGGCCGTACGCGAAATGACGTGGGAATATAATGTCGGCGTGGATGGCATTGTTGTGCATGAGCCTATCGGCGTCTGCGTGCTTATTACGCCGTGGAACTGGCCGATAAATCAGATCGTGTGTAAAGTAGGACCCGCGCTGATTACAGGCTGCACTATGGTTTTGAAACCCAGCGAGATGGCTCCTTTGTCGGCGCAATTATTCGCTGAAATGGTCGATGAGGCCGGTTTCCCCAAAGGCGTGTTCAACATGATCCACGGCACGGGCGCCTCTGTCGGTGATGCACTCACCAGCCATCCAGAAGTCGATATGATCTCCTTCACCGGATCAACGCGTGCGGGTGTGCAGATTGCCAAAAATGCCGCGGATACAGTCAAGCGTGTTGCCCAAGAACTCGGTGGAAAATCGGCCAATATTGTTTTTGCCGACAGCGATCTGGAAGCAGCGGTGACACGCGGCGTTCTGCATTGCTATGGGAACACTGGCCAGTCGTGCAACGCGCCGACGCGTATGCTTGTCGAGCAATCGGTCTATGACGATGCAGTTGTTATTGCTGCGCGCGTAGCGAAAGATGCGCAGCTTGGCGACCCGATGGAAAAGGGACCGCATTATGGTCCGGTTGTCAGCAAGGCACATTATGACAAGATCCAAGGCCTGATTCAGGTCGGAATCGATGAAGGCGCTCAGCTTGTTGCCGGCGGTACCGGACGAGCCGACGGCTTTGATCGCGGCTATTATGTGAAACCCACAGTTTTTGCTGGCGTCCATAACAAGATGCGCATTGCGCAAGAAGAAGTGTTTGGGCCGGTGCTCGTTTTGATTCCGTTTAAGGATGAAGCCGATGCCGTCGCGATCGCCAATGACTCGCCTTATGGCCTGTATGCCTATGTGCAGACCGGCGACATGGATCGCGCCCGCCGGGTATCGCGGCTAATGCGGGCTGGCGGTGTGAGCATTAATGGCACAAGCCAGGACTATATGGCACCGTTTGGTGGCTACAAACAATCGGGCAATGGCCGTGAATATGGCGAGTTTGGCGTACGCGATTTTCTAGAGATCAAATCGATCAGCGGGTTCCGCCCAGTATGAAGCTGACCGACATTGAAACCTTCGTCGTAGGCAATCCGCCGCCGCATTTTGGCGGACGCTATTTTGTCTTCGTCAAGATAACGACCGACAGCGGCGTGTCAGGTATCGGCGAGGCATATTGTGTGCCGTTTGAACCACATCTTGTCGCGAAGATGATTGAGGATGTATTTGCGCGTTATGTCGCAGGTAATGATCCGCACGATATCGAAACGATGTGGCGCCGGGTATACTCAAGCGGCTTTACCCAACATCCCGATTTGACATTGATGGGTGTTTTGTCAGCGCTCGAAATGGCGTGCTGGGATATCATCGGTAAAGAAGCAAATAAGCCGGTCTACAAGCTGCTCGGCGGTCAAGTACACGAACGCTTGCGTGCGTACACGTACATCTATCCGCGGCCCGGGGACACAAAAGATGTGTATCACGATCCCGATCTTGCGGCAGAACGGTCGGCGGAATATCTGGCCCAAGGCTTCACCGCGCTTAAGTTTGACCCTGCCGGTCCGTATTCCGCATTTGATGGACGCCAATTGTCGTTGGAAGCGCTTGACCTATGCGCGCGGTTTGCAGCTTCCTTGCGTGAAGCTGTCGGGATGAAAGCGGATTTGCTCTTTGGAACGCATGGGCAAATGACGGCTGCAGGGGCGATACGGCTGGCCAAACGGCTTGAGCCATATGATCCGCTTTGGTTGGAAGAGCCTGTGCCGCCCGATGCGCCCGAAGAAATGGCCAAGGTTGCAAGGGCAACGTCTATCCCCATTGCAACGGGTGAGCGGCTGACGACCAAATATGATTTCGCACGCCTGTTGCGCGCAGGCGCGGCAGCAATTCTCCAAATGAATCTTGGCCGGGTGGGCGGCATATTGGAAGCCAAAAAAATTGCTGCCATGGCGGAGGTTGATCATGTCCAAATCGCACCGCATCTTTACTGCGGTCCAATTGTCGGCGCCGCCAATATCCAGATTGCAACCTGTTCACCAAACTTCCTCATTCTTGAAAGCATTGAGAGTTGGGGTGGTTTTCACACTGAAATTTTGAAATCGCCCATCCGTTTTGAAGAGGGGCATGTCATTCCATCGACCGAGCCGGGGTTGGGTGTCGAATTGAACGAAGATGTTGCGCGTGCCAATCCATATACCGGCAATATGCTTCATCTCGAAATGACGCAGCACCCCGTTCAGTGACCGAGGAATTCGACTATATCATTGTCGGCGCAGGCACGGCGGGTTGTGTGCTGGCCAACCGCCTGACTGAAGACGGCAAATACAGCGTCTTGTTGCTGGAAGCTGGGGGAAGCGATCGGTCCATCTGGATTCAAATGCCTATTGGCTATGGCCGCACCTTTTTTGATAAGCGGATTAACTGGATGTACGATACCGAGCCCGTTGAGGCGCTGGGTGGTAGGCAGAGCTATTGGCCGCGCGGAAAGGTGATCGGTGGGTCAGGCTCAATCAATGCGATGGTCTATGTACGCGGCCAGCCGCACGATTTCGATGATTGGAAAGCCTTGGGTAACCAAGGCTGGGGATGGGACGATGTGTTGCCCTATTTCAAAAAGTCAGAGGATTTCGACTGGCACAGCGCACATCATGGCCAAGGCGGGCCACAACATGTTACCGATATCTCACCCTTTGCCCATCCTATTTGCCGCAGCTTTATTGAAGCCGCGCAGACATTGGGCTTTCCAGCCAGCAGCGATTTCAACGGCTGTAAGCCAGAGGGCGTGGGCTATTATCAAATCAACACGCGTGGCGGCTGGCGTGCATCAACGGCGAACGCGTTTCTGCATCCGGCGCTAAAACGCAAGACGCTGAAGCTGCAAACTCGGGCGCAGGCAACGCGCATATTGTTCGAGGGACGGCGCGCAGTCGGTGTTGCGTACACATCTAAGGGCGCAAGCTTAGAGGCGAAGGCACGGCGCGAAGTTATCCTGGCAGGAGGCGCGATTAACTCTCCGCAACTGTTGATGCTGTCGGGTATCGGCGATGCAAGCCATTTGAAAAATGTCGGCATCGAAACGCTGGTCGATGCAAAAGCGGTGGGCCGTAATTTGCAGGACCATATTGCGGTGTCCTATTTTTACAAAGTGCGCACAGCAACGTTGAACGATGTCCTTCACCCGTTTTTAGGCAAGCTGCGCGCCGGCTTGCGCTACATCGCTGACCGGGCCGGGCCGCTGTCGCTGAGCGTCAATCAAAGCGGTGGTTTTGTGCGAAGCGACGCAACTAAAGCGCACCCTAATCTCCAACTGTATTTTAGCCCGGTCAGTTACACGAAGACCCCCTTGTCGGAACGAAAGCTTTTGAACCCCGATCCATTTTCGGCGTTTTTGCTGTCGCACAACCCCTGCCGTCCGACCAGCCGAGGGCATATTGAACTGACCAGTTCAGACCCTTCGCAATATCCTGCCATCCATCCGAACTATCTTGCGACGCAATCGGACATTGACGATGTTTTGGCTGGCAACCGGATATTGCGTGAAATCGCATCGACAAAGCCGCTTGCAGATATAATAACCGAGGAACTTATTCCCGGAGCCCATGTGGATGGCGACGAAGCTTTGCTGGCCGATTTCCGCGCCCGCGCCGACACGGTGTATCATCCGACAAGCACCTGCATGATGGGGATAGATCCTGTCAGTTCGGTGGTCGATGCCCGCCTGCGCGTTCATGGTATCGAGGGGTTGCGGGTTGTAGACGCTTCGGTGTTCCCGACAATCACTTCGGGAAATACAAACGCGCCAACTGTCATGGTTGCCGAAAAAGGCGCGGCAATGATCTTGGAGGACGCAAAAAGCACGCGTTAATTTTATTTACCAGTTCTTTTTGACTGTGCTAACCCCATGCCATAGCGCGAATCTGGGGAGGGACGCGATGCATCCAAAAATTGACCTTAAGCAGTTACCGCCTCTGAAAGCACTTAAGGGCTTTGAAGCGGCAACGCGGCACCAAAGTATTCGCGATGCGGCAGACGAATTGTGTCTGACGCACCCTGCAGTCAGCCATCAGGTTCAACTTGTTGAAGATGCCCTTGGCGTAACCTTGTTTGTACAGGAAGGGCGGCACATCGTTTCGACGGAAGAGGGCAAAGTGCTCTATCCGTATGTACGCGCTGCGTTTGAATCCTTACTCGAAGGCGTCGAGGAAGTGCACCGCAACGCACTCCACAAGCCACTGCGTGTGCAAACATACGTAACGGCCTCAATCAGGTGGCTTGCCAAGCGGGTGCCGCAGTTTTTGGCGGATCATCCCGAAGTCAAACTCACATTGAATACATGCGCGGTCGAATGGGAGTTTGATGATGTCCACGCCGATGTCGGTCTGGTCTATTGTGAAGTTGAACCTGATCCAGCCAAATTTTATTGGATGCCGCTGTATGAATATGCGCTGTTTCCAGTGTGCAGCCCGGAAGTGGCAGCGGCTATGGGGCCAAATCCATCCCCTGAAGCTTTGATGACCAAGCCTCTGGTTGCTATTTATACCGAAGTGCAAAATTGGGAAACTTGGTTTGCTTCGGCGGGTGCGCCGTTTGAACCATCGGTGCCCTATCTTATGGTCGATACCTTGGCCGTTGCGCTCGAAATGGCGCTCAATGGCGAAGGGATAGCTTTAGTCAACGGTCCCTTTGTTGATCAGGACCTAGCGGCCGGTCGGCTGGTTCAACCTATCGCCCATAAGGCAGTATGCCCCGGCGCTTGGGGGCTCATCTGCCGCAAAGATATGAAAGAAAATCCGCGGATCCGAACTTTCATGGATTGGGTGTTCAAGAATGTGGAAAATAGCCGATAGGTCGCGGCGGATTATCGTTTCGGAACCACCTCATAGCCGCGCTCTTCGGGTTCATCGTCCACCATATCTGCCGGAAAGCCAGTGCCCAAAACTTTGATGCCCAGTGGTTCTTCGTAACGGCGGATAATGTTTGGTGAAAATTCGCGAGAACCGAAGGCCTCTTCGCCCTCTTTGAAGATTTTGACGATCAGCGGTGACAATTCGACAGGGACATTGGCCGCGTGCGCAATTTTGTCGAACAAGCCGACATCTTTGCTGACCAAATCCATGGTGAAGTTAATGTCGCGGCTTCCGTTGAGAATGACCTGGCTTTCGGTTTCGTGGACAAAGCTGTTGCCCGATGAAATCCGGATAGCCTCATATGTTGTATTCATATCAAGCCCGATGGCTTTGCACGTTGTCAGCGCCTCAGCCAGCGCAACCAGATGCACTGTGCAGAGATAGTTGGTCATCACTTTCAATTGCGACGCGGTTCCAAGATCGCCGGTGTGCAAAATACGACGTCCCATTGTTGTCAAAACCGGCAGGACAAATTCGAACGCAGCGCGCGGGCCGCCGGCAAAAATTGCGATATTGCCAGTATCGGCGCGGTGACAGCCGCCGGAAACAGGGCATTCCATAAACATGGCGCCGCGCGCCTCGACCAACGCCCCAAGCCGGATGATTTCACTATAATCGGTGGTGCTCATTTCAAGCCATACCTGCCCCTTGCGCATGACCTGCAGAAAGCCATCTTCACCTTCGGCAACAGCAGAACTGGCGGCAGGAGAAGGAAGGCAGGTGATGATAAGATCTACAGCCTCTCCCAATTCTTTTGGAGAGGCGGCCGAAGATGCACCGCGCGCCACATATTCTGCAACAAGCGCATCATCTAGGTCGCGGACAGTCACTTCATGGCCATTGCGTATCAAGCTACCCGCAAGCTTTCCGCCGACATTGCCAAGGCCGATAAATCCGATTTTCATGATTGCACCCAGTCTATTTCCGATAGGCGTTGTCCGCCAATTGGGAAAAGTTAGAGCGCCGTCGGCGCGCCGCTACAATTGAAAAATTTGGCCGATTGGGTGAATTATTTTACTATGCGCCAATAGCAAAGAGCGACTGGTTAATTTAGGTAACGCTATATCCCAGCTTGGATGACAACGCCGCCGCAATCCGAGAACGGGCGAGTGCGCACACGATTTTGCGATCCGCAAGGGCGGCTGGATCGAATGGCTCAAGGAAATGCACACCAACGTCGTAGCTTCCGGGTCTTGTAAATGCGCGCCAAGCGCTCTCCCATCCAGTTTCCTCGCCCAGCCATGCGATATCAGGTCCGTCAATGCCAAAATCCAAATAGACGGGCTGGATCATCATCGGCTTGGGTGGGGGCGCGAGTGTGGCAAACAGCGATTGTTTAAACGGCAATAGCCCACGGCCATCGGATGTCGTGCCTTCGGGAAAAAGCGTGACTGACCAATTCTCTGCAATCGCTTCACGCAGCTCAGCCACTTGCTGTGCGACATTTTGCTTTTCAGAGCGGCTGATGAAAATCGTGCGATTTAACTTTGCGAGCCAGCCAATCACTGGCCAATCCCGAACGCCGTCCTGTGCCACAAAAGCAGATCCGGTGATCCCTGCTAAAATAGGAATATCGTGCCATGAAATATGGTTGGCGACGAAAAATACATCTCTGCGCAATGGTTTGCCATAAACTGTGACGCGCGCGCCCAGAGCGCGTGCGCAAATGCGCAGGAACAGCATAGCCCATGGCGAAGGCAATTTTAGCAGATGCCATAGAAGGTGAAGCGGCAATAATATTGCTAGTGGCATCGCTATCCACAATATGCGCATCGCGCACAGGAGATACGCTTGCGAACCGACCTTGGGAAACGAGATGGAAATAGTCGTCATTGGGCTTCGCTTCGCTATTAAGACAATATCTCAGACGGCTCGTGCTTAGATCATAACTGTGACTATGCTGTGACGGTCCAAAGTTGCATAATATGACCTACTCATTGGTGCAAGGCCGCGCAGAGCCCTTACCGTTTTTTTACACGAAGGGCATCCCAACTGGCATCGGCAATCCATCCACCATCGACGGGTAAGCTCACGCCGTTGATGAAGCTGTCTTCATGCGCAAGAAATGCGATCGCCCGCGCAACATCCTCCGGTTTCGCAAAACGACCCATAGGCACGCGGTTGATGATATCGGAATCGGAATATGCGCCTGAACCTTGGTCTGCTTCGTCCATCTCGGTTTTAATCCAACCGGGGCATACGGCGTTTACACGGACACCGCGACTGCCCCATTCTGCGGCAAGGGTCCGGGTCAAGCCGACCAACCCATGTTTGGATGCATTATAGGCCGAACGGTCGATCACGCCGTGAAGGCCTGCAATAGAGGCAACGTTGACAATATTTCCGCGCTGATGCGCAAGCATTTGCTTACCAATTTCCCGGCACAGTAAAAACGGACCAGTCAGGTTAACGTTCATGACGCGCTGCCATTGCTCAATACTTGTGTCTTCGGCGGGGGATATCATGCTGATGCCGGCATTATTGACGAGTACATCCGCTGCTTGGTGCTCATGTGCGATTTTTTTGGCCAATTCGATGACAAAAGCCTCAGAGGAAATATCACCGGACAGCGCGGATACGCTCCCGCCGCGTTCTGCTAACATAGCGATTTGCGCATCAAGCGGCTGCACATCGGTCATGACGACATGATATCCCGTGTCAGCAAACATCTTCGCCGTCGCAAAACCGACGCCTTGTGCCGCACCTGTAATCAACGCAACCCGCATAGCTGAACTTCCACGTTATGAATGCACGCCTCGTTTCTTACATGGACCGGTGATTAGCATTCAAAAATTTTTTTAACCAGTCCCGTCATATTCCCCATTTGTGTCCGACCTCAAACCCGCCCTAAGGTTCCTTTGGTTTAAAGCCTTAAGGAGCACAGCTATCATGCAAACATCGGCGCGGGTTGTTATTATTGGTGGTGGCATAATGGGAGCATCGTTGCTCTACCATCTGGCAGAGCTTGGCTGGACCGACTGTCTGTTGATTGAAAAGGACGAGCTCACATCCGGCTCCACTTGGCACGCGGCCGGGCAATGCCCAAACATCACCGGAAGCTATAATCTCGCCAAGATGCACGCGTATAGCAATGAGCTCTACCCGCGGCTTGAGGGGCTCACTGGGCAATATGTAAGCTGGCATAAATCGGGCGGCATCCGTCTTGCGACGAACGAACGCGAACTCGCGTGGATGCGCTATATTGAAGGCTTTTCGAAGATCATCGGCTTTGAAATGGAGATTATCCCGCCTGAGGAAATTCTCCGGCACAACCCGTTCATGACACTTGATGGTGTCATCGCCGGCGCGCGGACCACGGAAGACGGACATGCTGATCCATCGGGCATCTGCAATGCGCTTGCGATTGGTGCAAAGAATATGGGCGCGAAGATCGTGCGCAAAAACCGCGTGACCGGCCTGACCCAACTGCCGACAGGCGAATGGGATGTTGAGACCGAAAAAGGCACGATCCGCGCGGAAATCGTTGTAAATGCAGCCGGCTGCTATGCGCGGCAAATCGCGCAAATGGCAGGCATCGACATTCCGGTGACCAATATGGAGCATCATTATGTCGTCACCGATCCCATTCCTGCGTTCAAGGACCGCGAAGAAGAAATCCCCGTTATGCGCTGCCCGCATGTTTCCGGCTATTTCCGTCAGGAGCAAAAGAGCGGACTGATCGGGGTATATGAGAATACCGGTTTGGCGGAGGCGTGGGCTCCGCGCGGCGGGCACCCCGAATGGGATTCCACCAGCGAGCTGTTTCCAGAAGATCTGGAGCGGATTGCCCCGTGGCTCGAACGCGCGATTGAGCGGATGCCTATATTTGGTGAGGTTGGCCTGCGGCGCTTCGTAAATGGCGCGATCCCGCATACGCCCGATGGCGGACCGTTGTTAGGGCCAGCTGTCGGCCTTAAAAACTTCTGGCATTGTTGCGGCACCAGCTTTGGTATTGCGCAAGGTGGCGGCGCTGGCAAATATATGGCGCAATGGATGGTGTTCGGTGATGCCGACATCAATATGACCGAATTCGATCCGCGGCGTTATGGCCCATATGCAGACGAAAACTACAGCCGTGATAAGGTTTTCCTAGATTACCGGATGACGTTTACGACGCGGCTTCCTGGTGAAGAGGAGCCTGACGGTCGTCCTCAAAAGACGAGCGCGCTTTACGGCCAGTTGCTTTCCGCCGGCGCCGTTTATGGCGAAACCTATGGGTGGGAGCGGCCCAAATATTTTACACTCGACGGCGCTGAAGAAGAAGGCGGCTATAACCGGACCAACAGCTTTGCAGCAGTTGCCGCCGAGGTGAAGGCTGTTGCCGAACGCGTCGGTGTGCTCGATCTCTCCGGCTTTGCGAAATATGATGTGTGTGGCCCTGATGCTGAGGCCTTCCTCAACCGTATTTGTGCAAACCGTATGCCAAAGAAATTGGGCGGCATCGGCTTGGTCCATCCATTGTCGATTCAAGGTCGCATTTACGGTGAAATGACGGTGACACGCTTTGCCGATGACCATTTCTATTGTCTGTCTGCTGCGGCCGCCGAACAGCGCGACTGGGACTTGCTGATTCAAAGCAAATTGCCGCATGAGGATGTGACTATCCGCAATTTGACGATGGACCTTGGCGTTTTGGTGATGAACGGCCCCCGCTCTCGCGATGTGTTGGCAAAACTAACGAATGCAGACCTTGGCAATGAAGGTTTCCGCTGGCTCAGTGGTCAGGAGATCATGATTGCCGGCATAAACATGCGCGCACTTCGGGTTTCTTATGCGGGTGAGCTCGGATGGGAACTGCATCCCGCGATGGGCGATCTTGCGGCATTGTATAATGCCGTTTGGGACGCTGGGCAGGAATATGGCATCGTCAATTATGGGCTTTACGCCGCCAATACGATGCGGGTCGAGAAAGGCTACAAGGCGTGGGGCTCGGAACTCACGAACGAGTTGACGATGATCGAAGCCGACATGCCGCGCTTCATCAATTTCAAAAAGGACGATTTCGTTGGCAAGCAGGCGACGCTGGACGCACCTGACCGTTTCCGCATTGTCTATGGCGAGGTGGACGCAACCAATGTCGATGTACGCGGCGCTGAACCATGTTTGATCGGCGACCAATGCATCGGCCTCACGACGTCGGGTGGTTATGGCCACCGTGTCGGCAAAAGCCTTTTCTTTGCCTGTGTGCCGCTTGAAAATGCGATACCGGGGTCAAGTTTTGACATCATGCTTCAAGGCGAACGCCGTGTTGGAACGGTTTTGGAGCACCCGGCTTATGATGCCGACAACGCGAAGATGAAGGTCTAATTACCGTGGCGGAACTCCCCAAAAAAGCAAAGGTCGTCATCATCGGTGGCGGGGTCATTGGCTGCTCGATTGCCTATCATTTGACCAAGATTGGGTGGGACGATGTTGTCCTGTTGGAACGTAAGCAATTAACCAGCGGAACAACATGGCACGCGGCAGGGCTGGTGGGGCAGCTGCGGCCGTCCATCAACATGACTAAGCTCGCCAAATATACGGGCGAACTGTATCGCGGGCTTGAGGCTGAGACCGGTCAGGCCACCGGCTACCGCCAGTGCGGTTCCATCTCAATGGCAACCAATCTCGAGCGGTTTGAGGAATTGAAGCGCAGCGCATCAATGGCCAAGGTGTTTGATTTGCCGGTCCATGTCGTGACACCGGAAGAAATCAAAGGCCTAGCGAATATCGTCAATGTCGACGACGTCGTAGGCGGTATCCACATCCCTAGCGATGGTTATGCCAATGCGGTTGATATTACGCAGGCGCTAGCCAAGGGTGCGCGCACAGGTGGCGCAAAAATCTTTGAAAACACCAAGGTCACAAAAATCCGTCACAATGGTGACCGTGTGACCGGTGTTGATACTGCGGAAGGTTCGATTGACGCCGACTATGTCGTGATCTGCGGTGGTATGTGGACTCGCGATTTAGCAGCCAGCGTGGGCGTGGCTGCGCCATTGCACGCCTGCGAACATTATTACGTGCTGTTTGAAGGGGTCGAGGGGATCGACAATACGCTCCCCGTGCTGCGCGATTATGATTATTGCGGCTATTACAAATATGACGCGGGCAAACTGCTTGTGGGCGCATTTGAACCTAATGCCCGACCGTGGGGTATGGACGGAATTTCCGAAGATTTC
Source organism: uncultured Sphingomonadales bacterium (assembly GCA_903821685.1). Taxonomy (GTDB): domain Bacteria; phylum Pseudomonadota; class Alphaproteobacteria; order Sphingomonadales; family Sphingomonadaceae; genus Sphingorhabdus_B; species Sphingorhabdus_B communis. The sequence continues at coordinate 4,835 of CAIJLW010000017.1, read as the reverse complement.
TGCTTTGACGAAATCGCAGGCAGCTTCGAACATTTCGAACCGCTTTTGCTGGATGCGATGCGCCGTGTGCCGGCGCTTGAGAAGGCCGGCATTCAAAAATTCTTCTGTGGCCCCGAAAGCTTCACGCCAGACGTGCGCTACCATCTTGGTGAGAGCGCTGAGTTAAAAGGTTGCTTTGTCGCGGCCGGCCTCAATTCCATTGGCCTGCAATCTGCGGGCGGCGTGGGCAAGGTTATGGCTGACTGGATCCGCGATGGCATTCCGCCAGCAGACTTGTGGACTGTCGATATTCGTCGCAACATGCCTTTCCAGATTAACCGGAAATATTTACGGGAGCGCGTCACCGAGAGCCTCGGGCTTTTGTACGCAACGCATTATCCGTTTAAGCAATATGAAACCGCGCGCGGCGTCCGGCGTTCTGCAATCCACGACCGGCTGGTTGCGGCAGGCGCGTGTCACGGCGAAGCTTATGGTTGGGAGCGACCCAATTGGTATGGCGAAGCCGGTAGCGCTCCAAAATATGAATATAGCTATGGCCGCCAAAACTGGTTTGAAGCCAATGCCGCCGAATGCAAAGCTGTGCGGGAGGCGGTTGGCCTGTTTGACCAAAGCTCATTCGCCAAATTCCGGCTTGAAGGCCGTGATGCCATGGCTGTTCTCAACCGCGTTTGCGCAAACGACGTTGATGTTGCGCCGGGTAAGCTGGTCTATACCCAATGGTTGAATGAAAAAGGCGGGATTGAAGCCGATTTGACCGTCACGCGCTTGTCGGAAACAGCCTATTTGATCGTCACAGGGGCCGAGACCGAAATTAAGGATTTCAACTGGCTGAAACGCCATACCCCCGATGACGCGCATGCGGTCTTGACCAACGTGTCATCAGGCATGGGCGTTATTTCCATCATGGGACCCAATTCGCGCGAATTGCTTCAGTCGATTTGCCCCAATGACTTGTCGCACGAGGCATTTCTATTTGCCACGTCGCAAGAAATCGAGCTTGGCTATGCCGTCGTTCGTGCATCGCGGATCACATATGTCGGGGAACTGGGTTGGGAATTGTATATTCCGACCGAATTCATGACCGGCGTATATGACGAGATAGTCGCTGCGGGCGTGGCATTCGGCCTAAAGCATTGCGGTTACCATGCGCTCAATGCGCTGCGCATGGAAAAGGCTTATCGCCATTGGGGCCATGATATCACCGACGAGGATACGCCGCTGGAGGCTGGCTTGGGCTTTGCGGTAAAGATGGACAAGGTCGGCGGCTTCATTGGCCGTGACGCTTTGGTTGCACAGAAGGAATCTGGCCTGAAGCAGCGCCTCGTGCAGTTTCTGTTAAAATCTCCCGAACCAATGCTTTACCATAATGAACCCATTTGGCAGGGCGACCGGATCGCTGGATACATCCGTTCGGGCATGTACGCCCATACCCTCGGCGGTGCATGCGGGCTTGGCTATGTCGACGCCGCTGACGGGGGCGTGGTTGGATCAATTGGCGCTGATGATTATGAAATCGAGATTGCCGGTATCCGCTATCCGGTGACTGCATCGCTCAAACCATTATACGACCCCTCAAACGCCCGGATCAAAATATGACGACCGAAACACCGAATGCCACAATGCAACGGCTCGCCGCAAACACGCAGGTAGGCTACAGCTTTGATCAGGAATTTTACGCCAGTGAAACGGTTTTCAAAGCTGATTTCGACGAAATCATTAGCCAGAAATGGCTTCTTGCAGGCCATGTGTCTCGGATCCCGAACAAGGGTGATTATTTCCTGTTTCGTGTTGGCAATGAACAGATCATCGTCATTCGCGAAAATGCAGATAGCGTCCGCGCCTTCTTCAACGTCTGCCGCCATCGTGGATCGACCATTTGTCAGTCGGAAAGCGGCAATGCCCCACGCTTGGTCTGCCCCTATCACGCATGGACTTTCGGTCTTGATGGGCGGTTGATTTCTGCGCGGCTTATGCCCGAAGATTTCGACAAAGCGGAAAACAGCTTGTTCGCATGCCATATCCGCGTGTTTCACGGCCTGATCTTCATCAATATGAGCGAGGATGAGCCCGTCGATTTTGATGCGACCTTCGGCGACATGGGGGCAATTCTCGACTATCACGGTTTCGCCGAAGCACGCATTGCGCATGCAGGCAGCTATCCAACGACCGCAAACTGGAAGCTGGTCGTGGAGAATTTCTTTGAATGCTATCATTGCGTCCCTTCGCATCCGGAGTTCTGCTCAATGCACGCATCGGAATCGATCGTCGCCGTAGGCGCAGGACCAAGTTCCGGGCCAGCGGATGCGATCGCCAGCTTTACACCTAAGTTAGAGGCTTGGGAGGCAAGTGCCGCAGCTTCTGGTCGGCCAATCGGTAATATTGACGACGCGGCCGACAGCAGCCACCTGCGCCTGCTGATGCAACGGATGAACAAGGATGGCTGGGCCTCGGAAACACAAGATGGCTCCGCGCCCGCACCGCTGATGGGCAAACGGACGAAAGCAGATGGCGGGCGGATGCATTTAAGCTTCAGCCCATTTAGCCAGATTGTTGCAGACGATCATTTTGCAATATTGTTCCAATTTACGCCGCGCGGCGCATTGGAGACCGATGTGGAGATGATCTGGCTGGTTGACGGCCGCGCGACTGAGGCTGAAGTCGACATTGAAAAGATGATCTGGGGCTATCACGCCACGACCACGCAGGACAAAGTCATCACTGAAAATAATCAGGCGGGCATTATGTCGAGCCGTTATCGGCCTGGTCGATATTCCGAACAGGAAGGCAGCGTCCTTAACTTCCAGAAATGGTATCTGAACCAGTTTGGGCTGGCACGCGCCGAGTGACCATCGCCGCCAATATGCGCGCGGTCCTGCTGACCGGCCATGGCGGCTATGACAGGCTCGACTTTCGCGATGACGTGCCCTTGCCAAAACCGGGGGCGGACGATGTCTTGATCCGCGTTGCTGCGGCAGGCGTGAACAATACTGATATCAACACGCGCATCGGTTGGTATTCCAAATCGGTTGCAGAGGCGACGGACGCGGGGGCGGTATCGGGCATAAAGGGCGCCGGTGACGATGGCTGGTCAGGCGCGGCTTTTCGTTTCCCGCGTATACAGGGTGCAGACGCCTGCGGGCATATTGTGGCAGTTGGCCATAATATAAATCCCGCGCGTATAGGTGAGCGGGTATTGGTCGAACCTGTCTTTCACGGGGCGAGCCGTTTCGACATTCTGTATTTCGGTTCTGAAGTCGATGGCGGGTTTGCAGATTACACCTGCGTCCCGGCAATGCATGCACACCGCGTTGAATCGCAGCTTTCCGACATTGAATTGGCGAGTTTTCCTTGTGCTTATGGCACCGCCGAAAACATCCTGACGCGGATCAATGTGCAGGCTGGCGAGCGTGTTCTCATTACCGGGGCATCGGGCGGTGTTGGCTCTGCCGCAGTTCAACTTGCAAAACGGCGCGGCGCCGAAGTCATTGCGATGGCGTCGGATACAAAGGCCGAAAGCGTGCGCGCGCTTGGTGCGTCTCAGGTTATTCCCCGCGATGCCGACCTTGCCGCCTTGTTTGGGCCGGAGCATTTTGATGCCGCCGTCGATATCGTCGGTGGGCCGCAGTTCGGCGAGATCTTGAATGTCCTCAAACGGGGCGGCCGCTATGGCGTCTCGGGGGCTATTTCTGGACCAATTGTCGATCTTGATCTTCGGACGCTGTATCTCAAGGACCTACGGCTGATCGGTTGCACGGTGTTAAAGCCAGACGTGTTCGCAAATCTCGTCTCGTACATTGAGCGTGGCGAAATCCAACCGGTCGTCGCTGCGGTCTATGACATATCCGAAATCGTTAAAGCCCAAGAGGCATTTTTGACGAAGCAGCATGTAGGAAAAATCGTCTTGTCGCTTTAGTCGACGGTTTCGATCAACTCACCAATGCGACCGACAATCTCGTCGATATGCGTTTTTTGCAGAATGAGTGGCGGCGACAGGGCAATGATGTCCCCAGTCGCGCGGACCAACAGGCCATTGTCAAAACATTTGTGGAATAGCTGCATGCCCCGCTTGCCAACGCCGCCGGAATGCGGCGCGAGCTCTATAGCCGCAACGATTCCCATATTGCGGATATCGATTATGTGTCGCTTGCCTTTCAGGCTATGCACCGCGTCCTGCCAATAGCCATGGAGCGAGCTGGCATGCTCAAAAATGCCCTCCGACTTGTAGAGGTCTAAAGTTGCAAGGCCTGCTGCTGCGGCCAAGGGGTGACCCGAATATGTATATCCGTGGAACAATTCGATGCCATCGGTGCCGCCTTCGACAACACCGTCGTGGATATGGCGGCTGATGGCGACGGCGCCCATGGGCACTGCGGCATTCGTCAGGCCCTTTGCCATTGTTATGATATCGGGCGTGACGCCCAGCGTTTCAGATGCCGTTGCGCCGCCGACACGACCAAAGCCGGTGATCACTTCGTCAAAGATAAGAAGGATGCCGTGTTTGCTGGCAATCTCACGCAGCTTTTCGAGATAGCCGATGGGCGGAACCAGGACGCCGGTTGACCCAGCCATGGGTTCGACAATGACAGCCGTAATGGTCTCTGCGCCATGCAGCGCAACGATAGCCTCAAGATTATCCGCCAAATGTCCACCCCATTCGGGTCGGCCCATCGTAAAGGCGTTATGTTCGAGATTATGGGTGTGCGGAAGGTGGTCGACGCCTGTCAACAAGTTGCCAAATTGCCGACGGTTGTTGACGATGCCGCCAACCGAAATGCCGCCAAAGCCAACGCCACTATAGCCGCGTTCCCGCCCGATCAGGCGCGTACGCGTGCCCT
>CAIJLW010000016.1 GCA_903821685.1 uncultured Sphingomonadales bacterium | reverse complement strand
TGCCGCGCTCGCGCTCTTCTGGCGCCTTATCGATGTTTGCGAAATCAACGGCGGTACCGCCATGGGCTTCGGCCATCACCTTTGTGATCGCTGCGGTCAGCGTGGTCTTACCATGGTCAACGTGACCGATGGTACCAATGTTGCAATGCGGATTCGTCCGCTCAAATTTAGCTTTTGCCATTTTCTCAAACCTTCTTTCGATTAGGTAATATTTTGATCAGGTGGGACGACGCCGTCTGAATCAGGCGCCGCCATTAGTCGGCTTTTGCCTATCAGGCAAGCTTCTCCTTGATTTCGGCTGCAACGTTCGATGGCACTTCATCATAATGATTAAAGAACATCGAGTAGTTCGCACGTCCTTGCGTGAACGAGCGGAGCTGATTCACATAGCCGAACATGTTGGCCAAAGGCACCATGGACTCGACAACCTGAGCATTACCGCGGCTGTCAGTGCCCTGGATTTGGCCACGACGTGAGTTCATATCGCCGATGACATCACCCAGATATTCTTCAGGGGACACAACTTCGACCTTCATGATTGGCTCTAGCAGCTTAATGCCTGCCTTTTGCGCTGCCTCACGCATTCCGGCGCGGCCAGCGATTTCGAACGCTAGAGCCGACGAATCGACATCATGGTACGCGCCGTCATACAGCGTGATTTCAAAATCGATGATCGGGAAGCCGATTAACGAACCGGACAGGGCCGTTTCGCGCATGCCCTTTTCAACCGAAGGGATATATTCCTTTGGAATGTTACCGCCCTTGACTTCATCCTTGAAGACAACGCCCGTGCCACGCTCGCCCGGCTTTACCGTGAACTTGATACGGCCGAACTGACCTGAACCACCCGACTGCTTTTTGTGGGTGTAATCAACGTCAACTTCGCGTGCGAGATATTCGCGATACGCAACCTGCGGCGCACCGACATTGGCTTCAACCTTGAATTCGCGGCGCATACGATCGACGATGATGTCGAGGTGAAGCTCGCCCATGCCCTTAATGATCGTTTGGCCGGATTCATGATCGGTTGATACGCGGAACGAAGGATCTTCAGCAGACAGACGATTAAGCGCGATGCCCATCTTTTCTTGATCGGCCTTGGTCTTTGGTTCCACCGACAGTTCGATAACTGGCTCTGGGAATTCCATGCGCTCAAGAATGATCGGGAAACGTTCGGCGCACAATGTGTCACCGGTGGTCGTTTCCTTCATGCCGGCGAGCGCGATGATATCGCCTGCAAATGCCTCATCAACGTCCTTACGTTCGTTGGCGTGCATTTCGAGCATGCGCCCGACCTTTTCCTTCTTGTCCTTCACCGAGTTCAGATAGGTGCCCTTAAGCAAGCTACCCGAATAGATGCGGATGAAAGTGAGCGAGCCAACGAAGGGATCGTTCATGACCTTGAACGCGAGTGCCGAGAACGGCGCATCGTCCGCAGGTGGGCGGCTGTCTGGCTCGAGCGTATCCATGTGAACGCCTTGGACGTCTTCAATATCAAGCGGCGAAGGCAGATAATCAACAACGGCGTCGAGCAATGGCTGAACGCCCTTGTTCTTAAACGCCGAACCGCAGCAGACAGGAACAAACGACTGATTCAGCGTGCCCTTGCGGATCAGCGCCTTCAGCGTTGCAACGTCCGGCTCATTACCTTCAAGATATGCTTCCATGGCGACGTCGTCTTGCTCAACGGCAAGTTCGATCAGTTCGCTGCGATATTTCGCCGCTTCCGCAGCCAAATCAGCAGGGATATCTTCGTAGAAGAAGTCCGCACCAAGCGATTCATCTTTCCAGATGATTGCGCGGTTGTGCACAAGGTCCACCAGACCCTTCAGATCGGCTTCAAGGCCGATTGGGATGTACAAAACTGCTGGTTTCGCACCCAGACGATCGATGATCGATTGCACGCAATATTTGAAGTTTGCGCCAGTGCGGTCAAGCTTGTTGATGAAGCACATGCGCGGAACGCCATACTTATCGGCCTGACGCCATACGGTTTCGGATTGGGGCTCAACACCAGCAACGCCGTCGAAGCACGCAACCGCACCATCAAGAACGCGCAGCGAACGTTCAACTTCAATCGTGAAATCAACGTGGCCTGGTGTATCAATGATATTGATACGGTGGTCGTTCCAGAAGCAGGTGGTAGCAGCCGACGTAATCGTGATGCCACGCTCTTGCTCTTGTTCCATCCAGTCCATTGTGGCTGCGCCATCATGGACTTCGCCGATTTTATAAGACTTGCCGGTGTAGAAAAGAATGCGCTCGGTGGTCGTGGTTTTACCGGCGTCGATATGCGCCATGATACCGATGTTGCGATACATACTCAGTGGATGGCTGCGTGCCATATTCATTACTCCGAAGTGTGAGCCACCGAAGTGGCTCGGAAAGGATTACCAGCGATAGTGAGCGAACGCACGGTTGGCTTCCGCCATACGGTGCGTATCTTCACGTTTTTTGACAGCGTTACCGCGGTTCGATGCGGCATCCATCAGCTCACCCGACAAACGGGCGGCCATTGTGGTTTCGCTGCGGTTACGGGCAGCGCCGATCAGCCAACGGATCGCAAGTGCCTGCGCGCGCTCTGGACGCACTTCGCAAGGAACTTGGTACGTCGCACCGCCAACGCGGCGGCTGCGGACTTCGATACCTGGCTTTACGTTATCCAGCGCTTCATGGAAGGTCTGGATTGGATCTTTCTTGGCGCGGGCTTCAACGGTTTCCAAGGCACCATAAACGATACGCTCTGCTGCTGACTTTTTACCGTCAAGCATAAGGTTGTTCATGAACTTCGAAAGCACGATATCACCGAATTTGGGATCGGGAAGAATGATGCGCTTTTCGGGACGACGACGACGTGACATAATATATTTCCTTTATCTCATGGGACCAGTGGCAGCGCGGATGCGCGCCAATCGGGCCAGCCAATGGTACGTTCGAATTACTTCGGACGCTTTGCACCATATTTGGAACGCGATTGCTTGCGGTCCTTGACGCCCTGCGTATCGAGTACGCCGCGAAGCACGTGGTAACGCACACCCGGAAGGTCGCGTACGCGGCCGCCACGGATAAGCACAACGCTATGCTCCTGAAGGTTGTGGCCTTCACCTGGGATGTAGGAAATAACTTCACGCTGGTTGGTCAGACGGATCTTTGCAACCTTACGCAAAGCCGAGTTCGGCTTTTTCGGGGTCGTTGTGTACACGCGGGTGCAAACGCCGCGCTTCTGTGGGTTTTGGTCCATCGCAGGGACCTTGGACTTGACCTTCTGCGGGGTCCGGCCCTTGCGGACCAGTTGGTTAATCGTTGGCATATCTTCACCTTTTTAAAGCGGTTACTTTGGGTAGGCAGCCGTATTTTGCGGTGGAGGCTCAGCCTTTGGCCCACCCGGCCGATCACACAATGTGCTGCTATTCTGAGTATTCCCCAATTGACCAAAGAGAATCACACCTCCAGCCTTGGGAATGCGGGCCATTAGCGCCGGTTGGCTGCCGGGTCAAGTGGTGCCAATACGCTCGGTCAGCACTTCATTTTCGATCCTGATCCGCCACCACAGCAACGCCGCATTCAGTATCGAGAAGGTGACCGCCATGGCAGGTGCACCGAGCAGGAGCGGCAGGAGTGCAATCTCGACAACGACGAGCGTATAATTTGGGTGCTTGATAAACCGGTAGGGCCCTCGCTTGACCCGCGGAAAGTGAGGCGCGCTAATGATCCGTGTGGTCCACCAACGACCAATGCTCGCCAACGTCCAGAAACGGAAGGTCTGGCTAGCGATAAATGCATTCAGCAAAAGCAAATCGGGCGCAACTGAAGGCACGGCAAACATTGCAATCGCAATTAACCAGCCGCTGTGCAGAAGGATAAACAGAGGGTAATGCTTCGCGCCATGCTCGCGGCCACCTTCGGCAAGCAAGCGGCGGGTGTTCGCATTGGCATAAGCCAACTCGGCCAGCCGCTGGATAATGACGTAGGCAAAAACCGCTAGCGCCCACATTGGCCAATCAAACAACGTCATGGCCGCGTCCCCTTATTGGCCATGACCGAGCCGCAAAACCGGTGCCCACTTTTGCTGGTCATGGCTTAAGGACCCCCATAGCGCCAACAAAACCCGGCCCAAGTGCGGTCAACAGGGTGGGCTTTGTCATGGGCCCAGCGGCAAGCAAAGCTTCCAACACAAACAATGCCGTCGGCGAGCTCATATTACCTTTTTCGCGCAAGACGGCACGGGTTGCTGGTAACTCATTGCCCAAATATTCAGCCAGTGCATCCACAACGCGCCCGCCGCCGGGGTGGCAGGCGGGCTCCGCCATGTCAGATTTCGCAAGCCCCTGCGCTGCAATAAACTGGTCGCAGACTGGCGCAAAATGGCTGTTCACGAAAACAGGTATATCGCGCGCCAAAACCAGATCAAATCCCGTGTCGCCAATTTCCCAGCCCATCATATCCAGCGTATCCGGCCAGACATGGCTTGCAAAGGCGCTCAATTCCGGCCCTGCCCCCGACCCAATGACGGCGGCAGCGCAGCCATCGGCAAACAAAGCGAGGGCCACCATATCCTTTTTATCCATACGCGCATGGTCATAGGCAAGGCTGCAAAGTTCAAGGCTTACAAGCAAAACCGGCTTTGCCGG
>CAIJLW010000015.1 GCA_903821685.1 uncultured Sphingomonadales bacterium | reverse complement strand
TACGACCCAAAAGCGGTCATTAGGCGGTCGTAGTAATCTTCAAACCTATCGCGCCGATCAATACAAGCGCTATGCACAAATACTGTACAAGACCTAATTTTTCGTCGAATGCAAAAATTCCAATAAGTGCTGCTGCAACGATCCCCACTCCAGCCCAAATTGCATAGACAACCCCGACGGGTAGCGCCTTCATTGCAGGTGCAAGTACCCAAAAGCAGGCTGAATAGCAGAAGATCGATAAGGCTCCCCATTGCCACTTTTCAAATCCGTTAGAGAGCTTGAGTAGAAAGGTTCCAGAAACTTCCAAAGCTATTGCCCATGCGAGAAAAATCCACGGGTTCATCTAGGGTCACTCCTTGTTGCGGTTCTTTAATGTCTTTGGGTTCCAACAATTTCTTCCAAAAAAGATACATGCTCGCGAAAGGCTCGTCGTCCAGCGCTGGTCAGTTCCACCCACGTTCGGGTTCTGCCGCCAACTGCTTCCTTGGTTACTTCAACATAGCCAGCTTCCTGCAGCGTACGGATATGCGCGCCTAAATTGCCATCAGTCGCCCCACAGACTAGTTTCAGTATCGCAAAATCTAGTGATGCCGCAGCTCGTTCAAGAGCGGCCATTATTCGCAAGCGGTGCTGCTGATGTATGACTTCATTCATAATCGTCACGGTCTCTTCAACCATAGTCCCCCAAGCAGCAGCGCCGTCCCCCCTCCAAGACCAAGTGAAAGAAAGAGAAGCTCGGGGAGAAACCACCAGCCGACAGCAGTGGAAACCGTGACCAGCCCGCCCAGAAAGGCAAAGCGCAGGCCCGCCCAAAGCCCGGTAATCGCATAGCCGCTAGCGACCGCTATTGCGATTATGACGCTTGCTTCGCGAACGTCGGCTTCAACCATAGCAGTTATAAGCCCGACATAGCAGACAGCCATGGCCCATGTCGCAAGCACCCGGGTGTCGTTTGGCGCGCGAGGGCGAGTTGCTGTCCAGCCCAGTGCGGCAATCCAGCACAAACCCCATATCCATGGGGCTGACTGGGGGATAAACTGCATCGCCGAGAATCCGATAACCCATGCAATTCCCCACGCTGCAACGACCGAACCGCTTACTTGATAACCCATCAATTTTGAGGTCTGCTGTCTTGCATGCTGGATGGCATCCAGAGCATCTTTTGCTTCTGTTTCGTTCATAACACCACTCTATAAAATAGAGTACACTCTGTCAAGCAGAGTATGCGGGGTCCGGTTGATTACACTCCCGACTGACAGCGGACAGTCTGCTTGCCACCCAGTTGACGTCGTTCAGAAGGTGGTGACGGTCGCCTAAAAGCTGCCACAGCGGAGAGCAGCTTATTTGTTTCGGTGCAATGGCCTCAATTGGGCCGAAAGTAGACTGTCCGTATTTTCTGATAGAACAGCAAAAGCAGACTAATCCAAACTCATACATACATCATTACAAAGCGCTGCGTTGAACTGCCATCCGTCAAAACGAAGGTCGATACGGCCGATTGGCAAAAATCTCTCTGTAGGTTCAAAAACATAAACAGGCCATCGCATGTCAAACGCTATCAATGTCCAGCAAGCGCGCGAACTCTAGGACTGCGGTGGCAGCTATTGCATGAAGCCCAAATTAGCGCTGTTAAACCTACCAATGTTGGGTGATATGCTTGGTAACTCGCTAGGCGCAACGCCGAACCAGGTAGCCAGTGTTGCAGCATATTGATCGACCGAAACCGTTGGAAGTAAACGGCCAACGCCGACTTGGTCCGGACTTCTAACGGAGATTTGTGGAGCAACACCGTAATAGCGGCCGCCGTTAACCGCGCCACCCATGATGAAGTGATGTGCACCCCAGCCATGGTCAGATCCATCACCATTGGACTGCAGCGTACGGCCAAAGTCGGAGGCCGTGAATGTAGTCACTTTGTCAGCGACACCCAATTCCACGGTGGCGCGATAAAAAGCGTCCATTGCGAAGTCGACACGGTCCATTAGCGTTGCGTGACCCGTAATCAAATTGTCGTGAAGGTCAAAGCCCCCCAAGTTTACCATAAACACCTGGCGCTTTACGCCCAGTGCTTGGCGAGCAGCGATTAATCGGGCCACAATTTGAAGCTGGTCAGCCAAAGTGTTGGTGCCGGACACTGGCCGAAATGACGTCGCAAGGGATGTCGGCTGGAGCGCCGCATTAACAACAGTTTCCGAATCAATGGAGCGGCGTGCCACCCTATTATATTCAGCTTCAAACATATTGTTGCTTGACTGTGTCATCAACGTCCGAAGCGCGTTGCTACCCGCCGTAGAACCAAATAACGGGCTCTTGAGACCGCCGATGGACGTCGCTCCGGTTGGTGAGACTTGATAGGTAATCGCGTCCTTCCCGGCCAAAAACACAGCGTTGCCCGCTGCCGAAATGCAGGTGAAAAGTGAATTGGTGTTGCTGGATAAGGCAAGGTCCCCCATACGGCCGCCCCAACCGTCTGTGGCACCTTCGGGCCTAGACGACTGCCATGTCGATTGTTGGTCATTATGCGAAAACAGCTTCGCAGGACGGGGGTTTGCGACCAAATTGCTGCTTTGATATTGGGCCAAAGTTAATGGCGCAATAAGCGGACCAACATTCAGCAATGGTGCAATTTTACCTACATCAAATAAAGCTTTCATGCGGGTCATTTGCGGTGCGAGCGCATATTGCACATTATTGGTCAGCACTTGGCCGTTCGCGGGTGTGAGGGCGGTTGCCGCGAGAGACGAACGCGCTAAGGTAATGCCACCTGCGGTTTGTCCGGGGCCGCCGCCGCGAATGGCGCTATACAAGTCGTAATTTGCTGAATCATAGGGGATCAGGGTGCTGTTGTGGTCATTGCCACCGTTAAAAAATACGCAGACCAATGCGCGATAATCATTGCCTGCACTGAAAGCGGCAGCCTCCCCCATGCCCGCAAGACCCATGGCCCACGATCCCGCTGTCCCGGCCACGGCCAATTGTTTAGAGCGGCGAAGAAAAGCGCGCCGTGACATATCTTCCATTTTGCTAATGTACACGATACGCTCCCTATTTTTGGACGAGATAATCGGGGGATGCAAACACAAGAAGGGTCGCTAGATACACGCGTCGTTCCTTGTCTGCCAACGCACTGGTATCCGTGACGGTCGTCGCGTCAAGCGCGGCCTTGATCGTTGCTTTGGTGGTGTCGGTGAGTTGGTTTCCAGACAATAACAAAGACAGCCGGTTCAGTAAGGCCGCCGTGTCGGAAACGATAGCGATCTCACGCGTATAAGTAGCTTTGACGTCATTGTTCAGGCCGTTGGCTGATCCGATGGCTGAAGCCATGAAGTTGATATAGCCAGCAACACTCACTTCGGTAACGATTTGGAATTCAGGTGCGACGAGCGCGTTGGTTGCAATGGCGGTGTTAGCAGGGACATAACCGGGGCGGTAAAAGTTGAATACGGACGGCGCACGCAAGGGGCTTTGCCCCAGGCTGGTGGCAGGATTGGAAAGATTTGCGATGATCCAGTTACCCGATCGCGATGTGGCACCGAAACTTCGGGCCCATTGCGTAAAGCGCAGCACGGGCTCGCGCACTTTGCCAAAGGTCGGCGACGTCAACCCGCCCGCATTTGTTGCTTCATCATCCAACAAAATAGCCTTGAAAACCGCGCGCAGATCACCGCGAACCCCCGAACCATTATTGTTAAATATCTTGGCAACACGATCAACATAGCCAGCGCTAGGATTGCTGGTCACCAGACGCTGAATCATTTGCTTGGAAAAAAACGGACCGACATTGGGATGGTTGAATAGCGTGTCCAACGCCAGCTTCATGGATGTGGGTGCATCGGTGTTGGCCGGAATAGTGGTGCCCAAAAATGTCTTTTCCAGCGGAGAATGTTCGCTGCTGGTCTGCGGCCTTGACCATCTGGTCGGGTCGCTTGTCATTGGCCTGGTTACAGATTCTAACGGTGCGACCAATGTTGATGGCACTCGGACAGAAGGTGTTCTGACCAAATTCGCATAGTCGTAACTATAACCGGTAAATACGCGCGCGATGTTGGACACATCGGAACTGGTATATGTTTCGATGGGCTGACCGGTGGTACCAGTCTTTCTGGTGCCGTCATTATTAAGCTCATTCAAACCAATGGTGAAAAGCTGCATGACTTCACGCGCATAATTTTCGTCGGGCACGCGACCAGTCCGCGTATCTTCTTTCTTGTTATCGAGTGTGCTCAGGTAAACGCCCATTGCGGGGTTGAGTGTTACATCTTCCAGTAATTGACGGAAATTACCCAGAGCATGGCGGTTGAGAACGTCCCAGTAAGCCGCCATAGCATTCGACCGCCACGTGATTTCGATGCCGTTGGTGGATACGACAAAAAACTGGGAAAGCGCGTAGGCCAATCTTTTGCGAACGGGGTCGGGGCTAGTGATCAACTGGTTCCAAGCCATGTAATCAGCCAAAGAGTCTCGTAAATAAAATTCATCGGCCGTCACTTGATCGTAACCGCGCGATGAAAGCCAGGCGACGCCTGTTTGGCTGATCGGAATGTCCATCTGTTTATCGAGCCAGGCCACATAGCCTACAGATCGAATGTCTGCGATTTCGGCTTCAGTCGCCGCAAGACTGGCCTTTAAAATGAAACGGGCTGCTTCGCCATCTGTCGCCGGCTTCGCAACTTGCACAGTTGGTGCCAAAACAGAGGTAATTGAATTGCCATCAGCTCCACCACCACCACATGCAGCCACGACCAAGGAAGCGGCAGGGATTGCAAAAATAGCTGGTGATTTTTCACCGAAAGTTCTCTGCGACGCAGCGAGTGTATCAGGGGCGGACTCAGTCTTTGTTGGCCCATCAAGAGCTAAGCCTTCAGGTTGCGTCATCACACTTCCCCCCAACCATGCAAGATCAATTTCAAGTTTTGGATTGACCGTGGTTTACATCGCTGTCTGCAACAAACATGTAATTTTGCAACGCCGACGCGACGCTTAAAATTGTTAACCTTTTTTTCACTGCCGACAATAGTTTTTTGTTGCGATGGGTGGGGTAGCAGATTACTCAACGGCATGGTACAAGCGTAATTTAGGCTTAAAACATGGTCAACAGGCGCTTTACACTCCCAATTTTGGCAGCTTTACCGCTCGCGGGATTTTGTTCGGTTGCGCACGCAAATGTTTTCGAACGCAGCCAAAATGGCAATCTTGTCGAAATATCTCAGCCCGCATGGCAAACGGACCGGTCACCAGCTGGTGGAGGTCGATATACGCCCAAGGCACAGCCCGCATCTGAACCTTCTCCATCACAAAATGTCGTTCGGCAGCATATTCAGGCCACGGCAGCGCGTTATGGCGTTGACCGCAATCTGTTGGACGCCGTTGCGTGGCAAGAGTCACGATATAATCCGCGCGCCATTTCCACGGCTGGCGCAATGGGTGTAATGCAGTTGATGCCAGGCACTGCGCGGCAATTGGGTGTTCGCAACCCGCATGATGTGGAACAGAATGTTGCGGGCGGGACTGCCTATCTGCGTCAGCAGCTTGAACGCTTTGGCAATAATGTTCCGCTTGCTTTGGCGGCTTACAATGCAGGACCAGGCGCTGTCCTGAAATATGGCGGGATACCGCCCTACCGCGAAACACAGAATTACGTTCGGCAAATAATGCGGCGGTTGTCGGCAACGTCGGCCGATCGTACAGGATATTGAGGTTCATGATGGCACACAAGATCAGCACATTTTTTGCACTTGCCGCAGCGGCGCTAGCTTTACCCCAAAATGCCATGGCGCAGGTTACAGGTGTCGATCCGCAAGGCTCTGGCCCAATCGTCAATGCGCTTGGTTGGATGCAGGGAACGTTGCTTGGTAATGTCGCAACGACCGCAGCCGTGATCGCCGTCGCTGTAGTTGGCCTGATGATGCTGACGGGACGGATGAACTGGCGTTTTGGCGCGACCGTCATTGTCGGCTGCTTCGTGCTTTTTGGAGCTACGGCGATTGTTTCGGGAATACGTGTCGCAGCTGTCGGGGGGTAGGTCATGACACCGCTGAACCGCACGCCAATATTCCGGGCATTAACACAGCCGCAGATGTTCGCTGGTGTGACATATAGCTATTTCATAATCAACTTGGTCGTGACGACGGAGATCTTCCTGATTACCCGCTCTTTTTGGGCCATCCCTGCCGCTGCCGTCATTCATGCCATTGGCTACATGGCCTGCTTGCGGGAACCGCGGATTTTCGACCTCTGGATTACCAAGGTCAGCCGTTGCGGCCGCACGCGCACACATGATTTGTGGCGCTGCAATAGCTATCGGCCCTGATCCATGAAAACGGCGTCCCAAAAAGCAGCAGCTTTGGACCCGCGTGCGGGGGATCGCTTGCCCTATGCAGGGCATGTGAATGACCACACGTTGCTAACGCGCGCCGGCGACCTGATCCAGATGATCCAGATTGACGGTATTGCCTTTGAAACCGCCGATAGCGAAACGCTGAACCACATGGCGGCGGTGCGCGACTTGGTGATGCGTGGCATCGCAAATTCCAACCTGATGCTATACTGCCATGTCATCCGCCGTCAGGTGACTGCTGAATTGTCGGGCTCCCAACCCGAGGGATTTGCCCGCGACCTGGACGATGCGTGGCAAGCACAGCTTCGCAGCAAAAGGCTGTATATTAACGACATGGTGTTGATGTTGGTCCGTCGTCCTGCGCGTGGCAAGGTTGGGTTTTTTGACCGGCTCACTAAATGGGGTAATGGTCAACCCAACTCGGCCGAACGCTTAGCCGAGCAGGCCCGTGAGCTGCGTGATCTGGATGCGGCGCGGACCAACCTGTTATCCGCGCTCACGCGCTATGGCCCGCGCTTGTTAAGCCGATATCAAGGCGCAAGCGGCATGTGTTCCGAACCGCTTGAGATATTGTCGGCCTTGTACAATGGCGATATGCAGCCTGTGCTTGAACCCACTGGCGACGCTGGGCATTATCTGCCTTATAAGCGGATCAGCTTTGGCCTTGATGCCCTTCATCTGAAAGGCGCAAGCGCAGATAACTCGCGCTTTGGTGCCATCGTTTCTATCAAGGATTATCCGGCGAACACATCACCTGGGATGTTGGATAACGTTCTGCGTCTGCCGCATGAGCTGACCATGACGGAGAGCTTTGCGTTCATTGACCGGCAAATTGCGGACGAACGCATTGGGCTTGCGCTCCGCCGGTTGCGGGCTGCGTCGGACGAAACGACCACTTTGCGTCAGGGTCTGCTGGGTGCAAAAGATGACCTGACGGGCGGCGCAGCGGCGTATGGTGAGCATCATCTGACGGTTCATGTCCGCGCCATGACCTTAGCCGCATTGGACGCCGCGGTGGCTGATGTGCAGGCATCATTGGCCGATATTGGCGCCGTTGCCGTGCGTGAGGACCTCAATCTGGAAAGCGCCTTTTGGGGCCAGTTTCCGGGTAATGCCGATTATATTGCGCGCAAGGCGTTGGTGTCGACGGCCAATCTGTCCGGACTCATTTCGCTGCACGGTTTCCCAATCGGCGTCCCAGCTGGCGGCCCGTGGGGCGAGCCGATCACCGTGCTCGAAACCACATCAAGCACACCCTATTTCTTTAATCTGCACAGCGGCGATCTGGGTAATTTCACGCTTATTGGACCATCGGGGTCGGGCAAAACGGTGGTGCTCAATTTCTTGATTGCGCAGGCGCAGAAGTTTCAACCACGCACATTCTTCTTTGATAAAGATCGTGGTGCCGAGATTTTCATTCGCGCCATTGGTGGCCATTATGATGTCTTGCGGCCCGGAACGCCAACCGGTTTCAATCCGCTTCAACTGCCAGAAAATGCAACAAATCAGGCGTTTCTGCGCCAGTGGCTCTCGCAGATTTTAACGCCAGCGGGCGGGCAACTGACTGCCGATGAAAACGCGATTATCGCGAGCGCCGTGGATGCCAATTTCGGTCAGCCCACCGAATACCGGCAGTTACGGTATTTGGTAGAGCTACTGGCTGGTGGTGCACGTCCCATCCGCGGCGACCTCGCATCGCGGCTTGCGCCCTGGTATGGTGCAGGCGAACATGCATGGCTATTCGATAACCCGGCAGACCAGTTGAACCTTGATACAAGAACCGCTGGCTTTGACATGACGGCATTGCTCGACAACCCAGCCTTGCGGACGCCAGCGATGATGTATCTGTTCCACCGCGTTGATGAACGCTTGGATGGGACCCCGTCGATGATTGTCATCGACGAAGGATGGAAGGCGCTTGATGATGATGTCTTTGTCCACCGCCTGAAAGATTGGATGAAGACCATTCGCAAACGTAATGGCGTGGTTGGTTTTGCCACACAAAGCGCAAGCGACGCGATTGAAAGCAAGATTGCTGCGACCATCATTGAACAATCTGCCACGCAATTGTTCATGAGCAATCCAAAGGCGCAAGCGTCGGATTATTGCGGTGGCTTTGGCTTGACCGAGCATGAGCTTGATCTCGTTCGCTCCTTGCCCGAACATTTACGCTGCGTTTTGATCAAGCAGGGCGGGAACAGCGTCGTCGCGCGTCTGGACATGGGCAATATGCCCGATGCAATCACCGTGTTGTCAGGCCGCGAAACGAGCGTGCGTCGGCTTGATGAGCTTCGTCGCGATCATGGCGACGCGCCTTCCGAATGGATGCCGCAATTGCTCAAGGCCGCTGCAGAAGGCCCATCGGCCCTATGGCATGCTGCAAAGACTGGAACGCAAGGCTGATGCCAAGTTGTATTGCCCTTAACCCTGCGGCCGGTTCGGCGGAAACGATGGTTAACGCTGTCGATTGTTACATCCAGTCGACCGTGCAGGCCGGCTATGCCAATTTGTTGGGCCAAGGCAGCGTGTTTAGTGTTGCTCTAACGATTGCGCTGACGATTTACGTCGCGATCATTGGCTACCGTCTGATATTTGGACGTTCCTCACTTAGCGTTGGCGAAATGATGCCGCGTATGATCATGATTGGCGCCGTGCTGGCACTGACCAGCAATTGGGCGACATATCAGGTTCTGGTCTATGATGTACTGACCGATGGGCCACAGGAAATCGTGCGCGCCATTAACCCGGCGGATGGAGATGCACGCGGCATAACAGAGCGCATTGACGTTCTTTCGGGCCGCATGGTTGATCTTGCCGATGCTTGGACGGAGTTTGATGCGCGGCCGGAACAGATGTTACCAGGGGACGCGACTGCGCTAGCGCCTGATGCGTTGCCGGCGACCGTAAGCGGCATCACTGCATTTGTTACGCCAAAGGACTCGCTTGGCCCTAATATGCTATTGTTTAGCGCTCTGTTGCTCGTACTGGCGTCGGCTGGTGTGTTGGTAGTGGCAAAAATTATCCTTGGTTTGTTGCTGATGCTTGGGCCCATCTTCGCAGTGCTTGGGCTGTTTGCATCCACGCGGGGCCTAACCCTTGGCTGGGGCCGCGCGGCCGTCCTGATGGCCCTAGTGCCGGTTATGGCGATGATGACATCTGCTGGCGCTGTGGCAGTGCTTGAGCCGGTGTTGACGCAAATGTATTTATCCGCAGGTCAGGGCGTTTTCGCACTACGCGCCGCTTTGGCGATATTGGTTATTGTGCTCATCATGGTCGCAGTTTCGGTGCAGTTGTTCCGCATTGGCCGCACGATTGTAAGCGGTTGGACCTTATCCTTTGGTCAGCAACGATCAGTTGATAATCTCGTTTCCGTGCCAGCCGCTGATGTCCCGATGCCGTCAAGCAATGTCGTGTATAATGAACGCATGCAGTCGTTAGTCGGCGCTATTGAGCGTTCTGCCGCCGCAACCGCAAACATGGGCCCAGGTAACCCGCGCAGGATATTGTTACCGCAGCCGGCATATGCGGATGCCAATCAAGCAGGACAAAAGAACAATTATTCCGACCGGCGCATTTCGCGAGGCCCCGTCAATGCGGTCCGCGCGCCGATTAAAGCCATCAGGAACGTTGCATGACCCGACATTATCATTGGCTTGCTCTTATCACCATGGCGATAGGCATCGCTGTTATGCCGCCCATTGCAGCATCAGCGCAGGTTGCGCCAAATATCCGCTATGTGGATTATAATCCGGATGCCATCATTCGTCTGACCGGCCATACCGGCTATCAAATGATGCTTGAGTTTGAACCGGGTGAACAGATTGAAACCGTTGGTATTGGCGACTCATCGGGTTGGCAGGTAACCCCGAATGGCGCAGGAACGGTCATGTTCCTGAAACCTGTGGGCTTGCCGCCTGCGACCAATCTGTCGATCATCACAAACCTACGCCGTTACAATCTAGAGCTGGTCGCAAAAACAGGGCTGCGTGTCCCGCAAAGCCAGATCACTTATGCTGTTCGTTTCCGCTATCCACCCAAAGTCATAGCAGCCGATGCTATGGCAACGCCGCCATTTTTGATTTCGACCCCGCCTGAATTGTGGAACCGCGCCTATAGCTATGACGGGGCCAAGGCCAACGTCCCTGAACAGGTATTTGATGATGGCAAAGCGACCTATTTCCGCTTTGCCGCTGGATCGGCGGCTCCGGCGATTTTCAGCATTACCCCCGATACCGGCGAGAGCATCGTAAACTTTGCTGTGCGCGGGCCTTACACTGTCGTGGAACAAATCGCGCCGCAATTTGTGCTGCGTCATGGCAAAGAAGTCACCATCATCTTTAACGACGCTTATGCCGTGCCGACACCCGGCGCAGATGCCCCCAAGCCACGCGCGACGAAGAAGAAATGTGGAATATTCGGCTGTAAATCCATGGAGGTAAAGCCGTGAGCATATTCAAATCGGGCAATACTGACCCGCGCAGCGCTATAGATTCAGATACGCTTGAAGAGGCCAACCAAAAGATTTTGTCGCCGGTGGCTATGCAAAATGGCCTATCGCCGGGAATGAAATTGGGGGTGCTGGGCATTGGCTTGCTTGCCATATTAACCTTTACCAGCTTGGCCAGTAGCCGGAATGACGCAACCCAAATTGCAGAAAAGGCTAACGCCATCGCAACAACTGCGGTTGTTCCGCCCGGCGGTCTTGTGCCGCAAGTAATGTTACGCCCGGGACCACCAGAATTGCCGCCGCCAGTCCTAGTCCCGCCACCCGTGAATAAACCGGGCGGCGCAGCATTGGGCATCGTTGGACCTGTAGCGGTTGGACCGAACCGCTTTCAATCCCCAGGCATCGTCGTGGATGCAACAAAAGGTGGCGTCGCCTTAGTGCCGCCCACGCCGGGTCTCGGAGGTCCAAAAAACGACGAACTGAGTGCAGAAGACAGATTTTCCGACCGCGTTGCAGCCGGTGAAAACGCACCTGCCCGTGCGGTACGTATCGCCAATAGCAGCTATACCGTGCCGCAGGGCGCGATTATCGCAGGCGTTCTTGAAACCGCGATTAACTCCGACTTGCCCGGCTATGTTCGTGCCGTTGTCAGCCGCGATGTTATGGGCTTTGACGGTCGGCGCGTGCTCATCCCAAGCGGTAGCCGCTTGATTGGCCAATATCGATCAGGGCTCGCTGCGGGACAATCGCGCGCATTTATAGTCTGGACACGGCTCACACGTCCAGACGGCGTTACGGTAGCGCTTGGCTCACCTGTCACCGACCCGCTTGGCCGCGCAGGGCTTGGTGGAAAAGTCGATAGCCATTTCCTTAAGCGTTTCGGATCAGCGATAGTGTTGTCAGTTGTGCAATCCGGCCTTGGGCTTTTGCAGCAGGGGAGCAATGATGTCATCGTCCGTACGGCCGATGATGCCAAAAGCGTTGCAGGAATTGCCTTGCAGCGGGACATCAATATCCCGCCTACTGTAAAGGTTGCCCAAGGGACAGCCATTCGCATCTTTATCGCCCGCGACCTCGACTTTTCGGGCACTGACGGCGACGGCCAATGAACGATATACCGCCTATCACTGGCGATGCCGGAAATGTGTATCTCAACAGCTATCTAGCTCCATTCAGCGATTGGCTGGCTTGCGATGACGTGACCGAGATATTGGTGAACCGTCCCCATGAAATATGGATCGAGCGGCTTGGGATAGCACAGATGGAGCGTCACCACGCACCACAGGTTGATAGCCAGTTGCTGGAACGGCTTGCCAATCAGATCGCACGCATCAACCACCAAGGGGTCAGCCGCGAAAGTCCATTGCTTGCCGCCATATTACCGGGTGGTGCCCGCGTTCAGATGGTGTTGCCGCCTGCAACCCGCGGGGAAGTTGCGCTCGCGATCCGCAAACACCGGTTGCAAGACATGACCCTAGAAAGCTATTTTGAACAAAGTGCGCTTCCGTCAATGCGCAATGTAGCTGACGATAGCTCTGTGCTTGCGTCGCTCTTGCAAGAACAAGATTATCTAAGCTTTTTCCGTGCGGCTGTTGCGGCGCGCAAAACAATCCTTATTTCCGGCGGAACGTCATCCGGCAAGACAACATTGCTGAACGCTTTGTTGAAGGAGATACCGAAACACGAACGCCTCATTGCAATCGAAGATACCCCGGAAATTCGTCTCGGGAGTGATAATGCGCTTGGGTTGGTGGCCGTGGCAGGTGACCAAGGCGAAGCAAAAGTGACTGTCGATGACCTGATGCGCGCATCGCTTCGCATGCGGCCAGACCGATTGATTGTGGGCGAATTACGCGGCAGCGAAACAGTAACGTTCTTGCGAGCCATCAACACAGGCCATCCCGGTTCCATCAGTACCGTTCACGCCAATTCACCCCAAGGCGCATTGGAACAAATTGCCTTCATGTGCATGCAGGCAGGACTGGGTCTTGGCCGCCAAGAGACACGTGATTACGCGCGGTCGATGATTGATGTGATTATCCAGCTGGATCGCAAAAGTGGTCAACGTGCGATAAGCTGTGTCGAATTGACGAAGGCTGCATGACGCTAAACTGAGCCGCACCGGCAATGCCGTGTGCCATTTATTTTTATGTATTTTTGCAATGAAAAATGGCCGTTTAACCGTTGAGATAGTTTAGCCAACGGTGAACATTGGAATTTCATCCTTACCTAATCAAATGCGTCGGAAATCCTGCGTTTGTTGAAGTTTGCTCTCGCTCAAGCTTAGTGTTACCCCCAATATCGTTCTTGAAAGGCCGACATAATGCGCAAAAGATGGATTTTTCTTGCTGTTACAGGACTTGCCGGTTTGGGAACGATCACGTGGAGTGCGGTGGCAAGTAATGTCGAGACACCGGATTATACGGTGTCCAACAAAAGCGGCAATCTCGAGATCCGTGAATATGGTCCGACAATTGTGGCGGAGGCAACGGTGGAAGGGGAGCGTGACCAAGCTATCCAAGGTGGTTTCCGTATTATTGCGGATTATATCTTTGGCAACAATCTATCGTCTACAAAAGTCGCGATGACTGCGCCGGTAATCCAACAGTCGAGCGAAAAAATTGCCATGACCGCGCCGGTTATTCAGCAAGCCAAAGGCACATCTTGGAATGTGCGTTTTGTAATGCCTTCAAAATACACGATTGAAACGCTGCCCAAGCCGGTTAATCCCAAAGTCGCATTGATTGAAGTGACAGCGACGCGTTTTGCCGTGATCCGCTTCTCAGGCTTCGCTGGCCAGGGGTCGCTCGACAAGCAAGAAACACTGTTACGCGCATTCATGGCCGAACGCAGCTTGGTTGCTGCCAATCTGCCCCAGTACGCATATTATAATGCG
>CAIJLW010000014.1 GCA_903821685.1 uncultured Sphingomonadales bacterium | reverse complement strand
GCCAGAATGTATTGCGGCCTGCGCTTCTGGACCAACAAAATGGTCCGCGGTCGGAATATGCAGCATCAACGGGTTAGCAATGGCGTGGCTTTCATGCAGCATCTGGTCAATCATGACGCCATAATAGCCAACTGACGCACTGATATCCGTCCGCGCTGCCGCCATGTAGGCCAGACGTCCACCCAGACAGTACCCAACACAACCCACCTTTTCGACAGGCGCTTGTTTTCCAATCCCCGTGCGGATCGCATGGATCATTGCCTCAATATCGCGAACGCCATCATCAGCATCATATTGGCCAAAATAGCCGAATGCCTCTTGAAGCTCCGCTTCAACATCGGGGTTCAGCTCAACGCCCGGCGCAAAACGCCAGAAGATATCAGGCGCAACCGCAAGATATCCCGACGCTGCCAAATGATCGACCTTCTGCCGAATACCGGCATTTACCCCGAAGATCTCGGGTATCACAATGATTGCAGCCCGCGCGGTTCCAGCTGGCGCTGCCAAATAGGCTGGAAAAAGGGCATCCTCGCCCATCGCATCCACATTCACCATTTCACCCATATTCAGCTCCTTGGCGGACATTCTCCGCAATTGCGTGATTCGACTTAGCCCTTATAGTGCCTCCTATCAGCAAATAGGAGTGCGTGGCCCATGAAGATGCACATTGAAATCGATTGTTCGCCCGAAGAGGCGCGGGCGTTGCTCGGTCTGCCTGATGTTACGAAGGCCAATGAAGCCTATGTCGAGAAGGTTACCAACTTGATGAACGGCGCCGGCGGCATTGACCAGTTGCAGGAACTCGGCAAACAGATTGCGCCCATGGGACAAATGGGGCTTCAACTGTTTCAGCAGTTAATCGAGACGGGCGCCAAGGCGGCGATGTCGGGCTTGAATAGCAAAGATAAAAAATAGCGGTTTCTGATGGATTCCCCCAACACGATTTTTGCGCTGTCCAGCGGCGCCCCTCCTGCTGCGATTGGAATAATCCGGATCAGCGGGCCAGCGGCCTTTGACGTGGTGCGCGGACTTACAGGGCGACTGCCGGTACCGCGCAGGGCTTCTTTATGCGTACTGCGTTCGCCTGAAACAAAGGAGCATCTGGATCAAGCGCTGATATTAATCTTCCCAGGACCCAATAGCGCAACGGGTGAGGATCTGGCTGAGCTGCACCTGCACGGTGGTCGCGCGGTTATCCGCGCCGTCGAGGAAGCCATTCAGGCCTTTCAGGGGGTCAGGCGCGCCGAGGCAGGTGAATTCACGCGAAGATCCTTTGCCAATGGCAGAATGGACCTCAACGAAGCAGAGGGATTAGCGGATCTCTTGTCTGCAGAGACCGAATGGCAACGCCGCGCTGCCAACCTTATGTTCGGCGGCGCGTTTAGCGCCGCGATCGAGCAATGGCGTCAGGAAGCATTGCGCCTTTCTGCACTTACCGAAGCTGAGCTGGATTTTTCAGACGAGGACGATGTTGATTCTCAAAATAACAACATAATTACAAGTAGTTGTAGTATTTTAGAGACTGAAATCAAACAATTATTGGCCGCGCCGGCTGCTGAAAAGTTGAAGGATGGATTGCGGGTTGTTCTGGCTGGGCCACCTAATAGCGGCAAGTCCACATTGTTAAACGCGCTCGTTGGGCGGGATGCCGCTATTGTATCCGATATAGCGGGCACCACGCGGGACATGATTGAGGTGCCGGTCAGTGTGCATGGCGTCGCATTGATATTCACCGACACAGCGGGATTACGCGATGACAGCGAAGACGTGATTGAGAAAATCGGCATCGACCGTAGCCACGCAGCCATGCAACAAGCGGATATAATATTGTGGCTTGGAACGCAGGGCTCTGGCCCATCCCACCCGAATTTGATTGAGGTCGCAACAAAAAGCGATTGGAGTGGGCATGTCAGCAAATCTGCGGACGCGATTGCGGTGTCTGCGGTGTCTGGCGCGGGCATATCTGAAATGCTTGATACTGTGGCGCGGACCGCAAAAACATTATTGCCCCCAGCGGATCAGTTCGCCGTCAACGCGCGGCAGCGAACATTGCTTGGGCGGACTGCGGATGCTTTAAGTGCATGCCGTGAGACGGAAGACTGGTTGATTATCGCAGAACATCTGCGTCAAGCGCGTTTGGCTTTAGACGCACTGACAGGGCGGGCGCACACCGAAGATCTCCTCGACACAATCTTCGGGAAATTCTGCGTTGGAAAATAGTGTTTCACGTGAAACAATAATTTCTCTTTTTTGACCCCAGCGATCAGTTCGGCTATGCGCGACGCATGAAGACTGATTTTGACATCGTCGTTGTCGGTGGCGGCCATGCGGGGACGGAGGCCGCAGCGGTTGCTGGCCGCATGGGTTTGCGTGTCGCCTTGGTCAGCTTTGACAGGCTTATGATAGGCGCAATGTCCTGCAATCCAGCTATTGGAGGTCTAGGAAAAGGCCATTTGGTGCGCGAGGTAGACGCCTTTGATGGCCTGATCGGCCGTGCAGCTGATGATTCTGCGGTGCATTACCGAATGCTCAACGCATCCAAGGGTGCAGCGGTTCAGGGCCCCCGTATTCAGGCAGATCGCAAATTATTTAAGGCATCCATCCAGAATCAACTTAATCACCTTCCCAATGTCCGCATTATTGAAGGTGAGGCTGCGGCTTTACATTTTGTGCCGTTCGCACCGACGCGCGTGGCGGGTTTGGTTCTGGGCGACGGCTCGATCATAAAGTCGCCTGCGGTAGTCCTGGCCACTGGGACATTTCTCGGCGGCAAGTTATTCCGCGGGGAAGAACGGCTGGATGGCGGGCGGGTCGGCGAAGATTCCGCCATGTTGCTTTCGCAGCAGCTGAGGCAAGCGGATTTACCGATATCCCGCTTAAAGACCGGGACGCCACCGCGCTTGGATGGCCGGACCATTGACTGGGCGCAGCTGGAAATGCAGCCCTCAGACGGCGAGGAATGGACCATGTCCGCTATGCGCAGCCGCCGCACTGTGCCACAGTTATTTTGTGCCATGTCGCGTACCAACAGTCAGACGCATGACATCATTCGGTCTGGGCTTGATCGTTCCCCACTTTTTGGTGGTGACATTGAGGGCAGGGGCCCACGCTACTGCCCGTCGATTGAAGACAAGATTTTCCGTTTTGGAGACCGCGCAGGGCATCAGGTATTTCTGGAGCCAGAAGGGCTGGACAGCCATTTGATATATCCAAACGGCATTTCAACCTCACTCCCCACGGACATTCAAGAGGCAATGGTGCGGTCAATGTCTGGCTTGGACCAATGTCAGATTGTGGTGCCCGGTTATGCGGTTGAGTATGACTATATTGATCCGCGCTGTTTGGATTCCAGTCTGGCCGTACGCGGTTTTGAGGGGCTCTATTGTGCCGGGCAAATTAACGGAACTACGGGGTATGAGGAGGCTGCCGCACAGGGGCTCGTCGCAGGTATTGGCGCCGCCTCAAAGCATCTGGGCAAACCGATGCCAGCAATCGACCGGACAAATAGCTACATAGCGGTGATGATTGACGACCTCACGCTGCAAGGCGTTACCGAGCCCTACCGCATGCTAACTGCGCGGGCGGAATATCGGTTACGTTTGCGGTCCGATAATGCGCAGTCGAGGCTGACGCCCATGGCGATT
>CAIJLW010000013.1 GCA_903821685.1 uncultured Sphingomonadales bacterium | reverse complement strand
CGCGGGTGGCAATTTCACCAAATCCCGGCCAACCGTCCCAACCCAGTTCCGCCGCCATCTTGCGCCCATAATATTCGGATAAAACCTCGATATCGCCCTCACGCACACGCAGCGGCGGCAGAGTGATGACTTCAAAGCATAGCCGGTCGAGCAAGTCGGCCCTGAATCTGCCCGTTTCGACCATATTGGGGAGATGTTCGTTGGTCGCGCCGACGATACGGACATCGACACGCACAGGCCGCGACGACCCGACACGCGTAACCTCGCCATATTCGACCGCGCGCAACAGTCTTTCCTGCGCGCCCATGCTTAAGGTACCCAGTTCATCAAGGAACAGCGTTCCACCATCCGCCTCTTCAAACCGGCCCTCGCGTGCACGCGTTGCGCCGGTAAAAGCACCTGCCTCATGGCCAAAAAGCTCGGCCTCAATCAATGTTTCGGGCAAAGCTGCACAGTTAATCGTGACTAACGGCCCGTCCCAACGCGTGCTCAGGCGATGAAGTCGCTCGGCAATCAACTCCTTACCGGTCCCGCGCTCGCCGACCACCAATACCGGCCTATTTAGCGGCGCGGCGCGGCTCGCACGCTCCACCGCGTCCAAAAATGCGGACGACTGACCAATAAACTGAATATTATCCCGATCCATTCTCAAATATTGGCATATTTCACCATAGAGTGGCAATAATTACCAGCAATCCACCGTCACATTTTTCAAAAAATGACCGAAATACAACAAAAATGCGAAATGGCACGGTCCCTGCAAAGCATTCTACAAGTCGGCAAAGCACCGGCAAACAACAGATGGAAAAAAACAAGATGCGCAAGGATATCGAGATCAGCAACGCCGCAAACGGACAAGAAAGCCATCTCTTACTGGCAGTCGCTTTGTCTATCAGTATGATCTTTACCAGCTATGCCGTCTCGGTCCTCAACCATCACGACGAAGACGGAATGCATGCGCAAACTTTGACCCATAGGCCGTTCGTTGTCAGCTATCTTGCCTGATATCGGAAGCCTGCGACCGGAGTGCCCCTGCCTCCCCCAGAACAAGTACCCGGTCGCCCCCTATTTTACTGAAGTCGCCAATAAACATTATCGGAGTTACCCAATGGGCATATTTTCACGAACCCGCGATATCATCGCCGCCAATGTGACCGATCTCCTCGACAAGTCGCAGGACCCAGCCAAGATGATCCGCATGATCATCCTCGAAATGGAAGAAACGCTGGTTGAGGTCCGCGCTTCTGCCGCGCGCACCATTGCTGACCAGAAAGAGCTGCGCCGCCATATCGACAAACTTAACACGCTTGAGGCCGACTGGACGGACAAGGCCCATCTGGCGCTGTCAAAGGATCGTGAGGACCTTGCAAAGGCCGCGTTGCTGGAAAAGCGCAAGGCAACTGACATGAAGGAACAGTTGACTGCGGAAGTCGATGTTCTGAACGACGCGCTCAAGGCGTCCGAGCAGGATATTCACAAGCTACAGAAGAAGCTCGCCGACGCCCGCAGCCGGCAAAATGCGCTGATGACCCGGCTGGAAAGCGCCGAAAACCAAGTCAAGCTGCGTACGATGTACAATGGTGACAAGGTCCGTGAGGCTTTTTCTCGTTTCGACGTTCTCGAACGCCGCGTTGACGAGGCGCAGGGATATGCGGACTCGCTCGTCATAGGCGCAGATGGTCCGCGCAGCTTAGGCGATGAAATAGCGGCACTCGAGACCTTTGACGTTGTCGATGCCGAGCTTGAGGAAATGAAAAAGGCCATGAACGCCCAACAGAAAAAGGAGGGCTAACCCATGGCAGATATATTAGTCCCGGTCATGGTTGTAGGAATGCTGTTTGTCGCACTCCCATGGCTTGTGCTTCATTATGTGACCCGCTGGAAAACCGCAGCAACACTAACCAACGATGATGAGCGGATGCTTGGCGACATGCATGAACTGGCCCGCCGGCTTGAAGATCGCCTTGAGACGGTGGAACGTTTGGTCGCGCAGGAAAATCCGGAGTGGCAGCCTCATCGCATTGACCTCGATACAACGGCTTTTGGCCCGGAAAATGTTCGCAAGCTAGAAAGGAACCGCTGAAATGTCAGGGAAACACACCAAATTCTATCTCGACAAGCAAAATGCGAAATGGAAAGGCGTCTGCGCCGGAATTGCCGACTATACGGGCGTTGATGTTCTCTGGGTTCGCTTGGGTACCGTGATGTTTACGCTTATGGGCGGCTTTCCCTGGACCCTGATTGCGTATGTGATCACGGCGTGGATGGCACATCAGAAACCCATTCATCTTTACACGGACGACCGTGAAGAGCAGAAATTCTGGCAAGGCGTGCGTCAATCACCCGCCCGCACCACCCGCGACATCCGCTCACGCTTTCGGGAAATCGACCATCGCTTGGCCGAAATGGAAACTTATTATGTCAGCAACAATAAGCAGCTGGCCGACGAAATCGAAAGCCTGCGTTAACCAAGGGCTTATGAAGGGAATAAGATATGTTCACGCTCATCATTCTTGGCCTTATCAGTTGGTTCACTTACCGCCATTTCGCGCAGAAAAAGCGTCAGGCCGACCGCCGCAATTGGCGTGTTGATTATCGCGACACCCCAATTCGCCCACTGACCCGCCGCCTACCGTGGAGGGATTTATAATGAGCTTTGGTGGACCAAATTTTGTCATCGCAATCATTGCTCTGATGACGGTCGGTTGGCTGGTCAACAACTGGATCCGGGCCAAACATGGCTATCCCTTGGAAGATGAATGGGGCGGCAAGTCAGCCTTAACCGATGGCGACTATCCCGAGGCCGAACGCAAGATCATGCTTTTGAGCAACGAGAATGAAACGCTCAATGGCAAGATCGGGCATTTGGAAGAACGCGTCGCGGTTCTGGAACGGATTGTGACGGATAAGGCCGGGCGTTTGTCCGAAGAAATCGAACGAATTCGTTAAAACAGGAGGCATGATATGGACCCCGATAAACTCGCGATGATAACGGCCATTGCTCCGATAGGCATTGGCATTGTTTCGATTTCCGTAGGAGGATGGGTGCTGACAACATGGATGCGTATCAAGAACGGCTATCCGCTCGATGGCACTTGGGGTCAGCCAGTATATCCCAAGACTGACCAGCAAGCCATTGAGCGGGTCAAGCTGCTAAGCCAGGAAAACGCCCAGCTCCGCGCGGAACTTGGATCAATCAAGGACCGGCTTGCCAATGTGGAAAAAATTATCGTCGACGACAGCCACAAGCTGAGATCAGAAATTGAGGCTCTTCGCGGGCCAAGCAATTAAGCGGTTATAAAAACCGCGCTACTTGGGAATTTGAGGAGGACTTTATGGGCCCGTTTGAAATGGTCGTTGCGATCATCTTTATCGTCACCGCCGGCAGAATTATCCAGACAAAACAAAAAGCCAAGCATGGCATAGTTGAAGATCGAGACTTTATGGGTACCAAAACCCACCGTCGGTTGAAAAGCGCGGAAACAAAGGAGATGCAAGATGAGATCAAGGCGCTGAAAGAACGTATTCAGGTACTGGAACGCATTGCGACTGAGAATAGCAGCGCGAACGATCTTAACCGTCAGATTGAGGAACTGCGCAGCCGGTAACGGCGCGCGGATCGAAAGGAAGGAACCATGGAACAGGATCCCAATTTCTACATCATCATCGGCGCTTTTGCGGTGCTGTCGATCGGCATTGTCTCCGCACTCGGGTTGCGCGGATGGCGCGATTGGCTTGCGCTGAAGCATGCCGAGTTGGACATTGCGCGCCGCAGCGGTGATGCGCCGGTGCCGTCGGCGACATCGCGGATTGAAGTCGCTGACTTAAAAGAGCGCGTCAAAAAGCTTGAGGCTATCGCCGCAGGGATTGATATCTAGCCCTCGCAGCCATATGCGGAGCGCATGACTACACTCACCGACATCCAAGAAGAATATGAATTCCTCGAAGCCGACGACCGTTATCGTTTGTTGATCGATCTTGGCCGCGAATTAGCACTTATGCCCGACGTGCTGAAAACCGATGCGACATTGGTCAGGGGCTGCTCGGCAAATGTCTGGGTTTATCCTGTCACCGACAATAACCAACTTTCGTTTATGGCGGATAGTAATGCCGCGATCACCAAGGGCATCATAGCGCTTGTGCTCAAAACGGTAGACGGCAAAAACGCCGCCGAAATTTTGGGCACGGATATCGAAAATGCCCTCGCCCCGTTTGACCTGAAGAACCAACTCAGTTCAAACCGAACGCAGGGCATTCCCAATATGATATCGCTTATCCGCGAAACAGCAGCGCGTTACGCCACCTGAGTTGGCCTCACCCCCAGCCAAATCGCGAAGGCCGGAAGGCGGGGCAACAGCAACCGGTCAAACAGCCATAAAGCCAGCAGTGAAATGGCAAGCAATGGCAACAATATGGCCATTACAGCGATGATGACCACCACCCCGCGTATTTTCTGCGGCACAGCAGGGGCAATGGGCGCCCCAAGCGCGTCAACGGGCTTACGCCGCCGCCATATCATAAAGCCCGATATGACCAAAGTGATCAGGCCCAACGCGCTCAACACGCCGACAAGCTGATTGATCCAGCCAAAAAGCTGCCCCTCATGCCATGCAATCCCATAATTGACGGCCTGATCAATGACATGCTTATCCGCAAAGCTCGTTCGCGACAGTTCTTTACCGGTAGCGACATCGTACGTGATTTTCCGGTTCAGCGGTCTGTTTTGCGATTCCGACTTTATGGTCCAAGCCATCGGCGTTGGTGGACCAAAGCGCTCCGGCGCGCCCGGAGGCTTCACAAAAACGGGATGCGGTAAATCTTCCAGTTTCGCCTTGGCCACCATGTTGGACAGGCCAACAAGCGGTATCCCAGCTGCTTGCATTTTCATCATTGCATCATGATCATGCTCGGCATGTGGGGCATGGGTTCCTGTTTTCCAGTCTTGGGCGCCTTGAACAAGGCCAAGCTCCGCCCTTGCCACGCGAAAGGCATCGCCCCAGACACTCGCCCACGGCAGTCCAGTGGTCAGCAGAACAAGTGCAAGGCCGGAAACCCAAAAGCCAGTCACAGCATGCAGGTCGCGCAGGAATATGCGCTTGCCCTTGCCTAATCGGGGCCAGATGACGCCGCGAAGCCCCTGCCCGCGCGGCCACCACATGTACAAGCCGGTCAGGATCATCACGATGGCCCAGCAAGCGGCCAATTCAACGATCCAATCCCCAACCCTGCCGATCAAAAGCGAACCATGAATGCGTGAGACCGTCGCGGAGATGCGACTTTCAGGGTCAACACTCCCTAAAACCTTGCCCTGCGGCGACACATAGACGTCACGCATGGACCGGCCATCGGCGAGCCCGACATGGATCACGGCTGCGTCCCCTTCCCGCGCGGGCAAACGGTATCCGTGAAACTGCGCGCCCGGATTAGCGTTCATGACTGCTGCTAGTTGTGCATTGGGGGACACGGCCCCGTGGGTCGAAAGATTGCTAAACGCGCGCTCCTCCCAACGGTCTATTTGCGGCTTGAACAAATAGATTGCACCCGTTGTCGCCAGCACGAGAACAAGTGGCATGACGAAGAGCGATGCATAAAAATGCCAACGCCAGATTGTGCGGTAGAATGATGTTTTTTCCATGCCCTACCTCCTAAAACCGCATCCGAACGCCGCCATAAATCGCTCGGCGTTCTATCGGATAGTAAATGGCCGAGGCTGGCGTCGCCAATATTGCTGCCGACACGTCGCCAATGGCTTTCACACCCGTGAGGTTTCGAGCATCGACGAATATATTTACGCCGTTTTTGATGCGCGCGGCGGCAGATACGCCCCACAATGTATAACCTCCATTACGGGTTGTGTTCCGATAATCCGCCCAAGCACCTTGGGGCACCCATTCCACATTTGGCGAAATATGCAGATCATCGTCGCCCAGCCGAAGCTCAGACCGCAGGACGTGGATCGGAACTACAGGTAGTCGGCGGTTACCATATTGGACATCCCCCACAAATCGAAAGTCCGAATATTGCCAGATTTGCCGAAAGCGCAGCCAATTGGTCGGCATGGCGCTGAATGCAGCTTCGACGCCCTGATGACGTGTCTTTTCCGCGTTAAAGGTTGCTGCGCGGATGTCCGGCCCGACGGTAAACTGAAGCATCTCCCTTTTGATGTTGGCGCGATAAACCGCCACATCCCAGCTTACCCATCCCAATGTCCCGCGCGTGCCAAGCTCTGTGGTCCAGGCGGTTTGTTCACGCACCGGAACGAATGCCGCAATTTGTGCCAGTTCAACAAAGGTCGGGAATTCGTCGGATTTGCTGTAGTTCGCAAAAAACTGGATGTCAGTTGTCGGTTCCCAAAGCACACCCATTTTTGGTGACACCGCATCAAACGACGCCTGCCTCGTTACCGCAGCGGGCACAATTTGCGATTGCTTGCGAAATCCGTCGGCGTAAATGCCGCCTGCGATCACGGTCAGGTTCTCGATTGGACTGACCCTGATTTCACCATAGATGTTGGTCGTGCGCGCCGTCTGATCAGCGTCAAATGTCAACACCCCGCGTTTACCGCTCAGGTTCACGAAACGCTTTGAGTCAATTGTTCCCCAACGTGATTCACCGCCCAATGTAACACTCCAGTCGCCTCCCTCGCGATCATAACGTGCGAACACGCCGCGATCGGTCGACACCTGATCCACCACTTGAAAAATTGGGTGATACAATTCCTTGGAATTCAAAAAGGCCCCGACATCCAATTGGCTGTTGCCCCAATTGAAACGGGTTCGGTTCTGGACACGAACCGAATTGATATCGCGCGCCTGATCCCCGACAAAATTGCCGCTGCGTGGCGCAGTCAATGCCGTTGCACGGGTCAATGCACCAGGTAGTTCCTGGTTAAGTGTCGTCGCGCTTCCGTAAAATCGCGTCGACACGACATCCGAAATCCTAAGCCCAACATTTCCGTTAAAGCGAATTGAGTTCCGCTGGGCGTGTTGGCGATCCCCCTCGTGGCTATCGGCGCTGACCGCTGCCCAAGCATTGGCATCGCCATCACCCATCCCAAAAGACGCCAAGCCACGATAAAAGTCAGAGCTACCGACATCACCGCGAAGATAAAGTCCGCCGGCATTGTCTCCGGTTGGCGTAACTCCGTTTATTGCCCCGCCCAGCGTTCCGGAACCAAAGCGTAACGCGTTTGCGCCGCGATAAACCTCAAGGTAGTTGAAAAATATCGGTTCAAGTTCTTGAAAATCCCCATTGTCGTCTGCCAGATTGATGGGGATGCCATCCTGCAATAGCGTCAACCCACGCATATGAAACCCACGCGACAAGCCGGAACCACGAATGGAAATCCTGATCTCCTGGCCAAAGCGAGGTTGCGTATAAACGCCGGGGGAAAAGGCCAATGTATCGCGCAACGACACGATAGTCTTGTCTGCATAATCTTTGTAACTGATAACGTCAGTGCCACCTGCGGTCTTGCTTGCTGATGTTTCTGCTTTGTCAGCAGCTGCAGGTCCAGTGACGATGATCGTGGCGTCAGCAGCATCTTCAGCAGCCGCGGGAGTGATAATGGAAATAGCTACACACGCCACAGAAGCGCGCAAAATGGACATAAATTTCATGGTATTTTCCCAAATCTAAACGAGAGATCGACCGCAATGCAGCCCGTCAGTTTAGGTGAAGGAAGGTGGTCCTATCGCAGGAGGCGGTGGCGCCGCTAAACCAGCATCAACCGAAACCTCCCTTTTGGCAAAACCTGGTAATGGCAGGGCAACTGGAGCCATTGCAATTTGGGAAACGGAGGAAAGGAAAACCGCTGCAATCGCTGTCCCAGCAAAAGCACAGGGCTGATGCTCAACAGATTTACCCTTTGATGGGTCTTCCTTGTGCAGCGTGCCCGATTTGTCCATCCAAACGGTCTGGGTATCCATGCCAGTGCATATGGTCAGCGCAAAACTGCGCTCTGTAGACGGCATAAAACCTGCCGGAACCATGATACGTAAAGCAAGCGCCAGCACAATCAATGCAGCTGCAAAGTTCCGGAAAGGCGGAAAGTCTCGAATCACGACTGGCCTATGCGCCGATAGTTTCGCGCGTACAAGACGCTAGCACTTCCACGCGCGCCGTTCTTCTGCGACGCGTAAGACGTCATAGGCAGCTTGCCCCGCCTGAAACGCCTTGGCGGCATCGGCATTGCCAGGGTTCACGTCAGGATGGGTTTCTTTAGCAATTTTGCGCCAAGCCTTTTTCGCGTCCTCAAAGTTGGTATCGCTTTCAAGGCCTAGTATATCGAGCGCGTGCATTTCGTCACGGCTTCGGCTGCCATCGCCGGACCCAGCCCAACCATAATGCGCCGATTCCTTATAACCCGAAGAATCTCGGCGTTCATTGGCCTCGCGTTCTTCGGCTTCTTCCTTGGTCAGCCCCTCAAAATAATCATATCCGCGGTTATACTCACCGGCATGTTCCTCACAAAACATCCAGCGATCTGGACTATTCGGAGATTTAGGCGCGGGGCAATTGCCTGCCTTGTTACAGCCATAACGGTCGCACAGACGCACCTGCTGCGCCTCACTGCTACTTCCGTAACCGCGCCAGCGGGGAAAACCCCAGTCATTTCGTCGCGTAGTTCGCACCATGCCGCCGACTTAGCTGTGGCATGCCCATTTTGCTAGGGGCGTAAACGCAAATTATGCGCCGGACAGTGCGCCTGTCGCTCCGCCTGCAAAAAATGTTGAAAACAGAAGGCCGATGATGATGCCTGACACAATCAAAGACAGGACAACATAGATGAGCACAATGACCACGGTGAAGCCTGCCACCTTTTCCTTGGGCACCCCTAAAACTGGCTGTAGCCCAAGATAAATGAGATAAATCACATACACGTTTGCTGCAAATGAGACTAACGCGCCCAATATAGGTATCCAGCCTACCAAACCAGCCAGCCAAGTTGGAGTTGACGCGTAAGTTAAAAGCTTCAACGATTGATGCAAATCTGACTTACCATTGAAGCTGGGAGATACGGAATTTACGATAATCCCCATCAGATAAAGAGTGATTAGCGACAATATATATCCAATCACCGACATCGCCGCGATTGCCTCAAAACCGAGGGGTATAGCGCCCCCACCAAGCAGACCTGCACCACTGATGCCTAATGCACCTGTAAACAGGATACCTGCAGCCATTGGAATAGCTGCTAATATAGCTGCATAGCCGCCCAAGAACCCACTTATGGTTGCCGGCTCCCGCGAAATGATGTTCCATTCGTCGGTTGGTTTTAAGATGATATTCTTGGCGCGTTGCACAATCGACATTGACTTAGGCCTCCAGAATTGGCTTGTCATGAAACAGAACATATTGGTGCCAATATGTAAATATTGACGTGCGCGTCAACTTTGGGGGGAAGTATGATAATCATCACTAGAATTTTGGTCGCCGTCATCGGCGTCATTGCGTTGCTCGGCGTTGCCCAGCATTGGTTTAGCCTTGACGCTGTCTTTGCCGAACGCGGACTTCAGGCCGTGGGTGATATTGGCCGTGCGAACTTGCGTGCAGATGTTGGTGGGCTGTTTCTGGGTATCTCGTGCCTAACGCTGTTTGCTGCGGTACGGCAGCACCAAGGCGCAATCCTGGCCGCTACGGTGTTGTTGGCGGCAACATTGGTTGGACGTTTCGTTAGCGTTGTGATCGACGGTTATAGCGCGCCTGTCGCGCCACCGATGATTGTTGAAGCGATACTCATTGCAATATTGCTGTTTGCATATCGCGCGTGGGGTAAAAAGCCAGAGGGTCTGTAAGCCGGGTTCTGTCCTCCGCTTCGGCCGAAACCGAGGCGGATGTGCGACCATTCATCTAGGCGACGCATTGCTGCGCCGCTCATGCAACCAACCCGGGCGACTGGCAGGAGGATGCCATATGCCGCCCCTATTCGGTTTTGCTCCCGGTGGGGTTTGCCATGCCATTTCTGTTACCAGAAATGCGGTGCGCTCTTACCGCACCGTTTCGACCTGGCCGCATCGAAATGCGGTGGACTATTTTCTGTGGCACTTTCCCTAAAATTGCTTTCGCCGGACGTTATCCGGCACCGTTCCTCGCTGGAGCCCGGACTTTCCTCCCCTTAGCAGTTATCCGCTAAGCGGCGGTCGCCCAACCCTCTGGCAAAGGTCAGATAGCAGACCCGCCTTCAACCGCCAAGAGCAAGCTGAGTAGGATGGCGCGGCACTCGCCATCAACGACACCATCAATGTTTTCCGGCCGGAAACGTCGCTGGAACGCCACAGTCGCTGCACGCCCGTCATTTATGCCATAGCCATAGCGTTCAAGCGCGAGGAAGAACGCGGCGTCCGGCCAACCTGGATCAACCAAGCTCGCTCTCGGTCGCGGCACCGCACATCCAAGTTTTGCCAGCCGTTCCCAGTCAAATAACTCGCCCGGATCTTCCTTCCGGGTTGGTGCGACATCGCTGTGCCCGACGACATTGCGTTGATCAATTCCGTAAGTACGGACCAATTCTGCAACCAGCCGCGTTACCGTGTCCATTTGCGCTTCTGGAAACGGGCGATATCCAAATTCGTGGCCGGGATTGACGATTTCAATGCCGATACTGGCACTATTGCAGTCTGTCACACCGCGCCAATAAGATAGCCCGGCATGTTGCGCGCGTTGTTCCTCGCGCACCATATGCACCAGTTGGCCATCTTCATCGACCACATAATGGGCCGATACCTTTGACGCGGGATTAGCCAGCCAGTCAATCGCAGCTGCGCCAGACTGCATTCCAGTGTAATGGAGCACAAGCATTGTAATAGGCAGGCTGCGTTCGCCAAAATTGGGCGATGGGTTCCAGATCATGGTCATAGCCGGACCATAGGTAAGTCGAAGGGTGCGTGCAATATAAGGCAGTCTTTTATAGCTCTTTTAACTATGTGCGGATCAACGCGCCTATCACAAGATGCTCAACATCAGGCTCAGCCAGTTGGATCATACCGCCACCCTTTTGCGCAAGCATATGCGCCATCCAAGCTGCCACGGTGCGCGAATCTACTTCCGAAGGGTCAATACGCCCCGTCAACGCGTCACGGATCGCTGAATCCATGACGACTTTGGGGCCGCTGGCACGAATGACCATTTCCTGCTCGCCTTCTCGCGCCTCGGCACCAACAAACAATGTACCGCCGCGAACCAATGAATCATTGGCCAAGAGCACAAGATTCAAAAGGATTTTAATTGCCCGTTTTGGCATCATCTGCGCAGGTACCGCCCACTCAAGCTCAGTGCGTCCACTTGACGTCACCAGCGGCTCAATCACCAACTTTGCTTCTTTGGGATCCACGTCAGGGCCAAATCCGCCCGCTGCGCCAAAGGCCAAACGGAAGAATTTTAACTTGTCTGCTGCGGCCTTCGCACTTTCCGCAAGCAAATCCATGCAACGCTGCCGCATTTCAGGATCATGCTCGTCCGCGAGAAGCTCAAGGCCATTATTCATCGCACCGACAGGACTTAAAAGGTCATGACAAAGACGCGAGCAAAGTAAGCTGGCAAAATCAATTTCGGTCTCGGACATGAATCATATTTCCTGAAGGTGTTGGGCGATCTGCCGCGGCTTGTGGACTGAGTTTGAGGGCGTTTCAACCCTCCACGACCAACGTTACCGGCGTAAATCCGGTAACATGACCCTCCATGACTGCGGGCTGCCAAGCCGTTATCGTACGCCCGGCGATTATCAACCAAAAGCGGTCATCGGCTTTCGCCTGTGCGACGTCCGTTGCAGAGGGTTCTTCAAGGCCATTTGGGTGCGAGTGAAAATATCCCAGCAAGGGCGTCCCTCCTGCCCTTACGTCCTTATTAACCGCTATCAGTGCAGCCGGATTGATTTCAAAATTTCGGCTTGGCTCGGGTGCGACGTTCTCTGTCAGCGACACTTCGGTAACCCTGCCATCCATGCCCCGTAACAATCCGCAGCACTC
This sequence comes from uncultured Sphingomonadales bacterium, assembly GCA_903821685.1. GTDB lineage: Bacteria > Pseudomonadota > Alphaproteobacteria > Sphingomonadales > Sphingomonadaceae > Sphingorhabdus_B > Sphingorhabdus_B communis. The sequence continues at coordinate 59,276 of CAIJLW010000013.1, read as the reverse complement.
CGCGTCGCTCGCGCTTTTGGCCCAGTCGAGAAGTTGTTGCCAGTCGTTGCTTGATAAACGCAGGATCATTACCCATGTGTATGCGATGGTTGGGGAAATTACCACATTAACGGGCATTTTGGGCGCGGGGCGTCTTGATAGCGCGCTTGCGGCTGCGCTGCCACAATACTCCCGGGCGCGCATTCAGGCGCTTATTTCAGACGCAGCTTTGCGTATTAATGGCCAAATCTTTGCCGACGCAGGCAGCAAGAAAATGTCCGGTCAGACATTTGAGTTGAATATCCCTGCCCCCGTGCCCGACAAGGCAATAGCGCAAGACATTGCACTCGATGTTGTGTTCGAAGACGAACATCTCATCATCGTAAACAAGCCTGCCGGGTTGGTCGTTCACCCTGCCGCTGGCCATAGCGACGGTACACTCGTCAACGCCCTTCTGCACCACTGCCATGGCAAGCTGTCCGGCATTGGCGGCGTCCAACGACCTGGAATTGTCCACCGTATTGATAAAGACACTTCAGGCCTTCTTGTGGTTGCAAAAAGCGATGCCGCGCATGAAGGCCTCGCAAAGCTCTTCGCCGCGCATGACATTGAACGCAAATATATCGCGATTGTAAGTGGAATCCCTGCCCCGCCTGCCGGCACGGTCCGCTCGCAAATTGGTAGATCAACCACGAATCGCAAGAAAATGGCGGTGCTGCCGGATTCAAAGGGCCGACACGCCGTTACGCATTACCGCATGGCGCAGCCTTTTGCCAAAACCGCGATGGTTGAATGCACCTTAGAAACAGGCCGCACGCATCAGGTACGCGTCCATATGGCCCATATCGGCCATCCACTCATTGGCGATAGCGTCTATTCTAATCGACAAAACCATTACAGAATCGGTCCAAATCAAGCCAAATTCGACCGGCAGGCATTGCATGCGGCCTCTTTGGGGTTTATTCATCCCATCACCGGCGTAACATTACGGTTTGAATGTGGTATACCAGAAGACATGCAGCTTCTGTTAAGGCAGCTTCAACTATAAAGGTTTTAAAGGGAACGCTTTGCCATCGGGTGCTTGAGGAGGCCCGGCGGAAGGCACAATGAAAGAGGAAAACATGTCTGCTAAAAAGAATGTTCCGGCTACGATACCTGCCCTTGGGGGGGATGCGAGCCTTAATCGCTATCTAAGCGAGATCCGGAAATTTCCGGTTCTTAAGCCTGAGCAAGAATATATGCTTGCCAAGCGCTTTCAAGAACATGGCGATACCAAAGCTGCCGAGCAGCTGGTGACGTCGCACCTTCGTCTCGTATCAAAAATCGCTATGGGTTATCGCGGCTACGGTCTGCCGGTGTCTGAATTGATTTCCGAAGGCAATATCGGATTGATGCAGGGCGTGAAGAAATTTGATCCGGACCGTGGTTTCCGCCTCGCGACCTACGCGATGTGGTGGATCCGTGCGTCGATGCAAGAATTCATTCTGCGCAGCTGGAGCCTCGTAAAAATCGGCACCACAGCGGCGCAAAAGAAGCTATTCTTTAACCTGCGCCGGATGAAGAACAATCTTCAGGCGTTTGAAGACGGCGATTTGAACCAAGAGGCGTTGCACAAAATCGCAACCGACCTGGGCGTCTCCGAAGAAGAAGTGAACAACATGAACCGCCGCATGGCGATGGGCGGCGATACGTCGTTGAACGTACCCATGCGCGAAGACGGCGACGGTCAGTGGCAGGATTGGCTCGTTGACGACACGCCATTGCAAGACGAACGCGTTGCCGACGCCCAAGAAGGCGACATGCGCCATGCTTTGCTCTCCGAAGCGATGGACAGCTTGAATGAGCGCGAGAAGCACATTCTCACGCAGCGCCGCTTGATTGAAGAGCCGCAGACGCTGGAAGAGCTGAGCCAGACCTATAGTGTCAGCCGCGAGCGAGTGCGCCAGATTGAAGTGCGCGCCTTTGAAAAACTGCAAAAGGCGATGCTCCGTATCGCTGGCGAAAAGCGTCTACTTCTGGCGTTTTAATTCGCTGTAAAAACAGGTGACGGGCGAAAGGCACTGCGCTAGTTTTTGGGCATGACAAAAACAAAGCGCTCGCTTTCCGCCCGTTTCTTTCGTTCCAGCTTCAAAGCGGCTCTCTATTTCGTGGGCGGCAGCGTTGCGCTTACCACGATCTATGCCGTGGTCCCTGTTCCCACAACGCTGACCATGCTGTTTGACAGCAATGGTGCAACGCGGGACTGGACCCCAATTTCAGATATATCTCCCAATCTGGTGCGTGCGGTCATCGCCGCTGAAGATGGGAAATTTTGTAGCCATGACGGCTTTGACCGCGAGGCTATCGAAAAGGCCCTCACCCGCAACAAACAAGGCGGACCCATGCGCGGCGGCTCTACCATTAGCCAACAAACCGCGAAAAATGTTTTCCTGTGGCAAGGATCTGGCTGGACCCGCTATTTACGCAAAATCCCTGAGGTATACTTTACCTTCCTGATCGAAAACATCTGGGGCAAGCGCCGCATCATGGAAGTATATTTGAATGTCGCTGAAACGGGCATCGGCACATATGGTGCGGAGGCCGGTGCGCAACGCTACTTCCAGAAATCCGCCAAGAACCTTACCCGCACGGAGGCAGCGCGATTAGCCGCAATCTTGCCTCTACCCAAAAAACGCCCGGTAAACGGCGTCGGCGGCTTTACCCGTCGCTATGGCAACAGCATCTCCGCCCGCATCCGCGTCGTCAAACGTGACGGCCTCGACAGCTGCATTTACACATAAAAAAGGGCGGAGCCGAAGCCCCGCCCTTTTTCATTCTTGAAGCTTAATTCTTAGAACTTGAAGGTCAATGTTCCGCTGACCGTGCGTGGCGCGCCGATTTGTACGAAACCTGGGCCGCCGTAAGTCGCAACACCGGTTGTTCGGTTATATGATGCACTTTGGGCAAGACCGCCGCCGAAACCACCCACATAGAATTGGTCGAACAGGTTATAGACGTTGAGCTGAAAGCGCGTTTCACTCAGTCCGACGAAGCCAAGTTCGATACTCGCATCAAGGTTGACCAACCAATAAGCAGGTGCAGATGCTCCAAAAATCTGGGTCCGCGCTGTTGAACCCAGCGCTCCGCTCGGAGTTGCTCCAGTTGGAATGAACGTGCCAGTATATGTCGCAGCCCCCGTGTCAAAGATATTCCGAGGACCAGTGCGCTTCCCAGTGATGCCAAGTTCAACTGGACCAAGTTCGCCGCGCAACGTTCCGCCGAACGAGTATTTTGGCGAACCACCTTCGCGCTGACCAGCAGTAGCGGCAAAAACAGCCGTACCGTCAGCATTCTCGCCGATAGCCACGTTGTTCTTGATTTCCGACTTCATGTAAGAGCCAAAAACGTAGACAGCCAATTCTGGAATTGGCTGATATGACACGGAACCATCAACACCGTATTTATCTACATTGCCGAGGTTGCGATACACGTTTTGGTCCAACTCTGGATCGTAAGCCGAGGCCAAGCGGTTCTGGAACTTGGTCAACCAACCAGAAAGTTGCGCCTGGATGTTACCCGAACGGTAGCGAAGCCCAACATCAACGCTGTCCGTCGTTTCCGGTGCAGGACGAGCGCGAGCCGTCGTGATTGGGAAGAAGAACGCATTGTAAAGACTGTCCGTACCTGGAACCGAAAGGCCTTGGGCAAAGCTTGCAAACATGCTGAATTCAGGCGTGAACTTGAAGTTGAAGCCTACATTTGGCAAAATCTTGTCATATTTGAAAACGCGATTTTGGGGGCCAGCCTGCGTTGGATTCAGTGCCGCGTTGAGCGTGTTCTGGGTTGCGTCACCAAAGCACTCTACAAAGCCACCAGCCGAGCTGGTGAAACAGTTGTTGGTAAGGTCACGCTTAAAGAAAGGTGCGCGAACACCAGCCGTAACGACCAGATTGTTATCCAGGAGCTCACCGCGATATTCACCCGAAATCTGCTGCAGAATTGCATATGACAAACGGTCACGCTTTTGAAGCGTTACGCCATTGGCCGCAATTTGCGGATTGTTCACTGGAAAAACGTCTAAAGGTTCGCCGGTGGCATCCAAAAGACCAACTTGCCCCGTTTGACGGTGCCGCGCACGGTCGAATGTGTACGCAAGACGAACCGAGTGATCGTCGTTTATCTCATACCGCAGCGAACTGATTACACCGAGACGATGGGTCTGTGTCTGGCTCGGTGCAATCATAGTAACCTGATCCAGGATGTCGCCATCGCCGTTCAGATCCTTACCAAAGAATGGCGAACCGCCAAGGTAACCGGCTTGGCAGTTTACTCCGGTGCCAGATACTACGGTCGTGCAGTTTGCTGCGCTACCACCAGTCGGGTCAATATCACGACCGGCTTCACGTGCTGTTACCGTACCTCCGCCATTGGCTTTCACATATTGATAGCTTGGATCGACAGTAAGCGTAAGCTTTTCACTAAGAGTGAACTTTGATGCGCCACGAACACTTCCGGTATTTGACGGGTTATAGCGTCGGTCGAATTCAGTTCCGCAGGTCGTTGCAGATTGTGCAGTACCTGCGACTGGGGCAACAATGGTAGAACACGGAAAATTAATAAGATATTCGCGTTCTTTGTTGTTCGCAGGGTAACGGTTTGTAGAAAGCGCGCCGACTACACGACCGGCGTCGCTACGCAAAGGCAGAGAACCAAAGAAATTGTTACGGTTTTCGTTGTAGTTACCCGCAATCGAGATGAAATCTCCGTTGCTGCCGATTGGTTGATAAATCTTTCCGTTATACTGCTGCTTATCCACAACACCGTAATTGTTGAACGGATTGTGGTTTTTCGCCTTTGATGCCGAGAAAAAAGCACGCGTCCCAAAGGATGTTATGTTTCCGGTATTTACCATCGCGAAAACGCGACTAAAATCAAATTGACCTGCAGAACCAGATAGCTTTACGCCGAAATCTTCAGTCGGCGTTAGCGTGCGATAGTTTACCGTTCCGCCAACAGCAGAGGCGGTTGGGCTGTCGACATCGGTCGTGCCGAGGTTGACATTAACCTGCTCGATCAGTTCTGGGTCAAGCTGTTGGTTGGAATAAATGGCATAGTTGCCAGAGTCATTTAGCGGAATTCCGTCGAAAGTCAGCGAAATACGCGACGAATCAAATCCGCGGATGTTTAGCGTACCGCCCGACGAACCATAGGCATCATTATTCTGAAAGTTGACACCTGGAATTACGTTGATTGTATCCAAGATCGTCTGACCTGGGTTCTGGCGCTCAATCAACTCCTGCGTGAGAACAGCCTTCGCCTTCGTTGAGTCAGGTGCCTGGATACCAGCCACGTCCTGCGAACGCGAACCGGAAACGACGATTACTTCTTCTTCGAAATCGACCGAGCCGGTCGACTGCGCAAATGCAGCGCTAGAAAAGCTGCAGATCGTCAGTGCAAAGGCACTGGTTGCGAGCTGGAAACGAGATTTCATAGTAAAGGACCCCTTTGAATTTCATCCCCACCCGAGGCGCGAAATCGGGGTTAAAACCGAATCACACACACGAAAGGGACCGAGCGCTCCCCTTGGAACCAGAAAATGTCAGTAAAGTGACAGCCTGACCTAGAAGACGGCCATCGTTTAGCCGACAGCAAGGTGGAAGCAAAGTTTTGCGTTACCGCAAATTGTGCATAGCAGCATTGAAGTGCATTTTGTGCGCAAATGTGGCCAGTTTGCCACAGTCAATTGGGTCTTGGTTTAAGCAGCGTCCTCTTTATCCGCCTTGGCAGATTTGGCGTACACCAGCACCGGTGTCTTGCGACCTTCCACGACGTCCTTGTCGACAACGACCTCATCGACGCCGTCATAGGTCGGCAGGTCAAACATGGTGTCCAACAAAATGGCCTCAAGAATTGAACGCAGTCCGCGCGCGCCAGTTTTACGCTCGATCGCCTTTTTGGCAACGGCCTCAAGCGCATCATCGGTAAAGCTCAGCCCTACGTCTTCCATCTCAAACAGCTTGCGATATTGCTTCACTAGCGCGTTTTTAGGCTCTGACAGGATTCTCACCAACGCCGCGATATCAAGATCTTCCAGCGTTGCGGTGACAGGCAAACGCCCAACAAATTCCGGGATCAGGCCATATTTCAAAAGGTCCTCGGGCTCGACCTGTTTCAAAATTTCACCAGTACCGCGCTCATCAGGATCGGCGACATGCGCGCCAAAACCAATGGACTTGCCTTCAAGGCGGTTTGAAATAATCTTCTCAAGGCCAGCAAACGCGCCGCCGCAGATGAACAATATGTTCGTTGTGTCGACCTGCAGGAACTCCTGCTGCGGATGCTTGCGGCCGCCTTGGGGCGGAACGCTCGCTGTTGTGCCTTCCATAAGCTTCAGCAAAGCCTGCTGAACGCCCTCGCCGCTCACGTCGCGGGTGATGGATGGGTTCTCCGCCTTGCGGCTGATCTTGTCGATTTCGTCGATATAGACGATCCCGCGCTGGGCCTTCTCGACGTTATAATCGGATGCTTGAAGCAACTTCAGAATGATATTCTCGACATCTTCGCCGACATAGCCAGCCTCGGTCAAAGTCGTCGCGTCTGCCATGGTAAAAGGCACGTCAAACGTCTTGGCAAGCGTTTGCGCAAGCAGGGTCTTCCCACAACCGGTAGGGCCCACCAGAAGGATGTTTGACTTTGCAAGTTCAACATCCGCGCCCTTGCCACCGTGATTAAGGCGCTTGTAATGGTTATGCACAGCGACAGACAAAACGCGTTTCGCCTGCGGCTGCCCAATGACATAGTCATCAAGGACTTCGCAGATTTCCTGCGGCGTGGGCACTTCGCCCTCTTTGCGGCCGTTCAGCGCGCCCTTTGTTTCTTCGCGGATTATGTCGTTACAAAGCTCGACACACTCATCGCAGATAAACACAGTAGGGCCTGCGATCAGCTTGCGGACTTCATGCTGCGATTTTCCGCAGAAGGAGCAATATAATGTGCTCTTTGTATCTGATCCGCTCAACTTCGTCATAATATATCCTGCTTGCACGCCGAAAGTTGGCGAACGTTATCATACCAGTACCCTAAAGATGCGTTTCGATTTGGCAATAGCCGAAAACAAACCGTCCATCCTGACCAAGCTGCCTTTGTGAATCGCAAATGGGATCAGCTTGCGTCGGCATCCGCATTCGATGGCCGCTTGTCGTACACTTCATCGATCAGACCAAAGGCCTTCGCCTCGTCAGCTTCAAGGAAGGTATCACGGTCCATGGCTTTTTCGATGTCCTTCAGAGGCTTACCTGTATATTTCGCGTAAAGATCGTTCATACGCTTGCGAATACGAAGTATCTCATTTGCCTGAATCTGGATGTCGGATGCCATGCCACGCGCACCGCCAGAAGGCTGATGCACCATGATCCGTGCGTTGGTCAAAGCGACTCGCATGCCGGGTTCACCAGCAGCGAGGAGGAAACTGCCCATCGATGCAGCCTGTCCAATGCATACGGTACCAACTTTCGGACGGATATACTGCATCGTATCATGTATCGCCATGCCAGCGGTGACTACGCCGCCGGGCGAGTTGATATACATCCAAATGTCTTTCTTCGGATTGTCCGATTCGAGAAACAGCAACTGCGCGGTGATGACTGAGGCCATGTTGTCCTCAACTTCGCCCGTCACGAAAATGATCCGCTCGCGCAAAAGACGCGAAAAAATGTCCCAGCTGCGCTCCCCACGGTTCGATTGCTCGATAACAACGGGAACCAATGCTTGAACGGGATCAAAAGGAACGTGCATGAAATACCTCTAAGATGTTATGTTTTACGTTAGTCCCTACATCGGCGCGGGCAACCAAAGTTTCAAGCACGAAAACGGTTAAGTTTTTCCAAGTGCTCATCCGTCGAACAAAGTGGCTTGATGATAGCAGTCGTAAATTCGATTAGTCTGGCTATGCCGAAAGCGGCCGGCTCGTCCTCAACTTCGTCAAGGGAATGAAGGCTGAACGCTTTAATCTAAAGTAAGCAGGACCCGCCCAAACGAGAAAGGCCCCAGAATTCCCGGGGCCTTTTCGTTTGTCCAAAGCAGGACGATTATTTCTTAGGCGCAGCTTTTTTGGCAGGTGCCTTCTTGGCTGGCGCGGCTTCGGCATCCTTTTTAGGAGCGGCCTTCTGTGCAGCAGGCTTCGTTACCTTTGCAGGTGCTTCTTCCTTGGCTGCGGCCTTTTTCGCTGGCGCCTTCTTCTTGGAAGTTGGCTTAGCGTCTGGTTCTGCCTCGATTGCCGCTTCAAGCACGTCCTTAGTCACGGTCTTTTCCGAAACAGTCGCCTTGTCGAATAGGAGGTCGACTACTTTGTCTTCAAACATCGGCGCGCGTAGCTGGGCCGCTGCCATCGGGTTTTCCTGCAAATATTGCACAAAACGCTGACGCTCTTCAGGACGATATTGCTGCGCAGCTTGCTGCACGAGCATGTTCATTTCCTGCGCACTAACTTCAACGCCATTGGCTTGGCCAATTTCGGAGAGCAACAGGCCAAGACGCACACGACGGACGGCGATGTCGCGGTACTCTTCGCGCTCTGCTTCCATTTCCTTTTTCGCAGCTTCAGCGTCTTCCTCGCGGGCAGCTTCCTGCTCCAACTGTGCCCAAATTTGCTCGAATTCAGCTTCGACCATTGATGGCGGCACGTCGAAATCATGATCGGCTGCAAGCTGATCAAGCAGCTGGCGCTTCATGTAAGTGCGGGTCAGGCCGTTATGTTCTTGCTCAACCTGAACCTTCATCAGTTCGCGAAGCTTGTCGATGCCATCTAGGCCAAACATCTTGGCAAGATTGTCGTCGGCCTTGGCTTCGACTGGCTTGCGCACTTCGTTGACAACGATATCAAAGGTTGCGGCCTTACCCTTCAGGTTTTCGGCGTTGTAATCTTCTGGGAAGGTTACGTTCAGTACCTTCTCGTCATTGGCTTTCACGCCAACCAACTGGTCTTCGAAGCCCGGGATCAACTGGCCCGAGCCAAGCTCTACCGCCATGCCTTCGCCCTTGCCGCCCTCGAAAGGCACGCCGTCAACCTTGCCTTCAAAATCGATAACGACACTGTCGCCCATTTTGGCAGCATATTTCTTATCGGCTGCTTCAAAGCTCTTTTGGCCTTGGGCAAGCTTTAGGATCGATTCGTCAACCTGCGCATCGCTGACATCAACAATCAGGCGCTCAAGCGTTATGTTATCGATGGATGGCGCTGCAATCGCAGGCAGGATTTCCAGATGGAAGTCGACAACCGCGTCTTTGCCGGGCGCATAATCCTCACCAAGGTGGACATGCGGCTGAGTCGCTGGACGCAGTTTATTGTCGGAAATCGCTTTTTGGACGCCTTCCTGAATTGAGCTATTGAGGGCGTCCTGAAGCAACGAATCTTTGTGCATCTTCTTGACCAGATTGGCAGGAACCTTGCCTGCACGAAAACCGGGCATACGCACTTGAGGTGCAATTTTCTTCACCTCGGCATCAATGCGGGATTCAACGTCCTTTGCGGAAATCGTCATGCGATAAGCGCGCTTCAGGCCTTCATTCTGTGTCTCGACGGTCTGCATGTTTTCTTCTCTATCTACGGCGGGCCCTGTGGCCTGCCAAAAACTGTTAATTGGCTTTCGGGTTCAACGACAGCCGGGAATGTCCCTTTTTCGTGGTGCGGGCGAAGGGACTCGAACCCCCACACCTTGCGATGCCAGAACCTAAATCTGGTGCGTCTACCAATTCCGCCACGCCCGCTTACGAAAAGCTGCCGTTTCACAAACGACGAGAGCCCCTAACGGGAAAGCCGCGGCGGGGCAAGGGGAGAAGCGGCAAATGCACCGCTGTTGCCTCCTGCCCGTATCAGCCAAGCGCCTTTTTCAACAAATCATTGATGATCTGCGGATTGGCCTTCCCCTGCATGGCTTTCATTGTTTGCCCCACGAAGAAGCCGAACAACTTGTCTTTGCCCGATCGGTATTCGGCCACCTTGTCTTCATTCGCAGCCATGATTTTAACGATTTCTGCCTCAATCGCGCCGGTATCGCTGGTTTGCTTCAGTCCCTTTTCCTCGACAATTGCCGATGCCGCCTGCCCTGTCTCCAGCATGATTTCAAAGACCTGCTTGGATATGCTGCCGCTGATCGTGCCATCGGAAACGAGGCCGAGCAATTCGGCAGCTTGCTTGGGATTGACCGGACTTTCGTCCAGGGTCTTGCCTGTCTTGTTAAGCGCACCGAACAATTCGGACATCAGCCAGTTGGATCCCTGTTTTGCGTCCACGCCCTCGGCCAACAAATCTTCGAACCAGAATGCCGTCTCCGCCTCTGCGGTCAGAACGGCAGCATTATAGGCCGTAAGCCCCATGGCTTCGTAGCGGATACGTTTAGCATCGGGCAGCTCGGGCAGAGATGCACGGCATTCTTCCAGAAACGCGTCGTCCAGTTCAACCGGAAGCAAATCGGGGTCAGGGAAATAACGATAATCATGCGCGTCCTCTTTCGAGCGCATTGAACGCGTTTCCATCTTGTTGGCATCGAACAGCCGTGTTTCCTGCACCACTGCGCCGCCGCTTTCGATCAGATCCACCTGACGCTGCGCCTCATACTCAATCGCCTGCATCATGAAGCGGATCGAGTTGACGTTCTTGGTCTCTGTACGCGTACCCAGTTCACCACCGGGCTTGCGGACAGACACGTTGACGTCAGCGCGCATGGATCCTTGTTCCATATTACCGTCGCATGACCCCACATAGCGCAGGATGGAGCGGAGTTTCTTGAGATACGCTCCAGCCTCTTGCGGGCTGCTAATGTCAGGACGCGAAACGATTTCCATCAGCGCTACGCCAGAGCGGTTCAAATCGACAAAAGACATCGTTGGATGCTGGTCATGCATCAACTTACCCGCGTCTTGCTCGACATGAATGCGTTCAATTCCTATTTTTTTGGTCGGGCTATCGGGGTCTTTTTCGTTGAGCGTAACCTCGATTTCGCCCTCACCCACGATGGGGTGGTAGAGCTGCGAAATCTGGTAGCCTTGCGGCAAATCGGCGTAGAAATAATTTTTGCGGTCAAAGCGCGACCAGCGGTTGATCTGCGCATTGATCGCCATGCCGGTGCGCACGGCCTGACGCAGACATTCGCGGTTGGGCACTGGCAACATGCCCGGCATCGCGGCGTCCACAAGGCTGACATGGCTGTTGGGTTCGGCACCAAAGCCGGTCGAGGAGCCGGAAAACAGCTTGGATTCGCTGGTCACCTGCGCATGTACCTCGAGGCCAATCACGACCTCCCACTCGCCGGTGTTTCCCTGGATGCGGTATTCCGTCATATTACCACCACTCTCCGGCTTCCGCCGTAAATCCTGAACGCTGCTCAATGGCTAGGCCTGCATTGAGCACAGCCTGTTCATCGAGCGCTTTGCCGATAATCTGAAGCCCCATCGGCAAGCCTTCTTTTGAAAGACCGCCGGGAACCGACATTGCGGGCAGTCCAGCCAGCGAAGCTGGCACAGCAAACACGTCGTTCAAATACATGGACAGCGGGTCGGCGTTCTTCTCACCCAAGCCAAACGCTGCGCTTGGTGCGGTTGGCGCAAGGATGAGGTCGCAGCTTGCCCATGCATTGTCAAAATCGCGCGCGATCAACGCCCGAATCTTCTGCGCTTGCGTATAATAAGCGTCGTAGAAGCCTGCGCTGAGCACATAAGTGCCGATCATGATACGGCGGCGGACCTCTTCACCAAAACCTGCAGCGCGGGTGGCTGCATACATATCCTGCAAGCCAGCGCCCTCGGGCAAGTCACGCAGGCCGAAACGCACGCCGTCATAACGTGCAAGGTTCGATGACGCTTCGGCAGGCGCGATGATATAATAAGCGGGCAACGCATATTTTGTGTGCGGCAAGCTAATATCGACGATTTCGGCGCCTGCATCTTTCAACCAAGCTATGCCATTATCCCACATCTTGGCGATATCTTCGTCGATACCATCCAAGCGATACTCCTTGGGAATGCCAATGCGCTTGCCCTTAAGATCGCTGTTAAGGCCAACCTCCCATGCAGGCACTGGCAGATCGAGCGACGTCGAATCTTTCGGGTCAAAGCCTGCCATTGCCTCAAGCATGATTGCGCAGTCACGCACGTCGCGCGCCATGGGGCCTGCTTGGTCCAAAGAGCTTGCAAAAGCGACCACGCCCCAACGCGAGCAGCGGCCATAGGTTGGCTTGATGCCGCTAATGCCCACGAACGCCGCAGGCTGACGAATCGAGCCGCCAGTGTCCGTTCCCGTCGCCGCAGGGCACAGCCGCGCGGCAATGGCGGATGACGAACCGCCTGACGATCCACCGGGCGCAAGTGCGGCTTTGCCGCCGTCATTGCGGCGCCACGGCGAAACAACATTACCGAAATAGCTGGTCTCGTTCGACGAACCCATGGCGAACTGGTCCATGTTCAACTTGCCGAGCATCCCTGCCCCAGCCTTCCACAAATTCGCGGACACGGTGGACTCATAGGTCGGCACAAAGCCTTCGAGGATATGGCTTGCAGCCGTCGTCTGCACGCCTTCCGTGCAAAAAAGGTCCTTCATACCAATCGGCACACCCGCCATTTTGCCGAGCGGCTTGCCCGCAGCGCGGTCAGCATCGACCGCCTGTGCAGCATCGATTGCCTTTTCGGGTGTTTCAAGGATGAAAGCGTTGAGGGCCTTTGCCGCCGACACACGTGCATTCAACGCTTCAGCGACCTCCACCGCCTTGAATGCACCATCGGCCACGCCATCGCGGATGGCGGCCACCCCAAGTCTTGAAAAATCAGTCATTATTCGATCACCTTAGGCACGCCAAAAAAGCTACCCTCCTTGGCTGGCGCATTGGCAAGCACCTTATCGCGCACGTCGCCGTCTGTGACGACGTCATCACGCAGGCGGAGGGTGTTGGGGATAACGGCCGTCATCGGCTCAACGCCGATAACGTCGACCTCCCCCAATTGCTCCACCCAGGCAAGAATGCCATTGAGTTCGCCGACCATCTTGTCAGCCTCAGCATCGCTTATCGCGATACGCGAAAGCCGTGCGATTTTGTTCACGGTATCTTTATCTACAGACATAAGGCAGCCGCTAGCATTGCGCCTGCTATGCTTCAACGGAAAAGCTTGGGGTAAAGACCTAATCTTTCAGCCCCCGTTCAATTTTACGATGCTATTTCCGTCCAATCCGCTAAATCGGCTCAAAATCTCAGGACATAAACTTGGCTCGTAAATTTTTATATATCGTCGCAGCGCTCATCGTTCTCGTTATTGCGGGCGGTTTCATTATCCGCATTTATGAAAGCGAACTGACAGAACTTGCCTTTGTCCCGACCGCCAAATTTGAAAAGCAGGCGTCGTTTGAACCTAGCAAATATAGGGGCAATGATATGTGGTTCGCCCGTCCCGGCAAAATTGGCAATCCAGCAGATTGGTTGCCTACTGGTGCGGCTAAGGCAGAGATACCCGGGTCTGCCGCTATATTTTTTGTGCATCCAACGTCGTATATCGGCAGGGATTATTGGAACGCGCCCCTCAATGACGCAGAATCGCAGGACCGTGCCCGGCTTTTCTTGCGAGGCCTTGCATCCCCTTTTGCGAGCGCTGGCGAAATGTGGGCCCCGCGCTACCGTCAGGCCGCAATTGGTGCGTTTCTGACGACAAAGCCAGAAGGCCAGCAGGCACTCGACGCCGCGTATCAGGACATTTTGCTGGCTTTTGATGAATTTGTGGCAAAAGTCCAAAAAGACCGCCCGATCATATTGGCAGGCCACAGCCAAGGCGCGTTGCACCTAACCCATTTGTTAAAAGACCGCGTTGCAGGCAAGCCCATCGCAAAGCGGATTGTCGCGGCCTATGTTGTTGGTTGGCCAATATCGGTAACCGCTGACATGCCTAAAATTGGACTACCTGCCTGCAGGGGCCCCGATGACACTGGCTGCATCATGGCGTGGCAGAGCTTTGCCGAACCGGCCGAATATGACCGTATGGTTAAAGTCTACAACGCGACCAACGGCTTTACAGGGCAGCCGCGCATGGACACGGCTATGTTATGTACTAATCCGTTAAATGGTGGTGCCGCACCTGCTGCTTTGATGAAGGCAAATCTGGGCACATTGAAGCCGGACGATAAGATGATAACTGGCGCATTGATTGTGGGTGCGGTGCCTGCCCGCTGCGGTGACAAAGGCTTTTTGCTAATTGGCGACCCGCCAGAGATTGGCCCCTATGTCCTGCCCGGCAACAATTATCATGTGTATGATTTTCCTCTGTTCTGGGCCAATGTCCGGGCGGATGCTACATGGCGGCTGCGGAAATTTCTGCAAAAATGATTTATGAATCGGTTTCCAACTTTCGCACTCAATTGCCTGAAGGTGGCGTGCTAATTGGGCTTGATGTCGGCAGCAAGACCATTGGCACCGCTTTTTGTGACGCTGGCTGGACCTTTGCCTCGCCTGCTGACTTGATCAAGCGCAGCAAGTTTACGAAGGACAAGTTTGAGTTACAGGCCGCAATTGCGACTCGTCCGACGCGCGGCATTGTCATTGGCTTGCCGCTCAATATGGATGGAAGTGAAAGCCCACGCAGCCAATCAAGCCGGGCATTTGCGCGCAACATTGAAGATCTAGGCCTGCCTATATTGCTGCGCGACGAACGCTGGTCCACGCAAGCCGTCGAACGTGATATGATCGCCGCTGATCTGAGCCGCGCTAAACGCGCTGAGAAAATCGACAGCGGGGCGGCGGCGTTTATCCTGCAAGGCGCGATTGATGCTTTGACGCTTGGCTAGCGGGGCAGCACAACGCCCCTACAGCACATCCCACAAAATGATTGAGTCTCACCCAAATCCCCATTAAGGGCATCGCTTTAATGACATGGACACAGCCCTTTGCCGCCGACAGCTTTCCAAGCGGGTCGGATGCCTTTCCGCACAAGCATTTGCTTGGCATCGCCAGTCTTCAGAAATGGGAAATTCTCTATATTCTGAAAGAGGCGCAGCAATGGGTGGTCTTGAACCGCTCTGGCGCCGCAAAGCATGACGATAGGCTTTCGGGTCTAACGATCATCAATGCCTTTTTCGAAAACTCAACGCGTACATTATTGTCTTTTGAAATCGCTGGAAAGCGGCTTGGTGCGGACGTGGTCAATATGCATGCTGCGCAATCGAGCGTGAAAAAGGGCGAGACGCTTATCGATACCGCGATGACCCTAAACGCTATGCGCGCTGATGCCATTGTAATTCGCCATGGCAGTTCGGGCGCGGTCCAATTGATTTCGAGCAAGGTCGACTGCCCAATCCTGAACGCTGGAGACGGCAGCCACGAACACCCGACACAGGCTTTGCTCGACGCGCTGACCATCATGCGCCGCAAAGGCAAAATAGAAGGTCAGACCGTGGTTATTTGCGGTGATGTACTGCACAGCCGCGTTGCGCGGTCGAACCTGTTTTGCCTCAAATCGCTCGGCGCAGAAGTCCGCGTTGTTGCGCCTCCGGCCCTGATGCCCAGCGGCATAGAGGCCTTTGGCGCTATTCCCTTCAGCAATTTCGATGCGGCGCTCAACGGGGCCGACGTGATCATGATGCTGCGCCTTCAAAGCGAGCGCATGCAGGGCGATTTCATTCCCTCGCCTCGTGAATATTTCCATCTTTATGGCCTCGACGAACGGCGGCTTGCATTGGCCAAGCCTGACGCACTGGTCATGCACCCCGGCCCTATGAACCGAGGCGTTGAAATCGCAAGCAGCGTAGCGGACCATGTCGAACGCTCCGCCATTATCGAACAGGTTGAAATGGGTGTCGCGGTGCGCATGGCCTGCCTTGATATATTGACCCGCAAAGCGCGCGGTCAGGAGGGCTGGGCATGACTGGCGTCAACATCATTCACGGCCATGTCATATTGCCCGGCGCAGACAAGGCCGAACCGCTGCATCTGCATATTGAAGACGGCAAAATTGCATCAGTTGGCAAGGCTGCACCCATTGCGGATCACGTCGATGCAAGCGGCCTCATCGTTGCGCCCGGCATAATCGATTTTGGCGTGTTCAAAACGGACAAGCCAGCCTTCCGCTTTGGTGGGATTACCCGCGCGGCGTTGATGCCCGACCAGTTGCCAGTACATGACGATCCTGCCACTGTGCGCTTCGCTGCGTTAAAGGGTAAGCCTGATTTGTGGGTGCATCCCCTTGCCGCTGCGACCCAAGGGCTTGATGGGCTTCGGATGGCGGAAATCGCGCTGATGAAAGAAGCAGGCGCAATTGGCGTTGCCACTGGCCGCAAATGGATATCCGACAGCGGCGTCATGCTGCGGATCATGCAATATTGTGCCGCGCTCAACCTTCCCGTCATTCTGCATTGCGAAGATTCAGGTGTAGCTGGTCATGCCGTGGCAACTGCGGGCGAAACGGCCACTTTGCTTGGCCTATCAAGCGCACCAATCGTCGCTGAAACCCTTGCCATCGCGCGCGACCTTATGCTGGCTGAAGAAAGCGGCGCGCATGTGCATTTTCGGCAAGTCACCACAGCGCGCGGGCTTGACCTCGTCCGCGCCGCAAAGGCAAAGGGGCTGCGCGTTACCTGTGGCATTACGCCTGCACATCTGTTTTTATCGGACAACGCCATTTCCGATTTCCGCACCTTTGCACGCCTTTCGCCGCCCTTGCGTTCGGAAAGCGACCGGCTGGCTTGTATCGCAGCGATTGCCGATGGCACAATTGACGTCATCGCATCCGGACATGACCCGCGTGGTCCAGAGGACAAGCGGCTGCCTTTTTCCGAAAGCGCGCCTGGTATGGCGGGCGCAGAAACGTTGCTGGCACTGTCGCTGAACCTCGTGCGCGACAATGTCATCTCGACCGGTCGAATGTTTGAACTCCTTGCGTCTAACCCCGCAAAGATATTGGGATTGAACGCAGGCCATATTGTCGAAGGGCAAGAGGCCGATCTAATCCTGATTGATCCAGACGCGCCATGGCAGGTCGACGGTGACCGTATGGCTGCATTGGCGGGAAATACCCCCTTTGACCGCTTACCCGTTCAAGGGCGCGTTCGCCATATGCTAAAGGGCGGCAAGGTTGTCTAGACCCGCCACCACAACAAAAGGCAAAACAGGGCGCCGCAGGTAATGGTCGATAGCCTCAAACGGGTTCAAGCCCCGCATCAGTGACCCGACGATAAAAGCAACTGCGTGTACCCGTGTGGCACGTCGGGCCTTCCGGTCGGGCGACTATCCAGATTGCATCTTGATCGCAGTCAATGCGGATATCAACGATATGCAGCAAATTACCACTGCTTTCGCCCTTTTGCCAAAGCCGCTTCCGGCTGCGTGAGAAAAACACAGCTGTGCGGGTTTCCATGCTCTTAGCAAGCGCCTCTGCATTCATGTGCCCAACCATTAACACCGCTCCATCGGCTTCGTCCGTAATCACTGCGGTCACCAAACCGTTGGCGTCATATTTAGGGTTAAGCGTCAATCCGCTTTCTCTTTCGTCGGTCATTACGCATTCCTAACCTATGCACAAAAGCCCTGCCAACATTTTCTTTGTTACAACCGTGCGACAAGGGGAGACATAAGGCACCGTCATGCCTATAGGCGACCCAGCGAAGCGCAGCGGGATTCGAAATATGCTGACCACCGACCCTTTTGATGACGACAAACTTCGTGAGGAGTGCGGGATTTTTGGTGTCTATGACACTGAAGGCGCCTCTGCCATGGTGGCGCTGGGGCTTCATGCGCTCCAACATCGCGGCCAAGAGGCTGCGGGCATCACCAGTTATGACGATCATGATTTCCACACGCACCGAGCAATGGGCCATGTGGCAGGTAATTTTGACCGCGAGGAAATCATGGGCGGTCTCGCCGGGCGATGCGCGATTGGCCATGTCCGCTATTCAACCACTGGCGAGACATCACTGCGCAATGTCCAGCCATTATACGCTGACCTTGCCACTGGCGGCTTTGCTATCGCGCACAACGGCAATATTTCAAACGCCATGACGGTGCGCCGCGACCTTGTGCGTCGCGGATCGATTTTTCAGTCCACATCTGACACCGAAGTCATCATCCATCTAGTAGCCACCTCCGGCTACCGAACGTTGCTTGATCGGCTCATTGATGCGTTGAAGCGCGTTGAGGGCGCGTACTCCCTCCTTTGTTTGACAACTGAGGGGATGATTGCCTGCCGCGACCCTCTGGGCATTCGTCCTTTGGTGATGGGCAAACTTGGCGATACTATTATCTTCGCGTCAGAAACCGTGGCGCTTGATATCGTCGGCGCGGAATATATCCGGTCGGTTGAACCAGGCGAATTGGTGGTTGTGCGCGGGACTGAAATCCAGTCGCACAAGCCGTTCATTCCCGTATCGCAACGCCCATGCATTTTTGAGCATGTCTATTTTTCTCGGCCCGATTCCATCGTTGAAGGCATCAGCGTCTATTCGGTCCGCAAGGCCATTGGAGCTGAACTGGCGCGCGAAAATGGCGTTGATGTCGATTATGTCATCCCTGTACCTGACAGCGGTACGCCTGCTGCCATCGGCTATGCAGAAGCCGCAAAAATCCCGTTCGAGCTTGGGATCATCCGATCACATTATGTCGGACGCACCTTCATTCAGCCAGGCGACGGCGTACGCCATTTGGGCGTAAAGCTAAAGCATAACGCCAACCGCAATCTCGTTGCGGGCAAACGCATTGTCCTAATCGACGATTCCATCGTACGCGGCACAACATCGCTTAAGATCGTGCAGATGATGCGCGAGGCTGGAGCCGCCGAGGTGCATATGCGCATCGCCAGCCCGCCAACGATGAACAGCTGCTTTTACGGCGTCGACACACCCGAACGTTCCAAGCTGCTCGCCAGCCGCATGGATGTCGAAGAAATGCGGCAGTTTATTCAGGCTGACAGCCTCGCATTCCTCTCCATCGACGGCCTGTATCGGGCGCTTGGTGAAGAATCGCGCCATGCAGATAAGCCGCAATATTGCGACGCTTGCTTCACAGGCGATTATCCTACCACCCTTACCGACCATGAAGAGCATGAGGCCAGCGACCTGATGATACTTGGCGAACGGAAGCCAGCTTAGGCCATGGCGAAAATATTTGAAGGCAAGATTGCGCTGGTTACCGGTGCAAGTCGCGGAATAGGCGCGGCAACGGCAACGGCACTGGCAGCGCAAGGTGCCCATGTTATCCTGACCGCACGCACAGCCAAAGATCTTGAAGCCGTCGAAGACGCGATTTTTGAGGCTGGCGGCAGCGCCACCATTGCGCCGCTCGATTTAACTGACGGCGACAGCATCGCGCGGCTTGCCGCCGCAGTTACCCAGCGATGGGGTAAACTGGATATTCTTATTCTGAATGCCGCGATGCTTGGCACGCTTAGCCCAGTGTCCGCGATAGACGGCGCGGAGTTCGCGCGCCTGTTCACGTTAAATGTCTCTGCACAGCAAGTTATGATCGCCTCGTTCGACGCCTTATTGCGCAAAAGTGAATCTGGCCGCTTGGTCGCGCTGACCTCGTCCGTAGGCGCAACTCCGCGTGCATTCTGGGGCGCATATGGCGCATCAAAGGCAGCGTTGGAAAATCTGGTCGATAGCTATGGCGAAGAGGTCAAGAACCTGTCGCAAGTTCGCACTGCAGTCGTTGACCCAGGCCGCACGCGCACAACGATGCGGGCGAAGGCCTATCCTGGTGAAGACCCGGCGACGGTCAAGGAACCAGCCGTTGTCGCCGATGCGATATTAAATATGCTGGAAACCGAATTCGAGAGTGGGCATCGGTTGGTGTTAGAAGGTTAGTTAAAAGTCTCGTCACTCTGCGCGCATATCGCTGTCACTTTATACTCCCCCGACCGTCACCCTGTCTCCTTAGCCCTTCACCACCTCATGCGCCTTTAACGCACGCTCACGCGCAGCTTTATGGCCAATAATCTTGCGCGGATAGCTTTTCGGACGCGCGCCATATTCATCCGGATCGTGAATATAAGGCGCCTGCAGATCCGCCAATTCGGGCACCCATTCGCGGATATAGCGCGCGGCATCGAATTTCTCCGACTGCGACAGCGGCGCCATGATCCGCACGAACATATTGCTGTCGACACCAGTCCCAGCGGTCCACTGCCAATTGACGCTGTTGCTGCCATAATCGGCGTCGACAAGCGTATCCCAAAACCATTTCTCGCCTTCGCGCCAGTCAATCAAGAGATGCTTGACCAAGAACGACGCAGCAATCATCCGCACCCGATTGTGCATCCACCCCGTCGCCCATAATTGCCGCATTCCAGCATCGACAATAGGATAGCCCGTCCGGCCCTTAGTCCACGCCAAAAAATCTGCCTTCACCGCCGGATCGGATACGTCTCGCCAAGGCAGTTTGTCAAACGCATCGCGCGCGTTCTTAGTTGCATATTCCGGCATTTGAACGATGACATTCTGCGCGTAGTCCCGCCAAACCAGTTCCTTGAGGAACACATCAACGGATCCACCTGCATGCATCGTTGCATGCCAGCACGCGGCAGGTGAAATCTCGCCAAAGTGCAGATGTGCAGACAAGAACGATGAACCTTCGACCGATGGCAGGTTCCGTTTCTCGTCGTAAAGCCCTGCCTTATCGACAAAATCCTCCAGACGCTTTTTGGCTCCCGCCTCGCCGGGCGTCCACATGTTGATCATGCCGCCCGACCAATCAGGCGAAGTGGGCAGCAAGTTCCATTCGCCGATATTCTCGCTTGCTGGCCAGTTCTGAGGCACAGTGATATGCGTGGGCAGTGCCAATGGCGCGGGCGGTGGCATATGCTGCCACAAGGCCCGCATGAACGGCGTGTAGATTTTATACTGTCCGCCGCTGCCCGTGGTAACGCTGCCTGCGGGGAGCAGATAGTTGCCGTCATGGCATATGAACGCACAACCCTCGTCCAATCTATTCGCAACAACCTTCTCCGCATTACGCCACCATGGCTCATAATGGCGGATGCAGTGAATGGCTGATGCACCGGTTTCCGTGGCCAACGCGCATAAAACCTCGTCCGATTTACCAGCTCGCAGGATCAACCGCGAACCCAGCGCCTGCAAATCGGCATCAAGCGCGGTCAGACTGTGGTGCAACCACCAGCGCGAGGCCGCGCCCATCTTGCGATGTTTTGGCATCTCGTCATCGAGGATATAGATCGGAATGACTGGCGCGCCGCTCGCCATTGCCGCTGCCAATGCTGGCTGGTCGGCAAGGCGCAAGTCACGGCGAAACCAGAGGATGACTGGGGTGTTCATTTGCTTTCGTCTCCGATGGGGAAGTAGGCACTAAATCGGTCGCCGACCAAAGGATCGGTAAAACGCTGATCGGATATCTTCAACGTCCGCTTATTGCCTGCATCCACTATCTGCGCGACGGGCATACGTGACCAAAACAGCAAGGGCGACCCTCTGGTGACGTTAGCCTCAAACGCATTTTTATCCGCAACGCCCATATAATGCGCGCGCACGGAATTATCGATTCTTACGCCATCGAACACTGAATAGCTACCTTGCCCGTAATGGCCGTCGTCGCGCCACAGCGTCTCGCGCTTCCAGAATTGCACTGGTACCGGATTGGCAACCACCAACGTGGGCCCAACATTGAACTTTTTCTGCACGGCCTCTGCCGTCAATTGCTCAGCGCGGCCGGTGATAAGGCCATTGGCCAAAATATAAGCACAGATGGCTGCGAAGCTTATGAGAGCAGGCCTGCGCCAATGTGCTTTGTCGGTGCGCTCACGGCGCCGCGAAACCCAAACACCAGTAATCAGTGCAGCCCACAACCAGATGTCGATAATGAACAATGTGTCGCCATAGAACCACTGGCTTGAAAATGGCTCAAGCAAACGGATGCCATAGCTGTTGAACCAATCGAACAGCGGATGGCTCAAGCAGCCGATATAGGCGAGCGCCAGCAACCAGCCTTTATGCACTGGCGATCGCTTTTCCGGCCGCTTTCCTTGCCTTGTCTGCCAACAATCAAACGCAAGCATAGCGCCCCAGAGCAGCAGCGGCAGGACAAGCATAGCAATAGGCCCATGCGTAAGTCCGCGTCGAAGCGCCAGATGCTGTTGCCCGCCAAGCAGCGTCGTTATCGCATCAATGTCTGGAATATTGGCCGCAATAATCAGCGTTGGCATCGCAAGGCCAGTTTTCCGCTTCAAGCCCATTTGGCCGAGCAATGCGCCAACGAGGCTATGTGTAAGATTATCCATTTACTTGCGCTGACGGAAACACCGTGAAATGGCAATACGGCGTTATCAATATGAGAGGTTTTGTGCACGTAAGGGTTCAGAGCACGAAGTGGCTATGTCGTCAGCCCATATGTTAACAAAATTTTTGCCATTCAATGTGCTGGACCCACCGCACGCACAGCCCTATCACGCGGACCAAATGGAGATTGAGATGACTGAAACCGCCCCCTTCGTCCGCCCTGATGTGGCCTTGTTCCTTCAGTTTTTGAACGCCGTTCCTGGCCCTAAATTCTGGGAAGTCTCTGCCGATCAGGCACGCGCGATGACATCGGCCATGCGCGACGTTGCCGACGCGCCAGTGGGCGAACTTGCGGTCATCCGCGACATTGAAATCCCCGGCCCCGCAGGTAACATCCCCGCCCGCGTTTACGACAGCCGCAGCGACCGCGGCGCCGGGCCAGTTATGGTGTTCTACCATGGCGGTGGCTTCGTGATCGGCAGTCTTTATTCCTACGAGCCCTATTGCGCGGAAGTCGCGCGCCTATTGGACCTGCCAGTTATCTCCATCGACTACAGGTTATCGCCAGAATATCCATTCCCCGCACCGGCAGAAGATTGCGAAGCCGCAACCCGCTGGATTGCGAGCAGCCCAACAGAACTCGGACTAGAAGTTACAGGCCTCATCACATCGGGCGACAGTGCGGGGGGCAATTTGACCATCGTGACCACTATGGCGCTGCGCGATAAGCCTGCTACCGTTCCCGTGCTGGTGCAATTTCCCCTCTATCCCGTTGTCACGCTTGATGCCGATTGGCCAAGCATGCGCGAATTTGCCAATGGCTTTTTGCTTACAGAGGAAGCAATGACGTATTTTGGCGAAGGCCATGCGGCATCGCCGGGTGACTATCGTTCCGAGCCATTGAATTTTCCGCAAGAAGGCATGCCGCCAAGCCTCGTGACGACCGCCAGCCTTGACCCCTTGCGCGATCAGGGGCTGGCGTATGTAGAAAAACTAAAACAGGCCGGCGTTCATGTTCAGCACATCAGTGCCGATGGCAATATTCATGGCCATATCAACATTCGCCAAGCCATTCCGTCGGTTCAAACTGACGTTGAAGGCTATATCAGGGCTTTGAAAATCATGCTCGCTGAAGTAACGCCCGCTGCATGACCACTACATTTGAAGATCTGCCTTACCGGCCTTGCGCCGGCATCATGCTCGCCAATATGCAGGGCAAAATATTTGTTGGCCAACGCCTGGACCGGCCCGAAGGCACGGACGCCTGGCAAATGCCGCAAGGCGGTATTGATGACGGCGAAGATGCAGAAACCGCGGCCTTAAGAGAATTATTTGAGGAAACTGGGGTCCGCGCTGATTTGGTCGATGTGCTGGCCCGCAGCCGCGATGAGCATTTCTATGATTTGCCTGACGATATGATCGGGCGGATCTGGAAGGGCAAATATCGCGGTCAACGGCAAAACTGGTTTTTGATGCGGTTCAAAGGCACCGATGCGGATATCAACATTGAAACGGAGCATCGGGAATTTAGCAGCTGGCAGTGGGTGGATGCGCCGATGTTGCCGCAACTCATAGTACCGTTCAAAAAGCGGCTATACGAAAACATTCTCGCGGAATTTGCCGACCTGATTTAGGCAGTACTCAAGGCAAAATTAGTTCGCCTTTGGCTCCAGCGGAGCACCCAAAGTCGCTTTGAGATCAACGGCACTGGCCTGTGCTTGCTGTTTCTGGGACGCAGCATCAATCGCCAATGAAAGGCGTGTTGGGGCGGCACAATTAGCGCGGCACAGCGTTCTCAACCGTGCAATGTTCTTACGCGCGATTTCCAATGCACCCTTAGAAATCAAAATATCGGCCTGTTCTGCCAAGGCAATCTGATCATTCGGTTCAAGTTCAAGCGCTTCTTTGTAGAAGCCGACCGCCTTACCCTCCAACCCTTGGGTCTTTACGGCCCGCGCCATTGCAACATAGGCAGCGCCATTGCGCGGATCGACCGCAAGCGCTGACTCGTACCAGCCAATCGCAGTATCGAGGCGGCCAGCACTGGCTTCCTGATCGCCCGTTTTCAATAACGCAATTGAGCGAGCGTCAACCTCCGCCCGTCCGCCAATGCTCGCACTCGACATGATTGCAAAGGTAAGCGAAAGGGCAATAGCTGCAGGCGAAAAGCGCATAAAAAATATCCAAATTCGTTCGAAAATCGACGCTATCACAGCTTTTGAAGCCTCGCGAAGAAAAATCCGTCACTGCCATCATGCATAGGCGTCAGCAACACGCCGTCGCCATCCGCGCGGCCCATTGAAACGCCGCTTTCAGAAGCGCGCCAGCCCTTATGCGATTTCAAAAATGCAGCCACTTGGCCTTTGCCCTCATTTTCAATCAACGAGCACACCGCATATACCAAATGCCCGCCACGCGCGACCATTTCCGAACCGATGTCGAGAAGCTTGGCCTGTTCATCAATTACGCGTTTCAAACGGGCAGCATCAAGGCGCCAGCGCGTTTCGGGGTTGCGCCGCCACGTTCCGCTGCCTGAGCATGGGGCATCGATGAGAACGAGGTCACAGCCACCCGCAAGATCGGACAGCATGTCCTTTTCCTTATTCGGGTTCAGCAGCCGTGTTTCGACGTTCGTTGCCCCTGCCCGGGCCGCACGCGGCTTAAGCTGGTCCAAACGGTTGCGGTTCGTGTCTGTGGCAATCAAGCGGCCTGAGTTGCGCATAGCCGCAGCCAAGGCCAGCGTCTTACCGCCTGCGCCTGCGCACAGGTCAAGCACAGTGCCAAGCCCCTTTGCCTGACATGCCTCAACGATAAGCTGGCTGCCCAAGTCCTGAATTTCAACTTGGCCGCTTTCGACAGCAGGATGGCTGTCAATCGCCGTACCGCCGGGCAGACGCAGCCCAAATTCAAGAGCGGGCAAAACCTCCGCCTCGGGTAACGCCGCAGCAATCTCCTCGCGGCGGGCCTTTAGCGCGTTCACGCGCAGATCCATCGGTGCGCGGTCAAGCAAGGACGCTTGTTCGGCCTCGTCAATATGCGCAGAGAACAATGGCTTCAGCCATTTCGGCAAAGCGCCACCTGTTGAGCGCGCCTCGGCCGGGTCGATGACCGCGGGACCATAGTCACTGCCGTCAAATAAAGCCGCGAGTTCAAGATCAGCATCCGCCATCGCGGCAAACGCTGAACGTGCGGTTGCGGGACGCTTTCCAAAACGCCGTATGACGCCCCACGCCAAATCGCGCACAGCACGGCGGTCTTTTGACCCCGCATAGCGCCGCTCGGCGAAAAAGCGTTTGGCAATCTGGTCCGCGGATGCACCGCCGTCGCGGGCCGCAAGAATGATTTGATCGACCAATTCAATGGCCGATTGCAGGCGCGCAGCGGGCCTCATGCCTTATCGCGTCGGATAATTGGGCGCTTCGCGTGTAATTGTAACGTCATGAACATGGCTTTCCCGTAATCCGGCATTGGTGATGCGCACAAACTGCGCGCGTTCCTGAAGGTCGGCGATCGTGCGCGAACCTGTATAGCCCATAGCCGCCTTTACGCCGCCCACCAGCTGGTGAATAACATCGCGCGCGGGTCCCTTGTAAGGCACTTGTCCTTCAATGCCTTCGGGAACCAGCTTAAGCTGATCCTTGATATCTTGCTGAAAATAGCGGTCGGCCGAACCACGCGCCATTGCCCCGACGCTGCCCATGCCACGATAGCTTTTGTAGGTGCGTCCTTGATACAGGAACGTGTCGCCAGGGGCCTCTTCGGTGCCAGCCAGCAATGATCCGACCATCACCGATGACGCACCCGCCGCGAGCGCCTTGGCAACGTCACCCGATGTCCGCAAACCGCCGTCGGCTATCACGGGTATCCCGGATTTTGCAGCTTCTGCGGCTGATTCCATAATGGCCGTCAATTGCGGCACGCCAACGCCTGCAACGACGCGGGTGGTGCAGATGGAACCGGGGCCAATGCCTACTTTAATGCCATCTGCGCCTGCGTCGATAAGCGCTCGGGTGGCGGCGGCAGTGGCTACATTTCCGGCAACAACCTGAACCTCAGGCGCCATGCGTTTGATTTCAGCGACTGCCGCGGCAACCATGGCACTGTGGCCATGTGCGGTGTCGACGACAATCAGATCGCATTCGGCATCAATCAACGCCTTGGTATACGCCAGGCCCTTTTCGCCTACGGTTGTCGCCGCTGCAACCCGCAACCGACCGGAGCCGTCCTTGGTGGCGTTAGGATAGAGAACGGCCTTCTCGATATCCTTAACGGTGATCAGGCCAATGCAATGATAGGCATCGTCGACGACGAGCAGTTTTTCTATCCGCCGTTGATGCAGCAAACGCCTTGCTTCTTCCTGCGAGACCGACGCAGATACCGTCGCCAAATTTTCGTGCGTCATCAATTCGGACACAGGCTGCGACGGGTTTTCGGCAAAGCGAACATCACGGTTGGTCAATATGCCGGCAAGTTTGCCACTCGCCTCAACCACCGGAATACCGGAAATCGCATTCGCCAGCATCAGTGCCTGTGCTTCAGCCAAAGTGGCGGTCGGCGCAATCGTGATGGGATTCACGACCATACCGCTTTCAAAGCGCTTCACCTGACGGACAGCAGCGCATTGTTCTTCGATGGTCAAGTTACGGTGCAAAACGCCAATGCCGCCAAGCTGCGCCATGACAATAGCCATGCGTGCTTCAGTCACGGTATCCATCGCAGACGACAAAACAGGAATGTTAAGCGAAATGCTTTTGGTTAGCAGCGTCCGCGTGTCCGCTTGGCTCGGTAAAATGTCCGACGGTCCGGGCTGCAACAGCACGTCGTCAAATGTCAGTCCGAGGGGAATTTCTTTCATGGGGCCACCGCTTTAAGCTTTGATTCGTGGCGGCCCATGTAAACAGTAACCCTTTTATTCGCCAGCCTTCTTCGATTTATATTTTTTCGTGTCCGCAAAGTAGCGCCCAAGCGCAATATGCAAGTCGGCATCTTCAGCTGCACCGCCAAGTTCGGTAGCGTCCATCAACCCATCATTAGGGCCATGATAATCGCTGCCCAAAAATTTCTGCAAAAGATCAAGGTCCGCAAAAGAACCGCCAACCATCAATGCCGGAACGCCCTTTTGTGTCAGCGCCCAACCGTCCTGACGTTGAATGAAAGCATTGGCGTTGGTAGAACTTTCAATCATGCGCCCCGTTTTTTTGGAAACAGCCTCGACCGCGGCATCCAGCGGCGTAGTGCCACGACCAATGATTGCTACTTTAGACCCCCGCGGCGCGATGGCGATGGTGTCGACGTTTAACGAAAGGATAATCTGATCCAGCGGGAGCACTGGCTTTTGCGCAAAGGCATATGCGCCAAGCAAGCCGCTTTCCTCGGCTGTGGTCGCCACAAAATAAATGTCACGATCATGCTTCTTCTTTGCCAATGCCTTGGCCACTTCGTTCATCACCGCGATGCCGCTGGCATTATCGACCGCCCCATTGCAGATGCGATCCGGCGCCCCCTCTGGCGCGCATATACCCAAATGGTCCCAATGGCCCATATACATCAAAGCGCCACTGTTCTTTTTACGGCCCGGTATTTTACCGATGACATTCGAGCTGTTAAAACGATAAATATCTGTTTTAACATTGAAGTCTGCATCTATGCCAAGCGATTCTCCGGCATAATCCGCTTGTTTTGCGTGGGCACGTAACGTGTCCCAATCCTGCCCTGCTGCAGTAACCAAGCCTACCGCAAATTCGCTTGTAACAGCACCTTCAAGTAGCGCCCGCGTCTCTCGGCTTTCAAGCGCTATCGGACGCGACAACAGCAACCGGCGCAGCGATGGCCAACTGCCCTTGCTATCGCCCACAAAGATAACAGCTTCTGCCCCGGCCGCGACCAATGCCTCACGCCGCGCTCTGGGAGACTTCATCTTGTCCGGGACATTTTCGGCATCAAACAGGACGAGTACCGCCTTGCCCGCCACATCGGCGCCAACAGTTCCATCGGACTTTACGCCCATGCCTGCGAAAACCATCGGCAGGTTGGTACGCACATATTCCGCCTGCTTGCCAATCAGGACCATGTCATCCGACCCAACGCGCAATTTCCGTCCGTTTGCATTAAAGCTGTAGTCAAAACTGCCCTGCCCACGTTGAATGAGCGGTACCGGTTCAAACCAGCCGCCATCGGCAGCAGCGGGTTTCAAACCTGCCTTCGCCCATTGTTCGGCAATATATTTGACCGTTTTGGCTTCACCTGCAGTACCCGGTTTGCGCCCCTCGAAATCATCGCTGGCAAGAATGGCAATGTGCGCGCGCAAATCGGCCTCGGTCACAGCCTTGGATAAAACTGGACTTGCCAAAAAGCCCACAAGACCGACTAAAATAGCTGAATGTACAAGCCGCATGATGGTTCGCTCCGGACTAAGACACGACGTCACCCATCGCATGGTGGGAACGTTCTACCTTCAAATTTGCTCCGTACATGCATCAATTCAATCATGCGACCCCTAATTCGACATAGCCGACCTCGACCCGAAACCTAACCAAATGCAAAAAGCATCCGATCCGCAGTTGAGGCAGCGCAATTGATCAAGACGCTTGGCGAAATCGGCGGATTGGTGAAAGAGCCACTGGCCATGAGCGATAAACAGGCATAACGCCACAAAACTGCAAAACAGCAGTCTTGAGCATTGGCTGCCAAGCGACTGAAGCTGCAGAAGGCCTTATCCAACTGACAGCTTAGGGTTTTGGTTCGGTCTATGGGTTCGCGTTTCGAATTTTGGGAGTGCTACAATGGCAGAATGGCTCGACACAATATCTACTCACTGGTTTTGGCTTTCACTTGGCCTTTTGCTCGGCGCGGCTGAATTGGTATCGCCAGGCCGCTTCCTAATGTGGATCGCCCTTGCAGCGTTGATCGTTGGCGGCTTGGACTATTTCCTGCCAATTACCCTTGCGTATCAGGTTGCAATGTTTGTCACTTTGTCGGTGATCACTGTTTTTACCGGCAAAAAATTTATGCAGGCCAAATGACGTAAAACGCTGCGGCCGTGACGGCGGACAGGGTGCGCGAAATGTCGGCCTAAATATGTTTGAGGCCAAGGCGGTCTGGCGCAACAAATTCCCGCCGCGCCTGAACCGAAAACAGGCGTTCTTTGGAATAAAAGCGAAGCGCCAAATCGCGGCGTCCGCGCTCCGAAAGAAGTAATGCGTTGACTGCCTCATGCAGCGGCAGGGCGTGCCCCACTTCTGCTAAATGGGCTTTAACCGCTGCAATATAGACTTGCGTAATCGTGTGATGATAGCCCCGCGTGTCGTCATTCACCCCGCCGACCGCCACATTATAAAATGAGATAATCAGGGACAGCTCGCGTTCGGTATCAATGTCGCCTCGCGCGCGCACCAGCCAACTACACGCCGCCAGATGCGCCTCGTGCGTCCACGCCTCAAGCGGCAGCGTTGCCGAAAGCAAGCCTTCACCGATCGCTACAATCGACGCGTCATCCTTGAACAAGCGCACTTCGAATTCAGACATATGCCGGACGAACAATTGATCCGGTCATGTTCGGACGCGTTCAGCTGCCTTGGGTGCCGATTGTTTTACACCTTCATCGACATGGTCGGCAAATTGCGCGAAATTGTCGATGAATTGCTGCACCAATTTTTGCGCAGTCACATCATATTCCGCACTGTCTGCCCATGCGGCACGTGGGTCAAGAATGCCACTGTCGACACCGGGGACCGCAACCGGAAATTCAAATCCAAAGTTGGGGTCCATTCGGAATTCTGCATTATTGAGGCTGCCGTCAAGCGCAGCATTAAGCAGCGCGCGCGTCGCTTTAATCGGCATACGGTTAATGCCCGGCATCGTGGCCTTACCACCCGTCCAGCCCGTGTTAACCAGCCAGCACTGCACATTGCCCTTGGCAATACGTTCCTTTAGCAAATTGCCGTAAATGCTTGGATGACGCGGCATGAATGGCGCGCCGAAGCAGGTGGAAAATGTCGCCTCCGGTTCAGTCACACCAATCTCTGTTCCCGCCACACGCGCTGTGTAACCTGACAGAAAATGATACATCGCCTGATCGGGCGTAAGCCGCGCGATGGGCGGAAGCACGCCATATGCGTCAGCGGTCAGGAAAATGATCGTGTTGGGCACTGGGCCCATATTCTTTTCCGATGTGTTCGGAATGAATTCAATTGGGTATGAACCGCGGCTGTTTTCCGCAAGGCTGTTATCGTCGAAATCAAGCTCACGCGTTTCCGGGTCAATAACAACATTTTCGAGTACAGTGCCAAAACGCTTTGTCGTGGCAAAGATCTCTGGCTCGGCTTCAGGGGACAAACGAATCATCTTGGCGTAGCAACCGCCTTCGAAGTTGAACACAGCGGTGTCCGACCAACCATGTTCATCGTCACCAATCAACGTGCGGCTGGCGTCGGCGGACAATGTTGTCTTGCCCGTGCCCGACAGGCCAAAAAAGACGGCAGTATGGCCATCGGCGCCGATATTGGCCGAACAGTGCATGGGCATCACGCCCTTTACCGGCAGAAGATAATTGAGAATGCCAAACACGGACTTCTTCATTTCGCCCGCATAAGCGGTGCCGCCAATAAGAATAAGCTTCTCGGTAAAATTGACCGCGACAACCGTTTCGCTGCGGCAACCATGACGTGTGGGGTCTGCGCGGAAACTTGGCAAATCGATGATTGTATATTCGGGCACAAAGCCGGCTAATTCATGCTGCGTGGGCCGTACAAGCAAAGTGCGAATGAAGAGGTTGTGCCAAGCAAATTCATTGATCACGCGGACGTTAACACGGTGTTCCGGTTGCGAACCACCGAACAGGTCAGCGACGTATAATTTGTCCTTGCCGCCCAAAGCTGCGATAAAATCCTCTTTCAATGCAGCAAAATGTGCGGGGTCCATCCCCACATTGGTTTTGCCCCACCAAATGCTGTTTTCGGTTTCGGCATCGCGAACAATATATTTATCCTTTGCCGAGCGCCCCGTATGCAAGCCGGTCTTGACCACCAACGGGCCATCCTTAGCCATTATCCCCTCTTTATTCGCAAGCGCTGCCTCAACCAGCTGGGCGGTGCCTAAATTGCAATGCAGCTCTGCATTTGTGCCGAAACCCTGTTGTGAAAGTGCGATATTCAGTGGT
This sequence comes from uncultured Sphingomonadales bacterium, assembly GCA_903821685.1. GTDB lineage: Bacteria > Pseudomonadota > Alphaproteobacteria > Sphingomonadales > Sphingomonadaceae > Sphingorhabdus_B > Sphingorhabdus_B communis. The sequence continues at coordinate 27,915 of CAIJLW010000013.1, read as the reverse complement.
GTCGACATTGGCTGCTCCGGCAAAAGTTGCGAATCTGGTGCATACGTATGCACCAAGGAAGGTGCCGCCGGTATACGATGCGTAGAGCAAGGTCAAATGAGGGGGCGGATGGATTTGACGAGAAAAACGTTATCCACGGAAGACTATGCCTTTAAAGAGCAATGCATTGAACCCAAGCCCTTGCCTGACTATAACCGCGGGATGAGTGCCCATATCGCCTTGGTCGACGATGACCGGAATATCCTAACCTCTGTGTCCATTGCGATGCAGGCGGAAGGATATGTGACCCGGATTTATTCGGATGGAGAGACTGCGTTGAAGGCACTGCTGGAGAACCCGGCTGATTTGGGTATTTTCGATATCAAAATGCCCCGGATGGACGGGTTAGAGCTGCTACGGCGGTTGCGCGAAAAAAGTGACATGCCCGTCATTTTCCTGACATCGAAAGATGAAGAACTTGATGAAGCCCTTGGCCTTGCCATGGGCGCCGATGATTACATCACGAAGCCATTTTCGCAGCGTTTGTTAATCGCACGCGTGAAGGCCATTTTACGACGCGCAACCTATGACAAGGCGATCGTTAATGGCGAAGCAGGATCCGAACCCGAACCAATGATGCGCGGAAAGCTGGAAATGGACCCAGCCCGCCATCAGGTCAAATGGGATGGGCAGTCGCTTACGCTGACTGTAACCGAGTTCATGATCCTTGAGGCGTTAGCTATCCGACCAGGCGTTGTCCGCACCCGCGACCAATTGATGGATGCCGCCTATCAGGACGATGTATATGTCGATGATCGCACCATCGACAGCCACATCAAAAGGCTACGCCGTAAATTCCGCGAAATTGACCCCGAATTCACCGCAATCGATACGCTTTATGGGGCCGGATATCGCTTCGCCGACAGTTGAGCCCGCTGATCTACAGCTGGGATGGAGCCGGGGGTTATCGCTAACCACCCGAATCCTTGCTGTAAACCTGTTCGTTTTGGCGTTGCTCGGCGCAGGGCTATTTTTCCTCGACAGCTACCGCGTGCGGTTAATTGCCGAGCGCGAACAGACCGCGCGTAACCAAGCCACTTTTCTGGCCCGCAGCTTGCCTCTAGTAGCCCAAGAAAACAGAGCAGCTTATGTCATCCAGTTCGGTCAGCAAAACCAGTCGCGCATTCGCATTTACGACCGAAAAGGTACTAAGATCCTCGATAGTTTCGCCAATCAACGGCCGACCTATGTCTTTCGCGACCCAGACCGTGAACCATGGCCTAAAGTCGCCGCGCGCGGGATTGACCGGCTATTCGACTTTCTAGTGGGCGCTCAGGCGCTTCAACCGTTTATTGAACCCAGATCCGACACGAAAGGAGCTTGGCCGGAATTAACCACCGCTAAGCCATCCAAGGCTTCGTCCGTGGTGCGTTTTGCCCCTGACCTAACCCATATGATAAGCGCTGCGTCGCAATCTCCAGACCGAAGTTACACTGTCCTCACTACATCGAACGAGCGCGATATCCGGCTCTTTGTCCGTGCCGAACGGTTTAACATCGGCATGTTTTTCTTATTCGCACTGGGTATTGGTATTTTACTATCGACATTTCTGGCCCGCACGATTGTGCGACCCTTGCGCCATCTTTCTCGTGCCGCGGTCAAGGTAAGGCTCGGACGAGCGCAAGAGGTTACGGTCCCGCGCCTGCCCTCGCGCCGCGATGAGATTGGGATGTTGGCACGCGCTTTGTCCGACATGAGCATCGCCCTTCGCCAACGCATTGACGCAACCGAAGCATTTGCGGCGGATGTCGCGCATGAAATCAAAAACCCTCTGGCATCGCTGCGATCTGCGCTGGATGGCGCAGAGCGGATTGACGATCCAAAGTTGCGCAAACAGTTGATGGACGTCGCGAAGGCGGACGTTCAGCGTATGGACCGTTTAATAAGCGACATCTCCGACGCGAGCCGTGTGGACTCGCAACTTGCCAAGGCAAAGTTCGAGCCGATTGATCTGGGCGACATGATCGAACAATTGCTTCAGGCGCGTGAGGATAGGGCAAGCGACAAAAATGTGACTATTGCGTTCGCAAGGCCGCGAAGGTCGATCGCTACGGTGATGGGTGAAGATGTTCGGCTTGAGAGGATGCTGACCAATTTAATCGACAACGCGGTGTCCTTTTCGCCTCCCGGATCAGTGGTCGAAATCTCCGCGACACTAGCCGACGCTGAAGTTGTTATCCGCATTAGCGACGAAGGGCCAGGCGTCCCGGCTCAAGAACGCGAGGCCATTTTTCGTCGTTTCCACAGCGAACGGCCTGCATCAGAGAATTTCGGCAAGCATAGCGGGCTTGGCCTCGCAATTGCCCGCACAATCATCGAAGGGCATCATGGCCGCATCATGGTGCGCGATCGCGTTGATGGTAAGGACGGGGCATGCTTCGAAATCGCGCTTCCCTGTGCCAAAACGGCAAAACGCTAATGACGACGATGGTTCATGGTAGCGCGGTCGCTATAGGCAGCCTTGGCGTGCTAATAGTTGGACCATCGGGTAGCGGAAAGTCAGATTTGGCTCTTCGGTTAATTGACCGCGGCGCCAAGCTGATTAGTGACGACATCCTGTATATCGAAAGCGCCGATGGCGTTCCAATATTAGCTTACGCGCCCAGCATAGCTGGAAAAATTGAAGTGCGCGGCATAGGAATCTGTTCTATGGAATATGACGTTTCCGCCCCGCTGCGCCTCGTCGTCGCATGCGCAAAGGATGTTGACCGCATGCCCGCCGAAGATATGCGAACCACAATCGCTGATTTTTTGGTGCCGCTGGTGAAGCTTGATCCATTTCAGGTCAGCAGTGTGCTAAAGGTCGAGCTAGCGCTTCGCTCGGTCGTTGAAGCCGGGCATCTGCCAGTGGAAAAGCCCCTACCATTAAAATTGAGAGGGTAAAATCTTGAAGCCAAAAAAATCTTCAGAACCCCAGAAAATCTTGTTGATCACGGGTGTGTCCGGCGCGGGAAAAACGACCGTGCTTAAAACACTGGAAGATTTGGGCTGGGAAACTGTCGACAATTTCCCGATTAAACTCGCTGCACAATTACTCAAAATACCAGCATCGGGCGGCGAAGAGGGTCCAAATACCCCGCTGGCGCTTGGATTTGATAGCCGTACCCGCGGTTTTGATGCTGGAGCATTAATTGAGCAAATCAAGGCGCTGCAGACTCAGCCTAATCTCGAAATTATGACATTATTTCTCGACTGTGCTGGCGTGGAAATCGAACGCCGCTACGCCGAGACACGTCGCCGCCACCCTATGGCGCAGGACCGCCCGGCGATGGACGGCGTTGCGATTGACCGCAACTTGATGGAACCATTTCGCCGCTGGGCGGAAACGGTGGTGGATACAAGCAAGCTGTCTGCGCATGATTTACAGCAGGCTATCCGCCAGCAGTTTACGAGCGCAACGACTCCACACTCGACCATCACGGTCACGAGTTTTGGCTTTTCCCGAGGGGTGCCGCACAACGCAGATCTTGTCTTTGACCTCCGGTTTCTGCGTAACCCACATTGGGACAGCGCTCTGCGCCCAATGACGGGGATGGATGCAAGCGTTGCGGAATATGTTGCGGCGGACCCCAAATATGACGAAGCCATGCAGAAGATCCGCGACTTGCTCCGCTTCCTGCTACCGCTCTACGACGCACAGGGTAAAGCGTACATCAATATAGCATTTGGGTGCACCGGTGGACGTCACCGATCCGTGCATGTGGCCGAAACGTTTGGCAATTGGTTACGCGAAGACGGGTTCGCTCTTACGGTGTCGCATCGCAATCTGGCGTCAAGACCGATTGACGCGCTTGAGGAGCCTGCTAACGGCGCAAACAGTATTACGCCGCGACGGGACAGTAAAAGCACATGATTGGTTTGATTTTAGTCACGCATGGTAAACTCGCGAGCGAGTTTCTTGTAGCCCTTGAACATGTTGTCGGGCCGCAAAAGAACGTTGCGACCATCTGCATCGGACCGCATGACGACATGGAAGCGCGTCGCAATGAAATTGCCGCCGCAATCAAAACCGTCGATACAGGCAAGGGCGTGATTATCTTATCCGACCTGTTTGGCGGTACGCCATCAAACCTCGCCATCTCATTACTCGACAGCGGCCGTGTCGAGGTTATCGCGGGCGTGAACCTGCCAATGCTTATCAGGCTCGACAGCGCTCGCAAAAATCTGGACGTAAAAGAGGCTGTAGCGGCCGCCCGCGAAGCCGGCCGCAAATATATCAGCGTTGCCTCCGAAGTACTTGAGGCATCGCGGTGACGCGCCTCAGCAGAACAGTAACGATCGTCAACCAAAAAGGCCTGCACGCCCGCGCAAGCGCGAAATTCGTGACCTTCGTGAGCCGGCTGCCTGAAGGAATTAAGGTCGAAGTCGAAAAGGACGGTCAGTTTGTTACGGGCACGTCAATCATGGGCCTGATGATGCTCGGCGCGGCACAGGGCAGCGAAGTCATCATCCATGTTGAAGGCGAACAGGCGGAGCTCGCCATTGAAAAGCTTGTGGGTCTGGTTGTTGACGGTTTTGGCGAAGACTGATGCGCCGGGATATCATCGGATTTTCAAATCCGCTGCTGAAGGAAATCCGCGGGCTGCGTGAGAAAAAATTGCGCAAGCGCGCAGGGCTTTTTCTAGCAGAAGGGCTGCGGATCATGACTGAGGCGCGGGAGGCAGGTTTCCTCCCCGAAATGCTGTTTCGTGTCAAAGACCGGCAGTTACATGACCTTGAAGTTACGCTGGAGGCGGAGGTGCTCGACAATGGCGGCGACGTTATAGAAACGAGCGCTGACATCATGGCCAAGCTATCTGGTAAAGACAACGCTCAGACCGTGGTGGGAGTCTATCGCGACCATGGGACCGCCTTGGGGGATCTAGACCGCAGCACCGCGCCCATTTGGCTCGTTGCCCAATCGATGCGCGACCCCGGCAATCTGGGGACCATGTTGCGGACCGGTGATGCCGTCGGCGCGGGTGGTCTTGTTCTGATAGATGATTGCACCGATCCTTTTTCCGTCGAGTCCGTCCGCGCAAGCATGGGCGCGATCTTCACCCAAAAAATTGTGCAGTGCAGGTGGGAGGAATTCACCGCTTGGTTGCGTAGCGGTCCAGGCCAATTGGTTGGCACCAGCCTGCAAACCGATACCGATTACCAAGCCGCTCGCTACAGCGCGCCGTGCTTTATCTTGACCGGGAATGAGGCGCAGGGCCTGCCTGACGACTATGAAAGCCAGTGTGACCTGCGCGTCAAAATGCCGATGCGAGGCAAAGCAGACAGCTTAAATGCGGCTGTGGCGACCGCAGTAATGGCTTATGAGGTTTTGAACCAATTTCGACATTCGAACGCGGGATAATCGCAACCTCAGCGCCAGTTCTTATGCTAGGCCTTCGCGCTGATCGGCGATAGGTGTCGCCGTTTCACCTTCACCATAACGGGGCAGTGCCTCAACCAATGGAACCTCTTCCAAATCACGCTTGCCGGTTTCGATATTCAGGTCCGCAAATTTCCGGCCCGTCGATATGACATTGCGTTCAAAGCTGCCGACGAATTTGTTGTAGTTGTTCACCGCCGACGAAAGCCCGCTGCCGACTGATTTCAGATGCTGCGCCGCAACGGCAATGCGATCATACATTTCCTTACCCAGCGCGCCAATTTGCTTGGCTTCGCGCGCAAGCCCCTCTTGGCGCCAGACACTGGCAACAGTTCGCGCAATCGCCACAAGGTTGGTTGGCGTGGCCAAAAGGACCTTTTTATCGAATGCAAAGTCCCACAATTGCGGTTCATGCTCAAGCGCAGCCGCGAGGAAATGCTCACCGGGGACAAACATTATGACATAATCCGGGGCCTCGGAAAACTGGTCCCAATAGGCCTTGCGCGACAAGCCCTCGATATGGTTTTTCATCGACTGCGTATGGCGCGTCATGGCAACGGCGCGTACATCATCGTCGACGGAGTCAAACGCGTCCTGATAATCGTTCAACGATACCTTGGCATCGATGACCAAGGTACGCCCGCCGGGCACATGGATAACTGCATCGGGCCGCAGACGCAGACCGTCACCCACATCAATGCTCGTTTCCAAATCGAAATCGACATGCTCGGACAAGCCGCAACTTTCGAGTACATTTTTCAACTGTTGTTCGCCCCAACGCCCGCGCGCCTTCGGCGCATTGCGAAGAGAGTTCATAAGCCCAGAAGCGACGCTCGACACACGTTCCTGACCAATGCGCATTTCACCAATCAGGCCCTTTAGGTCACCATAAGCTTCGGTGCGGTCCTTCTCGATTTTGCCGACCTGCTCTTCATAAGCTTTGAGTTTCTCACCCACTGGCCCAAGAAGCTGCTTCAGCCGCTCTTCGTTCTTCTCGCCAGCTTGGTGAAAGCGTTCGTCGGCGCGTTGCAGGAACGCAGCCTGCGCCTCGCACAATAATTTCTGTCCAATTTCGCCAAATTGCGCCGACAAATTCTCTTTGGCATCACCAAGCGCCGCTATCTGTTCTTCAAAGCTGCGCTCGCGCTCCTCCAAGCTGGTTTCAAGCCGCGCCAAACGGTCCTTGGCGCTATCACGCTCGACAACCACCTGATCAAGCATCGCGCGCAGTTGGCTTGTCGTTTCAAGCCCTGCTTTGCCCGCGCGGCCACCGGCGAACCAACCAAGAGCCAGCCCACCTAACAATGCAAAAATGACGATGACAATGACGATTAACGGCTCCAACGGCCAACTCCCAAATAAGAACGAAACTGGAACATAGCCCTTGCGGAACGGAGGTCAAGTGGCTTCGGAAACGGTCCGTTGCGACTTTTTGACGCGGGCATAGCTCATCATACTGAATGGCAGCATCCCAGCGTATAAGATGCCAACACCGATGAGGGCGACCCAAGGCGCCGCCACCAACGTTGCCACAAACAAGCTAACCGCGGCGAGCGCCATAAAGCGAAGGCTGCGCCGGATCTTAATCGACGACCAGCTATAGGTTGCAACATTGGAAACCATCAAAAATGCACAAAGCAAAAGCCATGGGGCAAGGAGGCGATAGTCGCGCACCCACTCTGCACCCGTCTCAAACCAGATCATCATCGGCAGCAGTGCCAGCGCGGCGCCCGGCGGCGATGGAACGCCTGTGTTAAATCCGGCAGATTTATGTGGTTGGTTATCGGTGTCGATCTGTGCATTGAACCTGGCCAAACGAAGCGCGGCGCAGAGCACAAAAAACACCGAGATCGTCCAGCCAAAGCGCGGCATGTCCTGCATAACCCACATATATATGATCAACGCCGGCGTTGCCCCGAACGCAATCACGTCAGATAGCGAGTCCAGTTCAGCGCCAAAGCGGCTCTCGCCCCTCAACATACGCGCAATGCGACCGTCCATGGCGTCGAGCACACCGGCAATGACGATAGCAGCAACTGCGTTTTCCCAACGCCCCTGCATCGCAAACCACGCGCCGGACAAGCCAGTACATAGTGCAAGTGCAGTAACAGCATTCGGGGCAAGTGCCCGTAAGGGAATTCCAGGCCGGGAGGAATGCGCGCCCATCAATGCGCGACGGCAATCAGGTCCTGATCCACGCCGATTTCAGCGAGAACCGTTTCACCAGCGACGCAACGCTGGCCCTTTATGACCCGCGAAGACGTGCCATGGGGCAAATAAACGTCAACACGGCTGCCAAAACGGATAAGGCCGACACGTTGGCCATTGGCAACGCTGTCCCCTTCTTTGACGAAGGCAACGATGCGGCGCGCAACCAATCCGGCGATTTGTGTAAAACCAATGCGGACACCATCGCTGCGTTCAACAAGGAAATGCTGGCGTTCGTTTTCCTCGCTGGCCTTATCAAGATCAGCATTCAGAAATTTTCCGGCAATATACACAACGCGCTTGATTGTGCCGCGAATGGGTGTCCGGTTGATGTGCACATCAAACACGCTCATAAAAATCGACACTCTGGTCATTGGCTGGTCGCCAAGTCCATCAGGTCCGCGCAATTCAACAGGCGGCTGTACTTTTTCGATTAAGGTCACAAGCCCATCGGCCGGCGCGACAACAAAGCGTTCATCAATGGGTGTCGCACGCGCTGGATCACGGAAGAATGACAATGTCCAAACAGTGACGGCGCCCATGGGCCATGCCAGCGTTTCCCAAGCCATAAAGGCAAAAAACAGGGTTATGCAAGCGGCGATAAGTCCGAATTTACGGCCCTCGGGGTGAATGGGAGGAAACGACCATTTCGCAACCCCGGAGCCCCGGTTTGTCAATTCTTGTCTGCTCATAAGGTCTAGCTAGGGGATACGTCGCAATCTTACAACCTTAGATGCCAGTTCCACCATCTTCCAACAATATCAGGGTGGTGGTTGAACAAATGGCAGACTTTGCTATGGCACCGCTCAACAACCCATCTCCCTAATGGAAAGCTCTATCTGCCATGGCGAAAATTAAGGTCAAGAACCCGGTCGTTGAACTCGATGGCGACGAGATGACTCGTATCATTTGGGAGTGGATACGCGAACGTCTCATTTTGCCATATCTCGATATCGACCTTAAATATTATGATTTAGGCATGGAATATCGGGACAAGACCAATGACAAGGTTACCGTTGAATCCGCCAATGCCATTCGCGAGTTCGGCGTAGGCGTGAAATGCGCTACTATTACGCCAGATGAGGCCCGCGTGGAAGAATTCGGCCTACAGAAAATGTGGAAATCACCCAACGGCACCATCCGCAATATCCTTGGTGGCGTCGTCTTCCGTGAACCCATCGTCATTGATAACGTACCGCGCTTGATCCCTGGCTGGACGGACCCAATTGTTATTGGCCGCCATGCTTTTGGTGACCAATATCGCGCAACCGATTTCCTCGTCCCTGGTCCTGGCACGCTTCGTCTTGTGTGGGATGGTGATGATGGCCAGCGGATTGACGAAGAAGTGTTTCGTTACCCGTCACCCGGCGTTGCACTGGCGATGTACAATCTCGACGATTCGATCCGCGACTTTGCGCGGGCGTCGTTGAATTATGGCGTGACCCGCGAATGGCCGGTCTATCTGTCCACCAAGAATACGATCCTGAAATATTATGATGGTCGGTTCAAGGACCTGTTCCAGGAGGTGTTCGAGGCAGAATTCGCCGAAAAGTTCAAGGAACTGGGCATTGTCTACGAACATCGTTTGATCGATGATATGGTTGCTTCGGCCCTTAAATGGTCAGGAAAGTTCATCTGGGCTTGTAAAAATTATGACGGCGACGTGCAGTCCGATCAGGTTGCGCAGGGCTTTGGTTCTCTTGGCCTTATGACGTCCATCCTGATGACGCCAGATGGCAAGACCGTTGAAGCAGAAGCCGCGCACGGCACGGTCACACGCCACTTCCGCCAGCATCAACAGGGCAAGGCAACGTCTACCAACCCGATTGCGTCAATCTTCGCATGGACTGGCGGTCTGAAATTCCGTGGCAAATTTGACGAAACGCCGGATGTAACGCGTTTTGCAGAAACGCTTGAGGAAGTGTGCATCCAGACTGTTGAAGACGGCCATATGACCAAGGATCTCGCGATTCTGATCGGACCGGATCAGGCGTGGATGACCACGGAGCAATTCTTCGAGCAAGTGCGCGCCAATCTCGAAATCAAAATGGGTAGCTGGATGTAACGCCAAACCCTTTAAAAACATCGAAGCGCGGGCGGCAACTCCCGCGCTTTTTTATTGCCCTACCCTAATCATGCAGCACATTGGAAAGGTACATTTCAGGCGGGAGATATAGCAAGCTGGAGGCCTTGAAGAAGCCCCAAACTTAAACTCACCTCTTAACCGGCTATCTTCGCCTTGATCGCATCCAACGCGGCCTGCGCCAGTTCAGCGCCCGCTGGACCGCCACCTTGCGCCATATCAGGGCGCCCGCCACCGCCTTGCGCACCCATGGCTTCGGTTGCCGCACGCACAAGATCTGGCGCCGTCACTGTGCCATGCAAAGCAGGTGATACTGCGACCACAACAGTATTGCTGTTTTCATTGGCAGCAATGATCGCCACGATGCCCGTGCCGATGGCCTTCATCTGCTCATCCGCGAGGCCGCGGAGAGCCTTCGGTTCAATTCCAGCGATGACCTGCCCCATGAAAGTGACATCACCGATTTGCTCGGCTTCGGCCTTGGGGCCGCTGCCACCGGACAGCGCCAATGCGTTCTTCGCTTCGGAAAGCTCTTTTTCCATCCGCTTGCGCTCACTAATGAGTGTTTCGATGCGCACGCCTACTTCGTCTGGCGCGGTCTTCAACATCGCGGCCACGTTCTTCAATTGTGTTTCACGGCCAACAAGCCACAAGCGTGCGGCCTCTCCGGTCAGCGCCTCGATACGGCGGATGCCGCTTGCCACAGCACCTTCGGATACGATCGTGAACAAAGCAATGTCACCCAATGCGTTAACATGGGTGCCTCCGCATAGTTCGAGCGAGTAATGGCTATCGTCCGTTTTGCCCATCGTCAAAACGCGGACCTCGTCGCCATATTTCTCACCGAACAATGCAAGCGCACCAGCGGCCACGGCATCATCCGGGGTCATCAACCGGGTTGTGACCGCTTGGTTCCCGCGGATTTGCGCATTCACGTCAGCCTCAATCAGCGCAATTTCTTGTGGACCAACTGCCTGATTATGCGAGAAGTCGAAGCGCAAGCGGTCTGGCGCAACCAAGCTGCCCTTTTGCGTCACATGCTCGCCAAGACGATTGCGCAGCGATGCATGCAGCAAATGCGTGGCGCTATGGTTCGCGCGTAATGAATCACGGCGTTCAGGGTCGATCTTCAACGTGACAAAATCGCCAACCTTGATCTCGCCAGTACCAATTGTCACCTGATGCGCATGCAAACGCCCGAGTGGCTTTGCGGTGTCCGTTACTTCACCGCGCATATTGCTGCTTGAAATAACGCCAGCATCGCCCATCTGGCCGCCGCTTTCGCCATAAAAGGGTGTTTGATTGGTAATGACAGTAACGGCGTCGTTGGCCGCTGCCGATTGCACTTCGATGCCGTCTTTAACGAGAGCCACCACCTGCCCCTCGCCTTCGCTTGCGGCATAGCCAGTGAATTCGGTCGCGCCGGCGCGTTCGGCAATGTCGAACCACACATCATCAGATGCCTTGGCGCCAGAACCCTTCCAAGCGGCGCGTGCCATCGCTTTTTGATTATTCATCGCGGTTTCAAAGCCAGCCTGATCAATGCCAAAGCCCTGCGCACGCAGCGCGTCTTCAGTGAGATCATATGGAAAACCGAACGTGTCATAGAGCTTAAACGCGGTATCGCCCGCTAAAATATCGCCCGACGTCATACCCGCGGTTGCCTCATCAAGCAGCTTAATGCCCTTATCGAGCGTCCGGCGGAATTGTGTCTCTTCCTGCTTTAACGTTGCTTCAATCAACGGCTGCGCGCGCAAGAGTTCGGGATAAGCCGCCCCCATTTCGGCGGCAAGACTGCCAACCAGACGGTGCATCAGCGGCTCTTTCGCGCCAAGAATATGGGCGTGGCGCATCGCCCGGCGCATGATCCGGCGCAAGACATAGCCGCGGCCTTCATTGGACGGCATCACACCATCGGCCAGCAAGAAGCTTGTCGACCGCAGATGGTCTGCGATCACGCGATGGCTTGCCTTTTGCTCGCCGACAGCTTTTGTGCCTGTGAGCTCTTCAGAGGCGTTGATGAGTGCTTTGAAGGTATCTGTGTCGTAATTGTCCGGGACGCCCTGCATGACCGCTGCGATGCGCTCAAGCCCCATGCCCGTGTCGATCGATGGCTTGGGCAATGGCACGTCCGTCCCATCATCCTGCCGCTCGAACTGCATGAACACGAGGTTCCATATTTCGACAAAACGGTCGCCATCCTCATCGGGGCTTCCCGGCGGTCCCCCGAAAATATGATCGCCATGGTCATAAAATATTTCGCTGCATGGCCCACAAGGTCCAGTGTCGCCCATTGACCAGAAGTTATCGTTGGTCGAAATCCGGATGATGCGTTCTTCGGGAAGCCCGGCAATCTTGCGCCACAGGTCAAACGCCTCGTCATCCGTATGATAAACGGTGGTCGTTAAACGCGACGGGTCAAGACCCCATTCTTTAGTAAGCAACGTCCATGCGTGAGTGATCGCTTGTTCTTTAAAATAATCGCCGAACGAGAAATTGCCGAGCATTTCAAAAAATGTGTGATGGCGCGCCGTGTACCCGACATTGTCTAGATCGTTATGCTTGCCGCCTGCACGCACGCATTTCTGGCTTGAAGCTGCACGCGGCGTTTCGCGGCTTTCAAGACCAGTGAACACATTTTTGAACGGCACCATCCCGGCATTGACGAACATCAATGTCGGGTCGTTATACGGCACGAGTGGAGCAGACTGCACCACGTCATGTTTGGCGCCACCGAAATAATCGAGGAAGCCGCGGCGGATATCATTGGTCGATGTCATAGTGTCAGCGACTTAGGGAACGTCTCGCTATGCTGCAAGCCAGATATGCAGTTTAGGGAGCCATTATGCATAGGCATAAGGCCCGCCTTTTTCCAATGCGGTTTGAAACGCGGGGCGTGCGTGGATTTTTTCGACAAAAGCCGAGAGGTTTGGTAGGCTTGCTGCCTTCCCCATTTTGACGGCCGCTTCGGCGGGAAAGCTCATCATGATATCGGCGCCGGTCAGGCTGTCCCCCACAAACCAACCTGTGGCTCTAAGGGTCTCATCCATAAACGCAAAATGGCTGTCCAATTGTTGCTGGATACGCGGGTGCAAAGGCGCAGCAGCTTCGCCCAAGCGCGCGGTGTAAAGGTTAAGCAAGATTGGCGTCATCACCGAACCTTCGGCAAAGTGCATGAATTCTAGGTAGCGGATATGCAGATCGGTACCGCGCGCTGGGACAAGCTTCCCCCCATTATGACGTTCGCAAAGATATTCCACGATGGCGGCGGATTCGAAAATCAGTTTCCCGTCATCTTCAATCATTGGCGACTTGCCTAATGGATGGACCATTAAGAGCGCATCTGGCGCGAGATTGGTCACCGCATCGCGCGCATGATGGCGGATGTCATAAGGAAGATTCAACTCTTCGAGCAACCACAAAATGCGCTGCGAACGGGAGTTATTGAGATGGTGTACAATGATGCTCATGGCTGTTCCCTTTATGACTGGTCGTTATTTTGATGTATGTGTGCGGCAACTTCCCGCACAAGCTTGGCTGCGACGATAGCGGTAATGTCGTTCACATCGCGCGTGGGGTTAAGTTCCACAATGTCTGCACCAACAATGTACGCCTTCTGTTTGGCAAGAACGGACAATAGCTCGCGTATCGTTAAACCACCGGGCTCTGGATGCGCCACACCAGGCGCTTCGGACGGGTCAATGCCGTCAAGGTCAATGCTAATATACAATGGGCCTTCAAGTACTGGCACTTGTGCTGTTTGGAAATTCAACATTGGCAGTATTTCGACATTGTAGCGTTCGGCCTGTTCGCGGCAATGCGTGTTCAATGTGCGAACACCAACCTGTACTAGGCGCCTTGCATGACCCGCTTCCAATATCCGTGCAAAAGGTGATGCGTGGCTGCGCGGGTTACCTTCAAAATCAGCATAGATATCTGGATGCGCATCAAAATGCAGGATGTTAAGCGGTCCATGCCGTCCTGCCAACGTCGCGACGATTGGATACGTTACGGCATGATCACCGCCGAGTGATAGTGGTATCCCACCCACATCCATAGTCTCAGTGACCGCCTTTTTGATTATCGCATCATCGGCAGCACAGTCGACGTCCGACAGCGGCAGATCGCCAAGGTCTTTGAACGCAATATCTGTGCCGATTTCATGGCCCGACTGCGTAAACAGATTGCCCCGATCGCTCCACAAGGCCGCGCGGATTGCGGCAGGTGCAAGGGCAGCACCACGCGCGAATGAGCTGTTTTGGTCGGTGGGTAATCCAATAAGATGAATGATAGGCTTCATACGGGCAGTTGGGCCGCCGCTATCATATCTGTCAAGTCTCGTGCGGCCCTAGCTTTATGTATATGCGCCCCAATAGCGAAGCCTCAACCCATGCAAACACAAATGACCCGCCCCAGGGTGGACCAGGGCGGGTCGAAAGCGGCAGCCTCAGGCAAGGCCGCGCTTGTTCTTAAAAAAGGGAAGCCGTCGCCTTAAACGTCGTCGTCCGCTTCGGGGCCTGTCATCAGGACCTCAGCCACTTCTTCCGTCTTTCCGCGGATGGCTGCTTCCAACCGCGCCGCAACTTCAGGATTTTCAGTCAGGTAACTTTTCGAATTCTCGCGACCTTGCCCGATACGAATCGAATCATAGCTGAACCAGCTACCCGATTTCTCAACCAATCCGGCCTTCACACCCAGATCGAGCAGTTCACCCGTTTTGGAAATGCCTTCGCCATACATGATGTCAAATTCGACCTGCTTAAACGGCGGAGCCACCTTGTTCTTCACAACCTTCACCCGGGTCGTGTTGCCCACAATATCTTCACCTGCCTTGATTTGGCCCGTGCGGCGAATGTCCAAACGCACCGACGCATAAAATTTCAACGCATTGCCGCCCGTTGTCGTTTCAGGCGAACCGTACATCACACCAATCTTCATACGAATCTGGTTGATGAAAATAACCATGCAGTTCGAACGGCTTATCGAGCCGGTGATTTTGCGGAGCGCTTGGCTCATCAATCGCGCTTGCAGACCAACATGGCTATCGCCCATCTCGCCTTCGATTTCTGCGCGTGGAACGAGTGCAGCCACTGAGTCGATCACAATGATATCCACCGCGTTTGAACGCACGAGCGTATCGGCGATCTCAAGCGCCTGCTCACCCGTATCCGGCTGAGACACGATCAAATTGTCGATATCCACACCAAGCTTCTTGGCATAGCCGGGGTCAAGCGCATGCTCCGCGTCGATGAATGCAGCGGTACCACCCGCCTTCTGCGCCTCTGCAATTACGTGCAAGGTCAGCGTTGTCTTACCCGAGCTTTCAGGGCCATAAATTTCAATCACGCGGCCTTTTGGCAATCCGCCAATGCCAAGCGCTATGTCGAGCCCAAGCGAGCCAGTCGACACAGCATCAATGCTAATCGCTTCACGGCTGCCCAGCTTCATCGCCGAACCCTTGCCGAATGCGCGATCAATCTGCGCCAAGGCTGCTTCTAGTGCCTTTTCACGTTCCGAATTTTTCATACCGTTTGCCTGATTCCCGTCAATAATTTTGAGACTTGCTGCCATTTTTCCACTCCTTAGCGTCATGCCTGGTTCCGAAAACCCTTCCGGAATAACAGTCGTGTACACCTTCTGTTCTAAAAGAACAAGAGCAGAACAAAAAAAATTATTTATGCTATTTCAATATCTAACTTAACCGTCCTTCGCAAGCGCGTCGTGCACAGCTTCCGCAATCTGCTGAACGGAAAATGGCTTAGCCAAGAACGATACATTGTCGAGGCTGATCGTTTTGCGCAATTGCTCTTCGGCATAGCCCGACATGAACAGCAACCGGATCTCGCCATAGTTCTCCCACAATTGCCGTGCCATCGATGGGCCGTCCAAATTGGGCATCACGACGTCCGACACCACCAAGTCATAGCGCTTCCCATCGGCAAACAACTCAAGCGCCTGTTCGCCGTCGCTTGCGGTTTCGACCACATAGCCCTGCCGCACGAGAGCGCGCTCTGCGACTGCGCGGACCATATCCTCGTCCTCGACAATCAAGATCCGGCCGCTGCCCCACAAGTCCTTTGGCTTATACAATTCACGCTTGGCGATTTCCGATGCGGCCGCTTCGCCGTGATGAACAGGTAGGAATATATCGAAACGTGTGCCCTGCCCCGGTTTCGAGTCGGCGAAAATGAACCCGCCCGATTGTTTCACGATACCGTATACCGTTGACAGACCAAGCCCAGTTCCGTTGCCTATTTCCTTAGTTGTAAAAAATGGTTCGAATATCTTAGACAAATTTTCTTTGGGAATACCAAAACCGCTGTCTTCAACCGAAAGCTGAACATAGTCACCCACGGGCAGGGATTCGCCACCCATCGCAGAGACTTCGCCTTGGCTGACTGCGGCCGTGCTGATGTGCACCACGCCGCCCTTTGGCATCGCATCGCGCGCATTCACGCCCAAGTTGATGATCACCTGTTCTAGCTGCCCAGGGTCGGCCCGCACGGCGCCTACATTGCGTCCATGGTGCACCTCTAGCCGCACAGTCGCACCCAGCAAGCGCTTCAGGAGGCTCGAAACATCGGCTACCACATTGGCGAGCTGCAGGATTTGCGGGCGCAGGGTTTGCTGCCGCGAAAAAGCAAGCAATTGTCGCGTTAGGCTTGCTGCGCGATTTGAATTATTTTTGATCTGCTGGATATCGTCATAGTCGCTGTCCCCCGATTGATGGCGCAGCAGCATAAGATCGCAATAGCCTATAATCGCCGTCAGAATATTGTTAAAATCGTGCGCTACGCCGCCGGCCAGTTGACCGATGGATTCCATCTTCGTCTGCTGCGCGACTTGGCGTTTCAGGATTATCTCTTCGCTGTTGTCTTTCAGCCCAAGCAGCACGGCGGCGTCACCCAGCCCGCGTACCCCAGCGATGGATAACACAATCACCTCATCCGGCCGTTCCTTCAACCGGATAGCAATATCACCCGAGGTCATCGAACCGCTGCCATAACGTCGGATGCTGTCAAGGACGGCCCCTTTGTCTTCGCCAATGACAAGGTCAGCCGGATAAGGCGGCAGTTTTGTAGGTTCGACATCAAGAACGCGGGCGAAGGCATCGTTTGCGAATAGAAAGCGCCCGTCACGGTCAACGAGAGCGAGCCCCAGCGGCAAGGTCGACAACAATTGCTCAACATGCGCCAGTGCCAGGCCACGGTCCACTGTAGCGCCCTCTTCATCGACGGCGAGCAACAGCGCCGCGCCTTCCGCAGCATTCTGATTCAAGGGTATGTGCAGCAACCGGATCGGCAAACCACTGCGGCCCTCACGATCAAAATATACGCTGCCTTTTTCGTCCATCCGCACAAAGTCACCAAATAGCTGCCCGCTAGTCGTCTCGACACCAGCACCCGTCGCCCGCAACGCAAAAGCCGCGTTTGCGCTGCGCACCCGGCCATCAGGGCCCACGGCAACCGCCATCACGCCACTGCTGGACATAGCCCGACCTATCCGTCCGGATATCAGCTCAATAGCGCGGCTTTCAATGCCGAGCCGTTCCAAAGTTTCCAAGCGCCACAAAAGATACTCGTCGGCCGAGCCTGCCCTTGCGACCTTGACGCTGTAACTGCGGCCCTCTTTCCTTATGGCATTAATGCCCGCGCTTCCGTCGCGCCAAGCAGCGCGGCCGGCTTCGACAAGCGCGACGCGGCTGGCATCATCAACACCTAGATCGGGCGGCGCCTTTAGCCCGGGAAAGGCCATCGTAAAATGGTCGTTGGCGCACACTAAGCGCCCTGCGCGGTCGCTGATTGCGATGGCGGCATTGCTCGACTGGGTCGCGGCATGGGTAATGGACCAATCGGGTACGGACAGCACTTGCCTATTGTCCGCTGTACGACCGCCACGGAAATATTGGATAAGCCCCGCAGCAGCGATGATCCCAGCGCTGCAGGATCCAACCAATATTACACTTTTGGTGGAAAACCACAGGATCAAAAGCGACAGCACAATTGCCAAAGACAGAACCGCCAATTGCAGCAGCTGTGGGCGAGGAGACGTATCGACATCCCCACCAAGCATCTGAAACTCAGTTGGCGGGGATATCTTATTCAAAGCAGCTCCTTACCAGATTCGAACGCGGTCCTCAGGCTTGAGGTAAATTTTTCCATCCGCCTTGGGCTGGAACGCATCGTACCATTTGTCAAGATTGCGCACCACCCAAGCACGCTGCGCCGAGGGGCTGTGCGGGTCAGTAATCAACCGCTGACGCAAATTGGCTTCGCGGTAATTGCGCCGCCATACCTGGGCCCAGCCAAGGAAGAAGCGCTGATCCCCAGTCATTCCATCAAGTACCGACGGCTCTTTGCCGTTGAGTGAAGTCCGGTACGCATCATAGGCAATCGTCAATCCGGCAAGGTCGCCGATATTCTCGCCTAGCGTAAATTCGCCCTTCACTGATGCGTCAGGAAAAATCTTGTACGCGTCATATTGCGCAATCAATTTTTTGCCTGCTGCCTCAAAAGCCTTTACGTCGCCCTCGGTCCACCAATCGGATAGTTTCCCCGTGGCGTCATATTTGGAACCTTGGTCATCAAAATGGTGGCTAATCTCATGACCAATGACAGCACCAATGCCGCCGTAATTCACTGCTGCATCCGCCTTTGCATCAAAAAATGGTGGTTGGAGAATAGCCGCAGGGAACACAACTTCATTCATGCCAAAATTGGCATAAGCGTTGACCGTTTGCGGCAACATGCCCCATTCCCAGCGACGGATTGGCTGCCCAAGCTTCGACATGTTATCGTCAAAACCCCATTGGTTGGAACGCAGGTCATTTCCAAACACATCACCACGTACGATCTTCAGGGTAGAATAATCTTTCCAACGATCGGGGTAGCCGATCTTCGTCGTGAAGTTGGCCAGCTTGGCGCGTGCCTTGACCTTAGTTTCGGGCTGCATCCAAGCGAGATTATCAATGCGGCGGCCCATTGCGGCGAGCACATTTTTAACCAGCACATCCATCGCTGCCTTGGTCTCTGGTGGGAAATATTTCGCAGCATAGGCTTTACCCACCTCGTCACCCACGGTGCCTTCGGTCAATCCAACACCACGTTTCCAGCGCGGTTCGCGTTGCGGCGTTCCTTGCAGGGTGGTGCCGTAAAAGGCGAAGGTCGTGTCGGCGACAGCGTCAGGCAGAACGTTAGAGAAAGTTGACAGGCTGTTGACGAGCATCTGGTCTTTCAGAACCGACAAATCCGTTTCCGCATATATCTTCGTGATCCCTGTCAGCGCACTCGGCTGGCTGACGATGACGTCGCTTATCTTGGGGCTCAACTTTGCAAGGATAGGCGACATTTTTAACCCTGGCGTTATGGCATCCAACTGCTGCAACGACATTTTGTTGTAGGTCTTGGTCGCATCACTGGAATCTTCACGCGTCCACTGTACGACAGCAATCTTCTTCTCCATCGCAAAGATCGCATCGGCACGGGCCACTGCGTTTTTCTCACCGGCAAGCGTCAGCATCTGTGCAAGATAGTCCTTGTAAGCCTTTCTTATACCATCAAATTTATCATTTTCGATCAAATACATATCACGATCAGGCAAGCCGGTGCCGCTTTGATAAATCTGGAAAATATAGACGTCAGGGTTTTTGTCATCTTGCCCAACATAGCCACCGAACAGCGCACCAACGCCATTGCGTGCCGCAATGGGCATCAGCTTTTCAAAAGCTGCTTTGCTTTTGACACCGCGCACGGTTTTCAACCATGGCTGTACAGGAGCAAGGCCCTTTTTCTCTACAGCAGCTTGATCAATATAGCTCGCGTAAACATCGCCTGCCTTGCTTCCCTTGCGGTCTTTCTCCGCATCCAGCACTAGCTTGACGCGGTCTTTCGAGAGATCGTCGAGGGCAGTAAACATTCCGTAGTTGGACTTGTCCGCGGGTATAGCCGTTGTGGCGGCCCATTTGCCATTTGCAAATAAGTAAAAATCATCTGCGGGCGACACGCTCGCATCCATGCCCGCTATATCAAAACCGAAAGTGCCGAGTTGTGCGCCGTCTTTGCTAACTTTCTGCGGCGGCTGCTGCGCCTCTTGCGCAAAAGAAGGTGTTGCTAGCGATGCCAGCGAAACAGAAGCGGCCAGTGCCAGCTTACTAGCGAAATTCATGTTTATACTCCCCGGAAAGATATGGGAGACTATTAAGACGGACGGAACGATGCCTCCAAAGGCTTATCCACCAGACGCAATTGCTTTCGACCGGCGTCGCCATTTCACGCTCACCCGCCAACGCCAGAACAACGCTGCGATAAAATAGCCTATGATAGCCATACCGATAGAAATGATGGCAAGCCCGGCAATGCCCTGCAAAAGTGCAAGCGGGGCTTCGTTCCAGACATAGTCACCCCAAGCAGAAAGTGGCGCAGAAGTCTCTATCAGCTGGTAAAAGTGGCCCGACCCATTGTTTAAGCGAAGCACGGACTCGCCAACGTAAACCGATCCGAACAAGATAAACGGAGTTGTCGCAGGCATGCTCAGAAAGGTCATGGCTGCGCCGATGGGAATATTGGCCCTGAAAGGTAGTGCCAAAAGCGCCACGCCTGCAATTTGCACACCGGGTATCAAAAGGAAAATGCCTACCAGCAAGCCAAGTGCGACACCGCGCGGCACGGAGCGACGCGTAAAACGCCAAAGCGCCGGATGGAAAACGCGCTGCGCAAACGGTCGCAAGACGCGACTACGCTCAAAGCTGTCCCGTGTTGGCGCTTGCTGCTGTAACCAAGCGTTAAATTTACTCATCCGCGGTCCCGCATGATACGTCCTTGTTCCCGCTTCCAGTCGCGTTCTTTTTCTGTCGCCCTTTTATCAGGTGCCTTTTTACCCTTGGCCAACGCAAGCTCAACCTTTGCCCTGCCCCTGCCATTAAAATAAATCGAAAGCGGAACAAGTGTCATACCTTGCCGCATAACCGCGCCATGAAGCTTATGTATTTCACGTTCGTTAAGCAGCAGTTTTCGTGGGCGTTTTGGCTCATGATTGTTGCGGTTGCCGTGGCTAAACTCGGGTATGTTGGCATTAATAAGCCAAATCTGGTCATCGCGCACCTCGGCATAGCTTTCGGCGATTGACCCTTCGCCAAACCGAAGTGACTTTACCTCCGTACCTGTAAGGACAATACCCGCCTCATATTTATCATCGATATGAAAATCATACCGCGCCCGCCGGTTTTCAGCGACCGTTTTCACTTTGTTAAAGGCTTCGGGCTTTGGACGTGTCATCAGATGAGGCCTGCATTCTCCAAGGCAGCGTCCACCTGTCGACGGCTCGCCTCGCTTGGTGGTGTCATTGGTAAACGCAATTCTGTCGGAAATCCTTCGATGACCCGCGACAATGCATATTTTATCGGCCCAGGAGATGCATCAGAAAACAACGCTAAATGAAGGGGATATAGCTTGTCGTTCAGTTGGCGTGCAAGATCGTAATCGCCCAAGGCACATGCCGCCTGAAATGCAGCGCAAAGCTTCGGCGCGACATTAGCTGTAACTGAAATACACCCCCTGCCCCCCGCAGCGTTGAACGCTAGCGATTGCTCATCAACGCCCGACAGCAAACAGAAGTCCGGTCCGCAAGCCAAGCGGTGATCGGTGACTCGGGGCATATCTCCGCTGGCGTCCTTGATGCCGATTACCGTGGGGAGCTTCGCAAGCCGCGCA
Source organism: uncultured Sphingomonadales bacterium (assembly GCA_903821685.1). GTDB lineage: Bacteria > Pseudomonadota > Alphaproteobacteria > Sphingomonadales > Sphingomonadaceae > Sphingorhabdus_B > Sphingorhabdus_B communis. Next base: position 6,518 of record CAIJLW010000013.1, on the reverse strand, counting down.
ACAGTTTCGGGTTTAATATCGGTCACCGTCCGCGCAGGTACATTGTACAGCACGATGGGCAAGTCGTTCTTCTTCGTCATATGTTCAAAGTGCGCGTATATACCCTCCTGATTGGGACGGTTGTAATATGGGGCCACTACGAGCCCAGCAGCCGCCCCGCTTTTCTTTGAAAAGTTCAAGTGCAGAACCGCATTGTTAGTGTCGTTCGACCCGCAACCAGCGATAACAGGAACACGGCCAGCGGCCTGTTCGATACACACTTCAATAACACGATGATGCTCGGCATTCGACAGCGTTGATGCTTCGCCAGTGGTCCCAGCCGGCACAAGCGCGTTAGAGCCCTGATCGATTTGCCAATCGATCAACGCGCGAAAATGCTTTTCGCTAAACGCTCCGTCGTAAAAAGGAGTCACTAGGGCCGGTATTGAACCCGAAAACATAGCATAGGACTTTCATTCTGGGCCATAATAGCCGCTTGTGGCTATATAGTCGTTCATTCAGCAACTGATAAGGATGGGGCACATAATATGTCCAGCATGGTAAAGCATCTCATTTCAGCATCGATGCTGATTATTCCTTTAGCGACATCGGCATCCGCCCAGGAAACACAGCCCATAATATGGCAATCTGGGACCGGCAACGGCACAGTTTCTCCGCCATCCGGACAAACAGTAGTAATGCCAGTGGTTTATGACCCTAGCGAAGGCAAGATTCCCGCCGCGTTAGAACGATGGAGAAAGTTAAGCGCAGTCGGCAATTTCAGTTTCAGCGACTACGCATCTTTTTTGATGCTCTATCCCGATTGGCCAAATACCCAGGAAATGCGTAAAAAAGCCGAGCAAGCTATTAACCCCTTATCTTACTCGCCAAGCCAAGTTGTTGCCTATTTCGAACGATTGCCCCCACTAACAAACACCGGCCGCGCCAAGTTCGCCATTGCACTTGATGCATCCGGAGACAAAACGCGCGCTGAGACAAAAGCGCGCGAAGCTTGGCGCAGTGGGCCTTTAAATAATGACGATGAGGCGCGACTATACCGTTTTGCCGGTAGCAAATTTACTGCGGCAGATCATGATGCCCACGTTGACCGATTGTTATGGGCAAGCTCAACCAGCGCCGCAGAACGTTGGATAGCGTATACCTCCCCGCACCGTCGACCAGCTTTTGCGGCTGCGCTCGCCACCCGGCTGAAAGCGGCAGACGCAGACTTTAAAGTGCAAGAGGCCCGTGCTTCTGCCGATAGCGAAGCAAGCCTCATCGCTGCGCGAGTCGACGCTCTGCGCGCGTCGGGTAACAGCTTCGGCGTGCGAACTCTGCTGGCAAACCGAGGCACACTGGCGGCTCCTGCACCTGTGTTAAAAGATTGGTATCAATTACTGCTCACGCACGCGCAGGCTGCCAAAAAAGATGGCCAATATGACTTGGCCTATCGGATCGCCTCGCGTGTTGACGACGCGGTTCCGGCGGGCCTCGTTATGGTTGATCAAGAACTCGCGACGCGTGACCGCTATACCAGTCTGACTTGGTTGGCAGGCTCAGTCGCGTTGGAGAAGCTTGGACGCCCCCGCGACGCTGTTGCGATGTTTGAACGTTACGCCGCTGCTGCAAAATCTCCCCAAACCCGATCAAAGGGGCTTTATTGGGCGGGAAAGGCCGCTGCGAAAGCGAACGACACCACCTCAGCTAGCCGTTTCTATGAACGGGCTTCCGTTTTTTACGAAAGCTTTTTTGGGCAACTGGCGCTGGAACAACTGCGCAGACCTATGCCAAATGTGCCGCAAGTAGCTGCTGCCGCGCCCGTGATTGCAGCAGGCAGCGTTCCTGATGTCCTTCTGGCGGCTGCGCTCGCTTCAAAATATGGAAGCTGGCGTGACCAAAGCAACTTTTTCCGCGCGGTTGCGCTTAATGCTGGTGGCAAAGAGGATTATGTTGCTGCCGTTGGACTGTCCCGAAAGCTAGGGCGGCCCGATCTTGCCGTAATGGCCGGGCGGAGCGCGCGTATTGCGGGTATTCCCGATTTGCTAGGCAATAGCTACCCAACCGTCAACGTCCCCGCTGCGCATATCCGGACATGGACGCTTGCCCACGCCATCATGCGGCAGGAAAGCCAGTTCGACCGCGCAGCCGTTAGCCACGCAGGCGCACGTGGCCTGATGCAGTTGATGCCGGGTACCGCGCGCGAAACGTCAGGCAAGATCGCCATGGCTTATCGCCCAGACGCGCTGACCGTCGACACCGATTACAACATTGCACTTGGCGCCACCTATATTGAACGCATGCTTGATTATTTCGGCGGTAGCTACCCCTTGGCGATCGCGGCCTATAACGGCGGCCCCGGCAATGTGAACAAATGGCTCAGGGCATATGGTGATCCGCGCACCGGCAGTATTGACATGATGGAATGGATCGAAAAAATTCCACTCAGCGAAACGCGCGATTATGTGTACCGTGTTCTCGAAAATGCAGTAATGTACGACCATCTCCATCCCGAAAAAGCGCGGGTGCGCTCTGCAACGCCGCTCACGACGTATCTAGGCAAAGCAACGCCCAACGAGATTCATCCTATCGGCTAAGCAGATTGAAATTGACGCGCGGCAGCGGTGTCTCGACTTTTTACGGCACGACCGCGTAAGGAGGGTCGATGGCCGAACGCACCAACCCGATTACCCCTGCTGGATTTGCGGCCTTACGTGCGCGTTACGAACAGTTGTTTGCTATCGACCGCCCTGCCGTGGTCGAAATCGTCCACTGGGCAGCGGGCAATGGCGACCGAAGCGAAAATGGCGATTACATATATGGTCGCCAGAAACTGCGCGCGATTGACCGGGAACTCGGTCAGCTCTCCAAAAAAATGAAAGTGGCCCAAATACTTGATCCATCAAAGCAGGAGGACCGAAGCCGGATTTTCTTTGGCGCATGTGTAACTATTGCTGATAACGACGACCTGGCGCGTACCATCACCATCGTCGGCGATGATGAAACGGATGCCAGCATTGGCCGTATCGGCTGGAACGCACCGCTTTCCCGTGCATTGCGCGGCGCGCGCGTAGGTGACGTTAAAACCGTAACTTTGCCGACTGGTCCCAAGGAATGGGAAGTGATGCGTATCGATTACCCCTTGGCGGAATAACCAATCGCTTGCTGCGCCAAAGTGACAATGTCCGGATTTGCATCTGGAAATTCCTGCGGTACACTTTTCTCGAGCTCCGCAATAACATGCGTAAGCACAGCAATCCGCGCCGCTTTCTGGTTGTTGCCATCAATAACAGTCCATGGCGCCCAACGCGTATGTGTACGCTTAAACATATCTTTTAGCGCTACGAGATAGTCGGCCCGCTTTTCGCGGTTGCTAAAATCCTCTGCAGTAACTTTCCACCGTTTTGCTGGGTCATCTAGCCGTTCAGTCAAAACCTTGTCCTGCGTGTCGGCGGTCACATGCAGAAATATCTTGATAATTTTTGTTCCGATTTCGCCCTGACGCGATTCAAATTCATTAATCTCGTCATAACCGCGCCGCCATTCGGCTTCTGTGCAAAACCCTTCGACACGCTCGACAAGCACGCGGCCATAATGGCTCCGGTCCCAAATGCTGATTTCCTTTTTGCCCGGCAATTTGTTCCAGAACCGCCACAGAAAATGCTTGTCCTTTTCTTCTGCCGTGGGCGCAATGATTGAGAAAACCTGATAAAATCGCGGATCAAGCGATGATGTCATGCGTTTGATGGCCCCACCCTTTCCGGCGGCGTCCCAGCCTTCGAAAATGATTAAGGTGCGGGCACCATGCAAAATATGCAGGGCCTGTAACTTCGACATTCGATCCTGAAGGTCCTTCAGGTCAGTGTCATAGGTGCCGATATATTTTTTACCGGCTTCGAATTGGGAAAGGTCGATAGACATGCCGACGTTCCAGCATCTATTGTCCGCATAGACAAGCAGAAGCGCGCCTCTGTCTCCAAACGGAAAGGTGCACGCAAGCAATCCTGTCCATGAAATCAAGCCTTCGGCGGCTGTTCCACAACACGAATATTCAATTCGCGTAGTTGCTTAGCCATGGCAGGTGACGGCGCGCCCATCAAAAGGTCTTCGGCGCGCTGGTTCATCGGGAACAGGGTGATCTCCCGCAGATTTTGAACACCGCACAAAAGCATGACCATCCGGTCCACCCCTGCGGCCATGCCACCATGCGGGGGCGCGCCAAATTGGAACGCGCGATACATGCCGCCGAAACGCTCCTCCACATCCGCCTGCGTAAGCCCGGTGAGTTCGAATGCCTTGACCATTAGGTCAGGGTGCTGGTTCCGGATCGAGCCTGAGGCGAGCTCATAGCCATTACAGACCATATCATATTGATAAGCCTTGATGGTAAGCGGGTCTTGCGTTTCCAACGCCTCCAGCCCGCCCTGTGGCATTGAGAAGGGGTTGTGGGCAAAGTCGACCTTCTTGTCCTCTTCGCTCCACTCGTAGAACGGGAAGTCGATAATCCAGCAAAAGTGGAACGCGTCTTTTTCGATCAGGTCTAGCTGCTCGCCGGTGCGCGTACGTGCCGCGCCCGCCAGCTTTGCAGCTTGTTCTTCCTTGCCCGCGGCAAAGAAGCAGCCGTCGTCTGGGCCAAGGCCAATCGCGTCATAGAGCGCGAGCATGCCCTCTTCGCCATGGTTTTTGGCGATTGGGCCGCCAAACTCGCCACCCTTGCGTGTGACATAGCCAAGTCCAGCGTGGCCTTCGCTGCGTGCCCATTCGTTCATGTCATCGAAAAATTTACGGCTCTTGTCAGCAGTCTTTGGCGCAGGAATGGCGCGGACCACACCGCCACCTTCAACAATGCGTTCAAACAGCCCGAAGCCCGATGTCTTGAAATGGTCAGTGACGTCATGGATGATAAGCGGGTTGCGCAAATCTGGCTTGTCGGTGCCGTAATCGAGCATCGCTTTTGAATGCGGGATGCGCGGAAACTGCCCTGCTGGCGTTACTTTTTTGCCATCAGCGAATGATTCGAATACGCCAGCCATCACTGGCTCCATTGTATCCCAAATTTCTTCTTGGGTGACGAAGCTCATTTCCAGATCAAGCTGGTAAAATTCCCCAGGCAAGCGGTCGGCGCGCGGGTCTTCGTCGCGGAAGCATGGTGCAATCTGGAAATAGCGGTCAAAGCCAGCCACCATCAACAACTGCTTATATTGCTGCGGCGCCTGTGGAAGCGCGAAGAATTTTCCAGGATGAACGCGGCTTGGCACTAAAAAGTCGCGTGCACCTTCAGGACTCGAGGCAGTCAAAATTGGCGTCGAATATTCGGTAAAGCCAATATCTTCCATGCGGCGGCGGGTTTCGCGGATGATCTGGGTGCGCTTGACGATATTGGCGTGCAGCGTTTCACGCCGCAAATCGAGGAAACGATATTTGAGACGGGTCTCTTCAGGATATTCTTGTTCGCCAGCAACCGGCAATGGCAGCTCTTCGGACTTGCTGAGAATATTGACGCTGCGGGCAAAAACCTCAATCTGCCCGGTCGGAAGATTGGCATTTACCGTCCCTGGGCTTCGGGCCTTTACCTCACCATCAATGGTGATAACGCTTTCTAGGCGCAACGCTTCTAGTATCGGCAGCGCTGGGCTGTCGGAATCGGCAACAATCTGGGTCATGCCATAATGGTCGCGCAGATCGACGAACAAGACACCGCCATGGTCCCGCTTACGGTGGACCCATCCCGACAGGCGGACGGTATCGCCCACATGGGAATCGCGAAGTTCGGCGCATTTGTGCGTACGATAGGCGTGCATTGTTTGCTCAATTCAAAAAAGCTGTGGAAAGCGCGCCTGTCAACAGTGCAGCGGCACTTTGTCAAGTCGTGAATGGGTGCTAGGGCAACGCCCAATGCAGATTCATCCACTTATCACCGACAGCACACGTCTCGCCGAATTGTGCGCACGGCTTGCAAAATCGCCCTTTGTCGCGGTTGACACCGAATTCATGCGGGAAAATACCTATTATCCCGACTTGTGCTTGGTTCAATTGGCGGACGCCAATGAAGCGGCGGCGATAGACCCAAAAGTAGAAGGTCTTGACCTCACGCCGATGCTAGAATTGCTGTGCGAAAATGAGGGTGTGTTGAAGGTATTTCATGCCGGTGGGCAGGATATCGAAATATTCTTTAACCTGACGGGTAAGACCCCACACCCGATGTTCGATACCCAGATTGCCGCTATGGCGCTCGGTCAGGGTGAACAAATCGGTTATTCCAATCTGGTTGACCTTTGGATGGGCATACAATTGGATAAGGGCGCACGGTTCACCGATTGGTCACGCCGGCCGCTTGATAAGCGCCAAATTGATTACGCGATTGCCGATGTCACGCATTTGTCGGTCATCTTTCCGATGATGTTGGAAAAGCTTAAGACAACCGGGCGCGGCGTTTGGCTAAATGACGAAATGGATCGAATTTCCGACGCGGCCAATTATCGCAACGATCCTGAAAACGCATGGTCGCGGATTAAGGTGCAATCGCGCAAACCCGAAGTGCT
>CAIJLW010000012.1 GCA_903821685.1 uncultured Sphingomonadales bacterium | reverse complement strand
AGAATATCAGCGCGACGATCATGCAGATGTTCAGTAAAATAGGCGCTGCGGCATTGACCCAGAAGCGGTTCAGCGAATTCAATATTCCCCCAAGCAACGAGACCAAAGATATCAGCGCCAGATAAGGGAAGGTAATGATCGAGAGGTGCCGGGCCAGCGCAAATTTCTCGGGCCCGCCATCGGGAAAGCCGCCGGTCATTGCCCAGACAATGGGACCAGCGGCCAGCATCATGATAATCGTAAACAGCACCAGAAACGGGAACAGAACCGAAAGCACCTGACTAGCGAATGTGCGCGCGGCGATCAGGCCACGGCCAGCCTCCTCGCGTTCGGCCTCCGTCATTTTCTTGTTAAACAGCGGAACAAAAACCGCTGCAAAAGCGCCCTCGGCAAAAAGCGCACGGAACAGGTTTGGTAAGCGCCACGCGATTAAAAACGCATCGGAGGCAAGGCCCGCACCAACATAGCGCGCCATAAGCATATCGCGCACAAGGCCAAGCACGCGGCTGACTAATGTCAGCCCCCCTATGGTTATGCTGTTACGAACCAGGCTCATATGTGCACCTGGCGCTACCGGCTTCAGGCTTCGCCGGCAGGCTGCGTCTCTGCCATTTGCTGGGCTTGCGCCAACTGCTGAACGTACAGCGCGTTAAAATCAATCGGTTCAAGCACCAGTGGCGGGTAGCCTGCGTCGCGGACGGCGTCGGCAACGATTCTGCGAGCAAATGGGAACATCAAACGCGGGGCTTCGCCAAACAAGAACGGATGCGCTTGCTCTTCGGTTACATTGCGCAAACCGAACAAGGTGCCGTAATCAAGCTCGACGGAGAAATGCACGCCATTGTCGCTCTCTGCTTTGACAGCAAGCTTCAGGGTGATTTCATGAACTTCATCGGTGATTGCATTGGCTTGAATGTTAACTTGAACATCAATCTGTGGCGCGCCATCCCAGTTAAAACTGTGCGGAGCGTGTGGATTTTCAACCGACAAGTCCTTGATATACTGGTTTAACATTCCGACGGCCGGCGCAGTGTCTTCGCCATTGGCTTTTACAGTTTCGGAAACGATGGTGCCTGTTTCGTCGGCCATGATATATCGTGCTTTCTTATTTGTTGAACTGGTCAATAAAATGCGACTGTTAATGGCCGTGTCGCCTAGCAGGCGTACTGTCAAAGGGCAATGATACTTGCACGCGCCGCGAACCGCAATTTTCTTTGGGGAAAGCCCTTTGAAACCCGCATCATTAATGCTTATATGCTTTTCATGCAGCGCCAAGCGGACGCCTTCGCACAACGCATGCCCTTAGATTTTTGCCGGATGGAGACGTCGTGACGTTCACTATTGTATTGCTAGCTCTTGTTGCAGCTTTCTTGGGCCTTCGCCTTTACTCCGTGCTTGGAAAACGCACAGGCCATGAACAAGAGCCAGTGGCGCGTCGTCCCATTGAAACGGCGAATCCGCCACTTGTGCGCCAACCATCTGCAGGTGGTGACAGTGCTTTGGCCTTGCCATCGCTGGATGAGACAAACGCAGATACGGCAGCACAAAGCGGCTTGAAGGCAATCGCCAATGCTGATCGCAGCTTTGATCTTGGACTTTTTGTTGAAGGATCAAAATCGGCATATAAGATGATATTGGAAGCCTATTGGAAGGGCGATAAAGAAACGTTACGCGATTTGTGCGATGACGATGTTTATGACAGCTTTGCCGAAGCTATTGACGGGCGCAGTACGCGCGGTGAAACGCTTCAGAACCGTCTGGTCCGCATTGACGACATTCGAATTGTTGATGCCCGCTACGACCATCCGATGGCCCGCGTGTCGGTGCGTTTTGATGCTGACATCGCTGCTTTGGTCAAAGACGCCGATGGAAATATCATTGGCGGCTCTATGACTGATGCCGTTGAAACGCACGATATTTGGACATTCATGCGCGATGTGAAGTCGTCTAGCCGAAACTGGAAGCTTGACGAAACCGACTCGGTCTGATTCACCTGGGCGATGAAACGCGCCCTTTTAGCTCTCGGTTTATCCGCACTTACTCTGTCTGCTTGTTCAAGCGGGATCATTCCTAAAGGCGGTCCCGCAACATCGTCGGGTTCCCCGACTTTAGCGCGTCCCGCAGAAGATAAGCCTGCCAAACCAATCCCATCGACTCCCGAAGCGACATTGCCGCCGCCTGTGCAAACAGGTGATGGAACTAACGCTGCGGCTTTAGGTGTCATCCGCGGGCCGCAAATTGGTGCTTTGCAGGTGGATGCGCGCAAGGCAAACCTTGCCATGGACAGTTTTAAGACAAGCTGCCCTGGCCTTGTTCGGCGCAACGACAATAGCGGTCTTACGCAGGGAAGTGACTGGATACCTGCCTGTGATGCAGTGAAAGCATGGACGGGTGATGCCATATCCTTCTTTGCTGCGCACATGGATGCGGTGCAGGTCGGCGATGGCAAGGCATTTGCCACGGGCTATTATGAACCCGAGATCGCGGGCTGCCGCACGCCGCAAGCGGCATGTAATGTTCCGATCTACAAACGACCCGCTGACCTTATCGACGTTGACCTTGGGCAATTCTCTAACGATCTTAAAGGCAAGAGCATCAGGGGCAAGGTAGCTGGCACAAAGCTGGTTCAATATGATGACCGGGCCGCCATCGACAACGGCGCGCTGGCGGGACGCGGTCTCGAGATCGCTTACGCGGTGGACCCTATCGAGTTCTTCTTTTTGCAAATTCAAGGATCGGGCCGGCTTAAGCTTCCCGATGGCGGGGTTATGCGCATCGGGTATGAAAGCCAAAACGGGCGCGCATATACTGGCATCGGGCGCTTGATGAAGGATCGCGGTTTGATAACCGACGGGTCGATGCAGGGTATTGTGGCCTATCTGCAAGCCAATCCTGATGAAGGGCGCAAAATCATGGAGGAAAATAAAAGCTATGTGTTTTTCCGCGAACTGACCGGCGCTGGTCCTTTGGGGGCAATGGGCTATCCTGTCGTGGGTGAAGCAAGCATTGCGGTCGATGTGAAATATATACCGCTGGGTGCGCCCGTGTGGTTGTCCATGGATCGGGCGGAACCCAATGGCATTTGGATCGCGCAAGACACGGGCGGCGCCATCAAGGGCGCCAACCGCGTGGATACATTCTGGGGAGCAGGT
>CAIJLW010000011.1 GCA_903821685.1 uncultured Sphingomonadales bacterium | reverse complement strand
CGAAGAACATGGTGGCCTTGGTGGCGGATATCTCGAAAATGCGTTGATCATGGAAGAGCTTGGCAAGGTCATCGCGATTGAGCCTTATCTCCAGACCGTCGTCCTGGGCGGCGGTGCTTTGAAGGCTGTTGGCGGCGCTGTCGCTGACTCGGTTATCCCTGAAATCATCGGCGGAAATGTCATAATTGGCTTTGCATATGCTGAGCCACAAGGGCGCTACAATCTCTCCAATATCCGCACAACCGCGAAAAAGGACGGCGCGGGCTATGTGTTGAACGGCCATAAAAGCGTCGTGTACGCTGCACCATGGGCAACGCATTTGCTCGTCACCGCACGCACCGGCGGCGCAAACACCGATGTAAACGGCGTGTCTCTGTTCCTGATCGATGCGAGCGCAAAAGGTATTGTCCGCCGCGATTACCCAACGGTAGATGGTTTTCAGGCGTCTGAAATTTACTTTGAAAATGCCGCAATACCGGGCGATGCCCTGTTGGGCGACGAAGGCGCGGGGCTGCCGCTAATCGAACGCATCGTCGACGAAGCAACCGTAGCAGTCTGCGCAGAATCCTGCGGCGTGACCGCTAAGCTGCATCAAGGCACGCTGGAATATGCGCGTCAGCGTAACCAATTCGGTCAGCCAATTTCGCGCTTCCAAGTGCTTCAGCATCGGATGGTCGACATGTTCATGGAGGTTGAGCAATCGAAATCCATGACAACAATGGCGACGCTTAAGCTTGATCTGCCCGCTGCCGAACGCATGGCGGCGGTATCGGCTTGCAAGGCGAAGGTTTCGCGCTCTGCAAAGTTTGTTGGCCAAAGCGCTATCCAAACACATGGCGGTATTGGCATTACCCAAGAATTGGCGATCGGCCATTTCTTCAAACGGGCAACAATGATCGAGAATCAGTTCGGTTCTGCTGATCATCACTATGAACGCTTTGAACGTCTAACATTGGCGGACTAAAGCGCCGCCAAGTCATTTTTGTGCACTGCAACATTTTTTGTTGACACGGTTTGTCACTGCATTTATTGTGCAGTGCGACACAACAGGAATGGTGCTCACTTATGACGCGCAAAGCAGAAACCCTTACTCCATCGAAAACCGCTAAAGTCGCGGCGACGAAGGACGTGGCTTTGAAGGCTGCATCAAACACCGTTGCGAAGACCAAGGTGGAAACGCCTGCTGCTTCGCCGGCCCATAAGGCCGTGTCTGTTGAAACAACACTGATTGCTCAAGGAGTATCTAAGATGACTGACACTGTTAAAGCCACCACAGAAAAAGCAACTGAGTTTTTCGCAGACGTCCGCGTAAAGGCAAGCGAAGTCGCTGAAAAGGGTAAAAAGTTTGCTACTGAAGCCGTCGAATTCAACAAGGCAAATGTTGAAGCCGTCGTTGAAGCCGGCAAGATCGTTGCTAAGGGCGCTCAAGAAATGGGCAAGACCAATATGGAATTCGCCAAGAAGAACTTTGAAGACGTCCAGGTTGCCGTGAAGGAACTGACCGCCGTGAAATCTCCAACCGATTTCGTCAAGCTGCAGGGTGAGATGGCCCGCAAGGGTTTCGACACCGCAGTTGCTCAGGGCTCGAAGAACACAGAAGCAATGGTTAAGCTGGTGAGCGAAATGTTCCAGCCAATCTCAAACCGCATCGCGGTAACGACTGAGCTTTTCAAGAAAGCTGCATAAGCTTTCGAACGATATTGCGCCGGTGGGTTATGCGCCTGCCACCTTCTCTCTCTCCTCCTTTTGGTGGTGGGCAGTCGAAATAAACCGGTGCAATCCAACGAAGAAGCCGTCCTTTTCCTTGGGGAAAGGGCGGTTTCTTTTTGGTGCGACCGAATTGATGGTGAACGGGGCTTGCAGAGTCCCCCTCCCATATCCTATTTCAGTCTTATGCAGATATATATGGCGCAAGATGATGACGATAAAAATGATGGCAGACCGGGCGTTGGCCTTGCCACGCGCACGCGCCCGAAAACAAAGAAGCCAAGCCTGTATAAGGTGTTGCTGCTGAACGACGATTACACGCCGATGGAATTTGTCGTACATGTCCTCAAGGCGTTTTTTCAGATGGACACTGATCAAGCCACGCGGGTTATGATCCATGTACACCAAAAGGGCGTCGGCGTTTGCGGCATTTTTACCTATGAAGTGGCTGAAACAAAGGTAACGCAGGTGATGGACTTTGCCCTGAAGAACCAGCACCCACTGCAATGCACACTTGAAAAAGATTGAGTAAGGCGGCCCTTATCGTCGGCGCAGGTGACGCAACAGGCGGCGCAATCGCTAAGGCCTTTGCGCGCGAAGGCTATGTCGCTTGCGTCAACCGCCGTGCGCGCAATGCCGATCAACTTGAGGCTCTCGCTCAATCGATCCGCGATGAGGGTTACAAAGCGCACGCTTACCCTGCCGATGCTCGCATCGAAGACGATGTGGTCGCGATGGTCGACGCGATTGAACGCGACGTCGGGCCGATAGAAGTCGCGGTCTTTAACATCGGCGCCAACGTCAATTTCTCGGTGCTTGATATGACCGCGCAAGTGTACCGCAAAGTTTGGGAGATGGCCGCGTTCGCTGGTTTCCTTATGGCGCGTGAGTCTGCACGGCGGATGGTCGAGCGGCAATCGGGCACCATCATTTTTACTGGCGCAACTGCAAGCATTCGCGGCGGCAAAGGATTTTCAGCTTTTTCTGGTGCGAAAGGTGCATTGCGCATGCTAGCGCAGTCGATGGCGCGTGAACTTGGGCCACAGAATATACATGTCGCGCATGTCATTATCGACGGCGGAATCGATACGGCGTTCATCCGCGGCATCCACCCTGATTTTGAAGCAGCGAAGGCCGCTGACGGTATATTGTCGCCCGATGCCATCGCGCTGCAATATGTCGCCTTACACAAACAACACCGCACCGCCTGGACACATGAGATAGACTTGCGTCCTTGGTCGGAGAGTTTCTGATGGCAAAAAATTTGGAGTTTCTTTTCGATTTTGGCGGACCGAATAGCTATCTCGCGCACAAGAGCTTGCCCGAGATCTGTGCGCGCACCGGCGCGGAGCCTGTGTATGTCCCCATTCTGCTGGGTGGCCTGTTCAAACTGACGAACAACCAAGCGCCCATGATGCGTTATGCCGAAACGCCGGCTAAGCGGAATTACGAAATGCTTGAGTTTGACCGCTTCGTGAAGGCGCATGCTTTGCCATTCAAGATGAACCCGCGTTTTCCGATAAACTCGCTATATCTGATGCGCGGCGCAGTTGCTGCCCAGCAGCTTGGCTGCTTTGCGCTTTATGTCGACACGGTCATGGCGGCGATGTGGGAAGACGGCAGGGACATGGGCGAAGCAAAGATTGTGCGCCAAGTCCTCGACAGCGCTGGCCTCAACAGTGCAGCGTTGCTTGCTTTGGCCGATGATCCCGATGTGAAAGCCGAGCTGATGGCGAACACCGAAGCTGCTGCAAAACGCGGCGCATTTGGCGTACCGACCTTCTTTGTGGGCGAAGAGATGTTCTGGGGTAAGGAACGGCTTGAGCAGGTTGAGGCTGCGCTCACCAAATCCTAAGTTGCGCCGCAACCAATTCCCGCTAAATACTCTGCGATGGACAAAATAATCGTACGTGGCGGCAACGCACTTAAAGGCAAAATTCCTATTTCTGGTGCAAAGAACAGCGCATTGACGCTGATCCCGTGCGCGCTGCTGACCGATGAACCGTTGACGCTGCGCAATTTGCCGCGTCTGGCCGACATTGACGGCTTCCAGCATCTGATGAACCAGTTCGGCATATCGACCACTGTGGCAGGATCGCGCCCCGAAGATTTTGGCCGCGTCATGACCCTTGAAGCGACGCGGATTACCAGCAACGTCGCACCTTATGACCTCGTCCGCAAAATGCGCGCATCAATCTTGGTGCTTGGGCCAATGCTGGCGCGCGCGGGTGAGGCGACAGTTTCGCTGCCCGGCGGATGCGCGATTGGCAACCGCCCGATCGACCTCCACCTGAAGGCGCTAGAGGCCTTTGGCGTCGAGATTGAAGTAGCCGCAGGCTATGTGAAAGCAATCGCGAAAAAGGGTATTCCGGGCGGTACATATACCTTCCCCGTTGTATCTGTGGGCGCAACCGAAAATGCGTTGATGGCTGCGAGCCTTGCAAAGGGCACATGCGTTTTACACAATGCGGCGCGCGAGCCTGAAATTGTGGACCTATGCAATATGCTTGTCGCCATGGGTGCGCAGATTGAAGGCATCGGCACATCCGATCTCATCATTCAGGGTAAGGACCGCTTGCATGGCGCGACCTACCGCGTGATGAGCGACCGGATCGAAGCAGGCAGCTACGCCTGTGCTGCTGCCATGACCGGCGGAGATGTTGAACTCGTTGGTGCAAAGGCCAGTGAGATGGACGCGACGCTTGATGCCTTGCGTCAGGCCGGCGTGACCGTGGAAGATACAGGGACTGGCATACGCGTGAAGTCGGACGGCAAATTGAAGCCGCTCACGATTTCAACTGCACCCTATCCCGGTTTTGCCACCGATATGCAGGCGCAGTTCATGGCGATGCTCTGCATGGCAGACGGCGCCAGCGTGCTGACGGAGACCATATTTGAAAACCGCTACATGCATGTCCCCGAATTGAACCGGATGGGCGCACATATCGAAACCAAGGGCCGCACGGCTATCGTCCATGGCGTTAAGAAACTCACGGGCGCACCAGTAATGGCAACCGACCTTCGCGCGTCGATGAGCCTAGTCATTGCGGGCTTGGTAGCAGAGGGCGAAACCCATGTCAGCCGCCTTTATCATCTCGATCGCGGTTACGAACGGCTTGAAGAAAAGCTTCAGCTGGTGGGCGCGGATATCGAACGCGTTGGCACAGAATGAAACACTTGGTTACATTGTGACCTAGTAAAGAAGCAACGGTTGCCAGAAGGACATTTTTGCAGCATACTCTGCCGAGTGAATTCAGACACATCTCCCTCCCCCGTTTCAACCAACCTACATCCGGTTTTGGATGCGATTAAGTTTAGTCCGATTGCAACGGTCGTCAGCGACCCGACTAAATCCGACAATCCGATCATCGCAGTCAACGCCGCGTTTTGCACACTGACCGGATATTCTGAGGCCGAAGTGATTGGTCGGAATTGCCGTTTCTTGCGGGGGCCGGACACCGAAAATGGCCAGACCGAAAAACTGCGTTCCGCCGTATATGGGCAGCGTCCTGCTTTGGCCGAGCTTATCAACTATCGGAAAGACGGGTCACCATTTCGCAACGCTGTGATGATCGCGCCCTTGTTCGACGATCTGGGCAATCTGCAGCTTTTCGTAGGCTCGCAGATTGAAGTTTTGCCCGAGGAAGAAAGTATCGCCCTGGTGCGGCAACAACAGGCTGCACAAATTGTGGACCGCCTATCCCCACGTCAACGCGAGATATTGCAGCAAATGGCCCGCGGATTCCGCACGAAACAAATTGCGTATCGTCTATCGCTAAGTGAAAAAACTGTTCAGATGCACCGTATGCTCATGTTTAAGAAGCTTGCGACTTCAAACGCCGCTGATGCCGTCAGAATTGCTGTAGAAGCAGGGCTTTAATTCCACATCACATGTTCTGGATCACAGGGCACATGGGTTGGTTTTATGTGCGCGTCATAAGCCACAATCTTATTGCACTAGCCAGACCACATGGCGTTTCTGATTCCAGACGCGCAACATCGATCTGGGCCACAACCGCGTTTACCGGCAAGCCCTCTGCTTCCGCCGCAGCGCGCAGCCTATTCCAGAATAATGGCTCAAGGCTAATTGACGTCTGATGCCCGGCAACCGTCATGCTGCGCTTGACCGGTGGGTGGTATATGTCGTTCAAACCGAATAACCCTCAATACATGTGCTGGCCACCGTTGATCGACAAAGTCGAACCGGTGATAAACCCTGCATTGTCACTGGTCAAAAACTCTACACCGCGCGCAATTTCTTCGGGCTGCCCAAGACGCCCAACAGGTATCTGCGCGATAATTTTTTCCATCACATTTTCAGGGATCGTCGAAAGCATTTCGGTGCCAATATATCCTGGCGCGATGGCGTTTGCGGTTACGCCGTAACGCGCGCCTTCTGCCGCAAGTGATTTTGTGAACCCGTGAATGCCGGATTTGGCGGCGGCATAGTTCACTTGGCCGATTTGGCCCCCTTGGCCGTTTACGGAGCCGATGTTGACGATGCGGCCCCATTTGCGTTCGCGCATGCCAGCAAACACCGCCTTTGCCATGTTGAAGCAGCCGGTAAGGTCAACGCGGATAACCTCGTCCCATTGCTCAAAGGTCATCTTCATCATAGTGGCGTCGCGCGTGATACCGGCGTTATTCACCATGATGTCGATCTGGCCAAATTGGGCCTCAATCGCCGCACAGGCATTAATGCAGCTTTTATGGTCACCCACGTCCCATTTTTGCACCGCAATTCCTGTACGCTCCGAAAACGCCTTTGCTGCGGCATCATTGCCACCGTAATTGGCGATGACGTACCTGCCTTTTTCTTGCAGCTTGAGGCTAATCGCCTCTCCAATACCTCTGGTTCCCCCGGTAACCACTGCAACTCGTTTCATACACGCTCCCTTACCAAACATCTGCTGCGATAATTAATGCGGCGAAGGGCAAGCGCAAGTTGCCGTGAACGTTAGCCCAGACAATTTACCAACCGCCTGGCCGGTGCGTCAAATCCAGCCACCGAGTTCGCGGCGTACAATCGTCTCGACCATGTCCATACCCACGGGGCTGGCGTTTAGGCACGGCAAATAGGCGTAATGGGTTCCGCCAGCTTCCTCGAACTGCTCATGTCCCTGCATGGCCAACTCTTCGAGCGTCTCAAGGCAGTCCACGGAAAACCCAGGTGCAAAAATGGCCACTTTCTTGGTCCCTTCGCGTGCCAGGCGCATCAGCGTATGGTCAGTCGCCGGCTCAAGCCATTTGGCCCGACCAAAACGTGATTGAAAACTGATCACCAGATCGCGGTCCATGGCCTCGGACAACAAACGCGCCGTTTTTTGGCAGTGGCAGTGATAAGGATCGCCCAGCTGCAATGTCCGTTCGGGCATCCCGTGGAAACTGATGACAATGGCTTCGGGTTCAAAATCAAGTGCCGCCAATGATGCTTCAATCGAAGTTTTGAGCGCGCCAATATAGCCTGCATCATCATGATAGGCCGGAAGCGTGCGTATGGCGGGGTGCCAACGCATCGCCGTCAGGGCGGCATAAGCCTCATCCAATACGGTTCCAGTCGTCGCGCCCGAATATTGCGGATACATGGGCGCAATCAATATGCGGTTACACCCAGCCGTCTTCATCGCCGCAAGCTGATCAGCAACCGACGGATTACCATAACGCATGGCATAACGGACGTCGGCGCTGTCGCCCATCCGCGCCTGAAGTGCCTCGGCCTGTCCAGCGGTGAAAAACGCAAGAGGCGATCCTTTATCCGTCCACACCTTCGCATATGCTTCGGCAGATTTCTGCGGGCGCGTGTTCAAGATAATGCCACGCAAGATCGGTTGCCAGATAAGCGCAGGAATTTCGACAACGCGGCGGTCAGATAGAAACTGCTTTAGGTAACGCTTCACAGCAGACGTTGTCGGCGCGTCCGGCGTTCCTAAATTAACAAGGAGAACGCCAATCTTTGGCGTCGCAACGGGTGGGTGATCAATAGGTAAGGTCATCATAGTCCTTTGGACAATAGAGGTAATTCGCGCAGCCTTATTCCGGATGCAGAAAAAAGGGCGTTAGCAATGGCTGGGGCCACGGCAGGTACACCAAGTTCAGTCACCCCGCCCGGCGCCGCGTCGTTGCGGACAAATTCGACCGTGATGTCTGGTACGTCGACCAATTTGGGTAAATCAATGTCGCGCAATCGGCGCGCCGTTGGCATGCCACTTTCAAAGTCCGTAACCGCCCCCAATGCCTGCGCCAATCCAAAGACGATGCCGCCTTCAATCTGCTGACGTGCCAGATCGGGGTTAATTAACCGGCCGCAATCGGCCATGGCATGAATGCGCTCAACGCGCACGCCGGTCGCCCCAGTGCGCGCGGTCACAATGATGGCAATATGGCTACCGCGCATGCTGTGGCATGCAATACCACGCCCGCTGCCCGACCCGCCGCCATCCCAGCCAGCCATCTTTGCAACACCCGTCAGGCAACGCGCCAGACGGGTCTGTCCAACCAGCATCTGCATACGGAATGACAGTGGCTCAACGCCTGCTTTGTGTGCAAGTTCATCGATAAAACCTTCGACGAAAAAGCAATTATAGCTGTTTGCCAGACCGCGCCATGGGCCCGTCGACATTGGCATTGCGACAGGGAAATGATCAATGGCGATATTTGGGATGGCGTAAGGGACCTGCGCCCCTTCAACCGCCATAACATCAAATGCGCCCGATGCCGACTTTCGAGCTTTATCCGGTGTTTGGCCATCGATCCGGTTGGCAAGCTCACGCATGGTCGATGCCGCCGCCACCCTTATTGCAAGGCCAGTAATCGCGCCATCTGCGTTCATGGCTGCTGAAAGTCTGCCAAGTGCTGGGCTGCGAACATGATCGCGCATGAAATCTTCTGTGCGAGACCACGTTAATTGCACGGGTCGGCCGACTTCTTTGGCAATAACCGCAACCTGCGCAGCGACGACATTGTCGAAATTGCGATCGAAACTGCCTCCGGCCATGACCGGATATAGCACGACATCATCAACATCTATGCCGATGGCATCTGCTGCTGCGCGCCTTGCCCCTTGCGGCACCTGGGATGCGAGCCACAATTGCAAGCGCCCATCGTGGAAATTTGCTGTCGCCGTCCGCGTCTCAATAGGGGCGTGAACAGCTGCGCCAACCGAGTAGTCTGCCTTGAAAATGCGCGGCGCGGTTTCAGGCGCAATTGCCGCATCTACGTCGCCCGTTTTAACGGCGCGAAAGCCAGGCCCCTTGGAAATTGCGTTGGAAAGGGACTCCGCAATCTGCGCACTGTCCGCCATTCGGCCCTTCGTTCTGAACACCGGCTTCATGGTATCAAGTGTATGATTAGCCGCCCACCAATTGCTTGCCACCGCCGCGACCCAATTGTCGGTTTTGACGACCTGAATCACGCCGCGTGTCTTCATTCCAGCCTTCGTATCCGCTGATATCAGGCTTGTGTCGCCCGCTGGCCCTGCCCGTACCGAAGCAAATAGCATGTCTGGCAAGCGGATATCCCCTGCGAAACTTGCACTGCCATCAACCTTAGCCGACAAATCTAGGCGCGGCGCGTCTCGTCCGGAAAGATGGTTGCGTGCCGATGGGTTCAGCGGGATCGGCGACGGCACGTCAAGCGCCGATGCCGCAACCACCAACTCGGCAAAGGACAGACGCCGCTTTCCCGCTATTACAAAGCCCCGATCGGTCCGGCACTGTTCCCACGCAATATCCCAGCGCGCGGCGGCTGCCTGACACAATAAAGCCCGCGCAGCAGCGCCAGCTTCGCGGCATGGCATTTCGAACTGCCGGATGGATGACGATCCGCCGGTTACGACAAACATGTCACGGCGGGCCAATTCATTAATGCTGCTGGCAAGGATGCCGCTATCGCCATCGACGCCGACATTTTCGGGCAAGAATGCCGGCGACCATTCGCGCGCTAGCAAAGTATTGGCAAAAATCGGGCTTGGCGGAACAGGTTGCACTGCAACTGAACGCCAATCGGCACCCAATTCACCTGCTACAATTTGCGCCAGCGCCGTATACACGCCTTGGCCGGACTCGCTTTGCGGAATGGCGACAACAACCTTGCCGTCTTCTGCGATTTTAAGCCACGGGCCGAACAGATGCTCACCATCTGCTGCGTGTAAATTTGGCGCATAACGGCGAGGCCAAAGTCCCCATGCCACCAATAGTCCAACACCCACACCCCCGCCAACTATCAGCTTTCTGCGGCTGATACCACCTTTGGGCGCCGGCGCTTCATTCATGCAACGGTATCTTTCGGCGAATCAATCCACGTTGCGACACGCTGCGCGATCGCGGAATAGGCGTCGCTGATGGGCCCATCACCCAAAGCAGGCGGCGTGCCGGCATCGCTTTCAATGCGGATTTTGATGTCGAGCGGTATCCGCCCCAAAAAGGGAATGCCCAATTCCTTCGCCGCCGCCTCCGCGCCGCCCGAGCCGAACGGATCGCTCATTTCACCACAATGCGGGCACAAATATCCCGCCATATTTTCGACCAAGCCAATGATAGGCACTTTAGCCGTGTCGAAAAAGCTGATGGCTCGCATGGCATCCATGAGCGCCAGGTCCTGCGGCGTTGAAATAATGACTGCGCCTATCGGTTTGTGCTTTTGAACCATCGACAATTGAATGTCGCCTGTACCCGGCGGCATATCAACCACAATATCGCGGACATTTCCCCATTTGGCATCAACTAGCTGCGATAGCGCATTGCCCGCCATCGGCCCGCGCCACGCAATTGCCTGCCCTGGGTTGACCAATTGCCCCATCGATAGGAATGGCACGCCACCTGCACCCATAACAGGTATCATGGTCTTGCCTTCGGCCTCCGGTTTAACGCCCTCGACGCCCATCAACCTTGGCTGCGACGGGCCATAGATATCTGCGTCTACCAAGCCAACCGATCGACCGGCGCGCGCCATGGCAATGGCAAGGTTGGTCGACAGTGTTGACTTGCCTACGCCGCCCTTGCCGCTGGCTACCGCGATAAGGCGCGGCACGAAGCGTTCAGCGGTTAACATGATGCGAACGGATTGCGCGCCGGCATGCTCGGCGGCGGCCCGGACATCGGCCTCTATTTCAACGCGTTGATCTTCGTTTAGGCCCGATACGTCAACCATGACCGAAACGGCGTTATCAACGACCTTCAAGCCGCTTGCGCGACTTCCTACAGCGGCGATTATGGCATCAGAAAAAGTGTTGAAATCTGTCATGACTTGCCGAATAGATTCAGAATTGCGGGATTGACACTGTTTTTCTGAAAAACCATTCCCATATATATTTTATGAGCAAGAAAATTGACGATCAGGGAACGGTAATTTTGGCAACAAATGGCAAAGGACCGTGGGATTCATCAGATCCTACGGATAATGGAACGACTAGCGATCCAAGCGGACGCGGCGGTGAATCAAAACAAGATCCCGTCAATCCATGGGATCCAACACCCGACCCGGCCGCGCGCACGCGCGGACGTGGTCCTTCGCTCGAAGAAATGTTGCGCGGAAAAGGCGCTGGATTTGGCGGCTTACCCAAACGTCCCAACGGCAAAAGCTGGTTTCCCCTCATCATCGGCGCCTTTCTTGCGCTGTGGCTGGTCTGGACAAGCATCCACCGAATTGGTCCGGAGCAAGAGGGTGTTGTCATGCAACTGGGCAAATATGCGCGCACAGTCCAACCGGGCATCCAATTTACCCTACCCGCACCGTTCGAAAACATCACAAAGATCGACACAAAGCAGATCCAGACGACGTCGATCGGGTCGCCCAAGCCAAGCAGCGAAAATCTGGTTCTATCGAAGGATCAGAGTATCATCGATATGGCGTATGATGTGCGGTGGTCGATCAAAAATCCATCGCTGTATCTGTTCCAACTCGACAATCCCGACGGCACCGTAAAAGAGGTCGCGGAGAGCGCCATGCGCGCTGCGGTGGCCAATTATGACCTGACTCAAGCTATCGGCCCCGGCCGGGGTGCAATTGAGCTTGAAGTGCGCCGCCGGATGCAGCAAGTGCTCGACGAATATAGGGCCGGCGTTTTGATCCAGAGCATCTCCATACGCCAGTCGGATCCTCCACCCGAAGTAACCGACGCGTTCCGTGAAGTGAACGCTGCGCAGCAACGCCGCGAAAGTTATCTCAACGATGCCCGCGCGTATGCAAGCCGGGTAACGGAACTTGCGCTGGGTGAAACTGCGGAGTTCGACAAAATCTATGTGCAATATAAACAGGCGCCTGAGGTAACTAAGCGCCGTCTATATTATGAAACCATGGAACAGGTGCTGGGCAAGGTCGACAAAACGATCGTAGAGACCGGCGGTGTGAATACTTATCTCCCACTTCCAGAATTCCAGAAAAAGGCGGCTCAAAAAACGGAGCCCGTAGTCGTGACAGGGAACAAGCAATGATTAGCACATTCCTGCGAAACCCAATGTACCTCGCATTATCCGTAATCGCCGCGCTCATCCTTATGAGCATGTCCATTAATGTAGTGCCCGAAACGCAGCAGGCCATCATCAGCAGCTATGGTAAGGTTGATCGGATCGTAAACCCATACAAAACGGGTGAACAATTTGGCGAAACGCGCGCCGGGCTCACCTTCCGCATCCCGTTAGTTGAACAAATCCAGATCATCGACAAGCGCGTGTTGAGCGTTGAGATGGAGCAGCAAGAAGTGCTGTCTACGGACCAATTAAGACTTCAGGTAGATGCGTTTGCGCGCTTTCGTATTACTAAGCCTGCGCAAATGTATCGGACAATTCGTACCGAAGATCGTTTGCGGGACCAGTTGCGCACGATTTTAGGATCATCGCTGCGCAACGAACTGGGCAAGCGCACCTTTGTCGCATTGTTGAGCGCCGAACGCGGTGAAGTGATGGAAAATATCCAGACCGCGTTGAACCGCGAAGCTCGCAAATATGGCGCTGAGGTTATTGATGTCCGCATCAAGCGTGCCGATTTGCCAGCAGCAACTTTGCAGTCGGCTTATAACCGCATGCGTAGCGCCCGAAATCAGGAAGCGATCGCCATCGACGCCGAAGGCCAAAAGGAAGCGCAGATCATCCGCGCTGACGCCGAGTCAGAGGCCGCCCGCATCTACGCGATAAGCTATGGCAAGGACCCAGGATTCTATGATTTCTATCGCGCAATGCAGAGCTATCGTCAGACGTTCCAAAATGGCGAAGGTTCAAGCAATATCATCTTGTCCCCGCAAAACGCGTATCTGGAGAAATTCCGCAACGGACGCTAGTGGACATTAAGACATCCATTCAATTGGCGTTAAGCTTTGCCACGCCATCGAAAGGCTGATTTTCGGGCCAATGCCCATTGAATAGACGAAGGGAATTATAACCGTGCGTTACGCTTATGCAGTTACCACCGCGCTCCTGATGGCTGGCGGCACAGTCGCTCTGGTCAATGACAACCCTGTCACCGCACAGACTGGCCTTGCCGTTTCAGAACAAGCCAATCTTGCACCCGGCGGGGCACCGGCAACCTTCGCAGACCTCGCCGCGCAGTTGCAGCCAGCCGTTGTGAACATCGCCACGCGTCAAAAGGTGCAGGTCGCCACCAGCCTCAACCCGCTGACCGGTGAACGTCGGCCAGTGACGCAAGAACAGGCCAGTGGCGGATCGGGCTTTCTGATTTCAAGCGATGGTTACATCGTCACCAACAACCACGTCATCGTCGGCGGCCCAGCTGGTGGCGCAGTTGACCGCGTCACGGTCACTTTGTTCGATGGCAAAGAATATGAGGCCGAAATCGTTGGCCGCGACCCATCTTCGGATGTTGCGTTGCTGAAAATCCGCGCAACTGGATTGCCCTTTGTCAAAATGGCAGATTCCAAGAAAAGCCGGGTTGGTGACTGGGTCATAGCCATAGGTAACCCCCTTGGTTTGGGCAATACGGTAACTGCGGGGATTATTTCTGCGCTTCAACGCAACATCGGCGCTGGTGGGGCGTATGACCGATTCATTCAAACGGACGCCGCGATTAACCCGGGTAACTCCGGCGGACCTTTGTTTAACCTGAAGGGTGAAGTTGTCGGCATCAACAACCGCCTGATTTCGCCAGTAGGTGCCAATATCGGCGTTGGCTTTGCTATTCCTGCTGATGAAGCCATTCCCGTGATTGAGTCTTTGAAAAAGGGCGTTCGTCCGGAACGCGGCTATCTCGGTATCAGCATCACCCCTGTGAGCGAAGACCTTGCCGATGCGCTTGGCCTTGAAAAAAATCGCGGTGAATTCGTCGCGCGCGTTGTCGCTGGCGAGGGCGCTGATAAGGCTGGTCTTAAGGAAGGCGACATCGTCTTGCGCGTCGACAGCCGCGAAGTGACCCCCGAAGCCACCCTGTCTTACATCGTAGCCAACATTAAACCTGGTACACGAATTCCGCTCGACATCTTGCGCGAAGGCAAGCCGTTGAAGCTGACTGCAACTATCGGCGCACGTCCTCCGGA
Source organism: uncultured Sphingomonadales bacterium (assembly GCA_903821685.1). Taxonomy (GTDB): domain Bacteria; phylum Pseudomonadota; class Alphaproteobacteria; order Sphingomonadales; family Sphingomonadaceae; genus Sphingorhabdus_B; species Sphingorhabdus_B communis. The sequence continues at coordinate 7,545 of CAIJLW010000011.1, read as the reverse complement.
AGAAAAGCTCGCCCAAAGCAACTTCAATCCGGAAGAAAACAAGGACTTCGACAAACAAACCGATACGCCCGATTCAAAGGTCATCCGTGACAAGCTTGGCCTCAGCGTCATTCCGCTCGACGCGGAAATCGCACGGGCACTTGGGATGACCGCTGATGTCAAAGGCATCGTTGTCGACGTTCCCGGCGCAGGCACAGCTGCGCAGGTTGGTTTGCGTCGCGGCGATGTAATCGTCTCGGCCAATTACAAACCTGTCACCACAGCCGCTGGTCTCGCAACTGCGGTCAAGGATGCGCAGGCCGCAGGTCGCGGGGCGATCTTGCTTGGCGTAAAACGGCGCGGCGCGGCCACGCAATATGTGACGGTACGTCTCGAAGATTAAGAAGGTTGTCCGTCGCGTCAGGCTGGTGCTAGATAGGTCATGGACTTAAACAGCACTGACTGGCGTGATAACGCCGAACACATTCTTCCCGACCTTGTCGACCTGCGGCGGGCCATTCATGCAGAACCCGAATTGGGTCTGCAGAACCCCAAGACGCTTGCAAAGATTAAGGCTGCACTTGCCGGCCTTCCGCTTGAGTTTCGGGAAGGGCCATCTACAACGGGGTTGATTGCGACCCTTAAAGGCCCTGCCAACGGCCGCACAGTGTTGCTGCGCGGCGATATGGATGCATTGCCACTGCATGAAGATACGGGGCTTGAGTATAGCTCGCAAACCGACGGCGCGATGCATGCCTGCGGGCATGACACCCATGTCGCAATGCTGGTGGGTGCAGCCAAGATGCTATGTGCCAAGCGCGAGCAACTTGCAGGCACCGTCCAGTTCATGTTTCAACCTGGCGAAGAAGGCCATCATGGCGCGCGCTTCATGCTTGACGACGGCTTGATTGATCCGCTGCCCGACGCGGCATTTGCCTTGCACATCATGCCCAACTCGCCGCGTGGTGTGTTCAGTGGCCGAAGTGGGCCGTTACTGGCATCATCGGACGTGCTTACCATCACGGTCAAGGGCGCGGGCGGCCACGCTTCGATGCCGCATGATGCCATCGACCCCATCCCCGTTGCCTGCGAAATCGTTTCGGCAATCCAGACAATGGTGACGCGCAAGATTTCAGTGTTCAATCCCGCCGTCATCACCATCGCCAAAATCTCAGCGGGTACGACGAACAATATCATTCCCGAAACAGCGCATTTGCTTGGCACGATCCGTACATTGTCGCAGCAGTCGCGCGCGCGGGTGGCCGAAGAACTGCACCGCCTCGCTCCAGGCATCGCTGCCGCGCATGGGTGCAGCGCGGAAGTACATATTGAACAGGGCTTCCCCGTCACCGTCTGCGACGACCGCGCCGTCCAATTCGGCAAAACTGTGGTTGAAAATATGTTCGGCGCGGAAAGCTGGATCACGCTTGATACACCCATCATGGGTGCCGAGGACTTCGCCTATGTCCTCGAAAAAGTCCCCGGCGCTATGTTCTTCTTGGGCGCGTCCCATGAAGGCGACGACTGGCGGTCCTGTTGCGGGCTTCACTCCAACCGAATGGTGTTGGACGACAGCGTCATGGCCAAAGGAGCGGCGCTGCATGCCGCCATCGCAGAACGTTATCTGGCCGAAGGCTTTGCCGGATAGAATTATTTTCCCGCTGCCTTTTCAACACCACGCATGACGCGCAGGACATTGCCTTGCGCGATTTTGGCGAGATCGGCTTTCGAATAGCCACGGCGGACGAGTTCGGCGAACAACGCGGGATATGTGGACACATTCTCTAGGCCAACAGGTAATTCATCTACGCCGCCGAAATCACCGCCAATGCCGATATGGTCGATGCCAGCGACTTTGCGGATATGGTCAATATGGTCGGCAACTTGCGCAAGTGTTGCCTTGGGCTGCGGGTGTGCAGCAATCCATGCATCAACAGCGGCTTTTTCGCCGGAAGGATTGCCTGAGAACTCGGTCTTGGCGCGACCAGCGACAGCCGAGCGTTGATATTCCCACTCCCGCCGTTCGGCCGATGTAAATCCGGGCACGAAGGTTACCATCACCACGCCGCCATTTTGCGGAAGGCGGCTAAGCACCGAATCAGGCACGTTGCGGGGGTGCGGCGTGATGGCGCGCGCATTGCTGTGCGTGAAGAGCACCGGCGCTGTGGTCTTGTCCAAAACATCTTGCATCGTGGCCTCGGACACATGGCTGATGTCGACAATCATCCCCAGCCGGTTCATTTCGGCGAGCACTTCAAAACCAAAGGGCGCCAATCCGTCATGCTTGGGCGCATGGGTGGCGCTGTCCGCCCAATCGGTGGTCAGGCTATGCGTGATGGTCATATACCGCGCGCCAAGCGCATAAGTCTGACGAAGAATTCCTAACGAGTCCCCAATCGAATGGCCGCCTTCCATGCCGATAAGCGAGGCAATTTTGCCAGCTTTCATTGCGGCCTCAACCTCGGCCGCCGTTGATGCATAGGCAAAGCTATCGGGATAACGCGCTATCATCTGCCGCACGACGTCAATTTGCTGAATGGTGCGCGTCACCGCCTCATGCTTGGGCAAAGCCGCATCGACATAGACCGACCAGAATTGACCCCCAAGAAAACCTGCCCGTGCGGCGCGGATATCCGTATGCGTTTTTGCCAAAACATCGGCAGGCAAGACGTTCAGATCAAATTTGGAAAAATCGCGATCAAACACTTCCGCAATCTGGTGCGGCGTATCGTTATGACCGTCAATGATGGGGGACTTCGCCAACACCTGACGCGCAGTCTCTTCAGGCGTTGCCGCCATGGCAGGCGCAGCAACCGCGCCCAACAATGCCAAGAAAGACACCTGCAAAAAACTGCGTAAGGTAAAAGCCAAAACGCTATTTTGAACCGTCATAACACCCTCCAATCATCCAGAATCGACTCTGCCTGATGTTGGTATCTGTAGGAAAGCGTTTTGTGCTTACGGTACCAAAATCGTATCGACCGCCGTGGTCGCCGTCCCGGGATAATCCAGCGTGAAGTGCAACCCCCTGCTCTCATGGCGCGATAAGGCAGAACGGATGATCAAAGCGGCTACCTCGACAAGGTTGCGCAGCTCAATAAGGTCGGGCGTGACCCGGAAATGGCTGTAATAGTCGGCGACTTCACTGCGCAGCAGATCAATGCGGTGCTGGGCACGCTCCAGCCTTTTTGTGGTACGCACGATGCCGACAAAGTTCCACATAAACTGCCGGATTTCCCGCCAGCATTGCGCGATGACGACTTCCTCGTCGCTGTCGGTGACGCGGCTTTCATCCCAGTGCTGTATTGGGGGCGGTGGCAGCAGGCTGTCCCAATGCGCATCGATATGCCGGGCACAGGCATCGCCAAAGACGAAGCATTCCAGCAATGAATTCGACGCCAGACGGTTTGCACCATGCAAGCCGCTTTGCGTCACTTCGCCTGCGGCATAGAGGCCTGGCGCATCGGTTCGGCCGTCCATATCCACAAGCACGCCGCCGCAGGTATAATGCTGCGCGGGCACGACTGGGATTGGCTCCCGCGTGATGTCGATGCCAAGCCCAAGCAGCTTTTCGTAGATGTTCGGGAAATGCGTTTTTACAAATTCGGGTGGCTTGTGGCTGATATCCAGATGGACATAATCCAGACCATCGCGCTTGATCTCGGCATCATTGGCGCGCGCGACAATATCACGCGGCGCAAGCTCAGCGCGTTCGTCATAATCAGGCATGTAGCGATGTCCGGTTTTCGGGTTCTTCAGTATGCCGCCCTCACCGCGGACAGCTTCGGTGATGAGAAAATTTTTGACGTCAAGATTGTAGAGGCAGGTCGGGTGGAATTGCATGAATTCCATGTTCGACACACGGCAGCCTGCACGCCATGCCATGGCGATGCCATCTCCAGTCGCGCCGCGTGGGGCCGTAGAATATAGATATGCCCGGCCAGCGCCGCCGCTTGCAAGGATCGTTGCACGCGCTGTGAAGGTTTCCACCTGACCCGTCTTGCGGTTCAGCGCATAAACCCCGTGGATCCGACCTGATGTTGAAAAGCGTTCCTGATGCCTTCCGGAAATGAGGTCAACCGCAACCATGTCGGGCACGAGGATGATATTTGGATGTGCTCTGGCTGCGGCCTCAAGCGCTTGCTGCACTGCCCAGCCAGTGGCATCGTCGACATGGACGATCCGCCGGTGGCTATGCCCGCCTTCGCGCGTTAGATGCCAGTCATTGCCCTCAAGATTGAACGGCACGCCAAGCTTGGCTAACCGCTCAATCGCAACTGGTGCATTTTCCACCACAAATTCGACAGTCGCGCGGTTGTTAAGCCCAGCCCCTGCAACCATCGTGTCTTCGATATGGTTGGCAAAATTGTCGCCGGGTTCAAGCACAGCGGCAATCCCGCCCTGCGCCCAAGCCGTCGCACCATCAGAAATTGATCCCTTCGCCAACACCACAACTTTGCGCGAAGTTGCCAATTGCAACGCAGCCGTCAAACCCGCCGCACCGGAGCCAATGATCAGAACATCGGCGTCCATTTATGCGGTGCTCGTCAAACGAAGGAAGACGTCCTCCAAATCCGCTTCTTTGGTGGTCACATCGATAATGCCAAGTCCGAGGCCTTGGATCACAGACAGGACTTCACCTGCGTTCATCCGGTCCTTGTTATAGGTGATTGCAATGGTCCGGTCGCCGACCAGCTCGACCTTTTCAAACGTTTCATGTGTTGGCGCGCTGGTCACATCGCGATCTAGCGTCAGCACCACCGCCTTTTCGCGGGCCATGCCGACCAATTCGCGTGTGGGCTTATTGGCGATCAGCTGCCCATGGTTGATGATCGCAATACGGTCACATAATTGCTCGGCCTCTTCGAGATAGTGCGTGGTCAAGACAACGGTAACACCTTGGCGGTTCAGTTCCTGAACATAGTCCCACAATTGCTGCCGCAGTTCGATGTCGACGCCAGCGGTAGGTTCATCCAGCACGATCACCGGCGGCGCATGCACCATGGCCTTTGCCACCAACAAGCGACGTTTCATGCCGCCCGATAACGTTCGAGCATATGCGTCGGCCTTGTCCTCAAGCCGTACAGCCTTCAACAGCTCCATCGTCCGCCGCTTCGACTTGGGCACGCCATATAAGCCAGCTTGCAGCTCCAACGCTTCCTTGGGCGTGAAAAAGGGGTCGAACATGATTTCCTGCGGCACAATACCGATAGACGCCTTGGCATTACGCGGATGGGCGTCAATGTCGAAACCCCAAATGGATGCGCTGCCAGATGTTTTCATGACCAACCCGGCCAAGATATTAATAAGTGTGGATTTGCCCGCACCATTTGGCCCCAGCAAACCGAAGATCGATCCTTGCGCAACGTCAAAGCTGACATCGTTGAGCGCCTGTTTCCCCCCCGCATATTTTTTGGAGAGGTTCTTTATGGAGATAGCTTGTTCGGACATGCAACTGCGATAGCGAAGGCGTGGTGGCAGTGCAATCACACTCAACGCTTTCTGACCCGTTGCAGGGTAGCGACTGCTTTGCTAAGCGGCGCTCATGAACAAATATGATCCTGAAACCATCCGAGTACGTGAACCGCGTGTAGCCTGTGATGGCAGCGGAGATATCCCAGCCGCGTTGGGTCATCCGCGCGTGTGGCTCCAGATTAATGAAAAAGGCTATGTCGACTGCGGCTATTGCGACCGGCATTTTATTCTGGTTGGCGGCCCCGCCGATACCGGGAAAGCTTAGGCGCCTGCGGACGCCAATGAAATGGTAGCGAAGGAGGGACTTGAACCCCCGACCTATGGATTATGATTCCACCGCTCTAACCAGCTGAGCTACTTCGCCATCCTAGCGTGAATCCCAGCATTTGCGGGGAAGCACGCGGCGCTATAAGCGCGGGGTTTGAACGGGTCAAGCATTGTCAGCCGCGAAATGCCCATCTGCCAATTTGCTCCCATGGCCCACCGCGATAATAATGCGCGGACAGACCGGAAATGACCAAAGGTCGGGGACGAAATGTTGACGACAAATGGGCATGAAGCGCTTTGGCGACCGGAGGCTCAACCTTGTTCTGGACGGTGATATGCAATTTGGGCGACGCCTCATCCTGCGGGATTAAAAGTCCGCGAAATGCATCTGCAAGCTCCTCACGTAGACTCAGCAATTCGGGGCTATCGATGCGAAATGCCACCGCGCTTCCCATCAGCATGACATCTGTGAGATGCGCAACAGGCGCAGGATAATCTGCAACAAGCGCCGCTAGGCGGGATTTTATCTCAGGCAAGTGGCTTGGCGGCAGATGATGAAACAGCGTGATATGCGCATCGACAAAATTGCGCGCTACAGGAAAATGCGCGCGCCGCAATCCATTGGCCCATGCTTGGTCGGTCTTACCCATTCCGGCAGTGATGATGATGGGTGCGGTCACTGCTGTGCCATAAACCAAACGGCCTGATGCTACCACTGCCCACTTTGCATTGCGCCCAACTATCGCACGACCCGTCACCTTGCGGCGGTGTCAAACCCCAGATCAACGGCATTTCGGTTATCGCTCAACCCAACAAAAAAGCCGCCCTGTCTTGCAACAAGGCGGCTTTTTGTATTGGGCAGTCGAGAGCTTTATGCGTCGTCGCTTGCCTCAGCCGAAAGGCCAGCAGCTTCAGCAGCAGCCTTGGCGGCAGCTTGCTCTTCGCGGCGCTTTGCGTTGGCAGCGGCTTCCGCAGCGTCGGCGGCGTCAGATGCAACTTCGGCTTCAACCTGAGCTTCAATTGCTTCAGCAGCAATCTCGGCCTGTTCGGCTTCGAACATCTGGTCGAGAACGTTAACGCCGTCCTTCTGCAATTCAGCTTCGTCATCTGAACGGGCCACATTGACCTGAACATTAACGCTGACTTCGGGGTGCAGAACAACTTTGACACCGAAAATGCCAAGCGTTTTGATTGGGCGTTCAAGCACGATCATGCCTTTGCTAACCTTGGCGTCCTGGGCGACCAGACCGTCAACGATATCCTTGACTGAGACGGAACCATAAAGCTGGCCAGTTTGCGAAGCTGCACGGATCAGAATGATCTGCTTGCCTTCGACACTGCCCGAAGCTTTTTGCGCTTCATCGCGGCGGCTTGCGTTATCGCTTTCAATTTTCGCGCGGTTCGCTTCGAAAACCTTGCGGTTGGCGGCGTTCGCACGGAGCGCTTTTTTGTTTGGCAGCAGGAAGTTACGGGCATAGCCGTCCTTCACGGTGACAACGTCACCAATTGCACCAAGCTTTTCAACGCGCTCGAGAAGTATGATATCCATGTTTTCGGCTCCTACTTCACGATGTACGGCAGAAGGCCGATGTGACGGGCGCGCTTGATAGCTTGGCCCAGTTCACGTTGCTTCTTTGCCGATACGGCGGTGATGCGCGACGGGACAATCTTGCCACGCTCTGAAATGTAACCCTGAAGCAGGCGTACATCTTTATAATCGATCTTCGGCGCATCTTTACCCTGGAATGGGCAGGACTTGCGGCGACGGAAAAACGGACGTGCCATAATTTAAGCCTCCTGCTCTGCACGGGGTGCGCGATCGGG
>CAIJLW010000010.1 GCA_903821685.1 uncultured Sphingomonadales bacterium | reverse complement strand
GGCATCAAGACGTGCCGAACTTGCCACGGCGGTGAGGCGTCTAACGCAGATGTCCCATCAAGTTGCGCAATGTGCCATAGTTTCCATGCCGATGATGGTGCGCCATGGGTGCCGAAATTTGATATGACGCGTAAACGGGATGTTAGCAAAACCCGCGTAGAGAATGGCAAAGTGCGCACATAGACAGAGGGGTTTGCGTTGTTAATTGCTCAGGTTACCGACATTCATTTAGGATTTGATCGGGATGATCCGGCCGAGTTTAACCGCCAGCGCCTTGATAAGGTGTTGCGGTATTTGAACAATGGCCCCAACCGACCCGACTTACTCATTGCCACAGGTGATTTGACTGAACATGGGGCTGCTGCGAGCTACAGACAGTTGGCCGATGCGTTTAGTATCTGCAGTTTTCCCGTTCATATGTGTCTTGGCAATCATGATATCCGAAGCAATTTTACCACGCAATTTCCTGAAATTCCTGTGGTAGATGGGTTCGTTCAATATGCGTTGGAAGCTGGCGGTGTTCGCATACTAATGCTCGACACTCTGGAAGAGGGACGTCATGGCGGTGCTTTTTGTGACACGCGCGCCAAATGGCTTCGGTCAACACTTGCACAAGACCGTGACACTCCGACCATTATTGGCATGCATCACCCACCTGTCGAAATCGGCATCGCGTGGATGAATACCCATGCTGAAGAACAATGGGTCAGCAACTTCACGCAAGCCATTCAGGATGCTCCAAATATAAAGGGAATAATGTGCGGCCATGTCCACAGATCCATTGCTGTGCCTTGGCAGAGGACAGCTGTTACGATCTGTTCCTCAACCGCGGCGCAAGTGGCGTTGGACCTGAACCCGATTGATCCCGAAAAGCCGGATAACAGGGCCATGATCATCGCCGATCATCCTGCTTATGCGCTGCACTTCTGGAACGGGCGGGAACTTGTGTCACATTTCGACAATGCAGGCGACCAAGCCATTCTGGCTAAATATGACCGCCATTTGCAGCCTTTCATCAAAAAGCTGATTGGCGAGCGCCCTAGCTAGGTGATTTCAAGGGGGGGCGCCAACTGGTTACTTCCGCCTCATCAGTTACCATATAGGGCTTGCCTAGGCTGTTAAGGAAAAGCTTCTCCATCTCCGCCCGCGTAAATGGCCGAGAACCCAGTCGGCCAAATACCGCTATTTGTTTTCCGCTTTCATCTACTGCACGGTCACGGTCGATACCCTTGGAAATGGCATAAGCAGGCCAAGGCGTTTTTGCCCAAGCAATCAGTTCGGGTTTTGGCGCAGGCGAGAAGCCATAATAATTGGGCTGGGTAGACGGCGAAGTTAGTTGGATAACCTTCATACCGTTTTTGCCGTCGGCGACATATGCGAAAGCCGAGGCATTGGTAGAGCCCACGACAACATCTTCGGCGTCCGACAATTGTCCGCCAAATGTTTCTTTGAGATATATCGATGGGGCTTTCGGTTTTGTGACATTAACGATTACCAAACCATCCTGCTTGCCGGCAACATATAGATATGTGCGCGCTACGTATAGTTTGCGAGCGTTGGCCAGCGCGATGGTGCCTTGCGGCACGGCTACTGGTTCGGCCAATTTTGTTACGTCAAATAACTTCACACCCTCTGCATCGCTGACCCAAAGATAGCGGAATTGGATCGCTGATGCGCGCGCATCGTTAAGTTTAATCACAGCAGTTGTTTTTGGCCGCATTGGGTTGTCGAGATCGACGACGACTAGCCCGACATCAGCGGTCACATAAGCATAATGACCGGCAAGTGTAACATGACGCGCACCTTTCAACACGCCTTGATCGTTCCAAGTCACCGCACGCTTTAGGAAGTTATTGCGGAACTCCCCATCAGCCATTGTGTTAACATCGACAAGGATAAGTCCTTCAACGCTATCGGTAATAACCGCATAATTGTAGATTGGGTGGAATGCCTGCTCCTGATTGGCTTCACGCATTTCGGGCGTGTTGCGCAATGGGCTGATCGGTTGATTGGTTGCCAGCGCCATACAAGTCGCATTCTTCGATTTGACCTGCGTGTTGTGGCCAAGTTTGGAAAATGGTCCTGACAAGATTCGCTCGGAAAAGCCCTTATTGGCAATCGAGGCAACGTCGTAGACCTGAAAGCCACGATTACCTTGCGCGACGTACATATACTCACCCCGCAGTTGTAGGCAGCCAACTTTGTCGCCGGTGCCTTGAACAATGTTGACGAATTCTTCTGTCGCGTCGGTTTCACCCGAAACATTCTTGTCAAATGTCTTGCCACGCACCCAATTTTTAAGCTCGCGCCCATTTTGGTCCACGTGTAACTTGTAATAATCCGGATAAGCATAGCGCTGGAGATACGAGCCTATCACTGCCTGCGGCTCGTCCCACTCGGTCACTCGTACCGCTTCAAACCCGCCTTCTAGGCCAACCCATGCGTTTAAGCCCACGAAATTCACGTAATTTGTGCCAAGCAGCATTAACTGCGCCATGATGGCGTTATTGTCTCCGGTTGCCGACAAATGACAATCGGTGCATTGCTTCGTTTCAGTTTTTCTGACCGTGTGCGGGAAATGCGGAGCGAAGGCTTGGCTCGAAAATCCGATCGAGCTGATGGGGGGCTGTTGGATGTAGATGCGTTCGCGATTGACGTTTGTTGACGACAGGACCAGCGCAGAAGTAGAGCGAACGGGTGCGATGATATTGCCCTTGGTCGTCTGATGCCGCCCGAGCTGGAACATATCTTCACGCGCAACCTGCGGGTTATAGGTCGCGAAATTGCGTGTCTCTTCTTCCTCATATTTATGCGTTTTTGTTTTCCAATTGGCCTCAATTGGCAAATGGCATCCGCCACAACTCGTGGTCCATGAAAGATGGCAGGTGAAGCATGTCATTTTGTCGTCACCGTGGGCGCGTTCGTCTACGGGGACATCAAGTCCATATTTATAGTCCCCGGTTTCTTTGCCCACGCGTCCCATAAGCTTGGCGCGCGCTGCTTTAGCGTTGAAATGCCCATTTCCGGGGTTAATGCTGTCTTTAACTAGGCTGACTTCCCATTCTAGCTTGGGATCAACGATAGACCTCTGCATTAACTTGCGACTGCCATCGGGTTCAAACAGCCATTCGAAACGACGCCGACCATCGGCATTGCGAAGCAACGCGAGATTATTACCCTGCGGGCGCGCAGCCGGACCAGATGTCATCAGCGTAGGGTAAGCGTCGGCAGTGCCGTGACAATCTT
>CAIJLW010000009.1 GCA_903821685.1 uncultured Sphingomonadales bacterium | reverse complement strand
GCTTCTTACGTGCCGTCACCCCCTCTTCAGGAGTGACGGCATGGGCAAATATAGTAAAATCGCGATCCTATTTCATTGGGCGATAGCCCTATTGATTGGCGCCAACATCCTGTTGGCAAATCTGGCGGAAGATCTGCCTAAAGCGGCGCGCGCGGCTTATATGAGCCCGCATAAGGCCATTGGCATTTCCATTTTGGTGCTGACTGTCGGCCGGATTTTATGGCGCCTTAGCCACCGTCCACCAGCGCTGCCTGACAAGGTAGCTGGGTTACAAGCCAAAGCGGGCCTTACGGTTCATATGTTATTCTACGTCCTCATGATCGTCATGCCGCTCACAGGTTGGCTCATGATTGGTGCAAATGGCAAAGCCGCGCCAGTAGATTTCTTTGGCGTGTTCACCGTTGATATGGCCCTTGGCAAAAATACAATGCTGTCGGGTTTCGCGCATGAGAGCCATGAATTCTTGGCGACGCCGCTGCTTATTCTCATAGGTCTGCATGTCTTGGGCGCGCTGAAGCACCAGTTTATCGACAAGATGCCGTTCATTCAACGTATGTGGCCTTAGGCAGCTAACGCGCATTTCCGCGTAATTTTTAGGCAACCGGTCACCTGTGGGGATAAAATACAAATTTGAGTCTTGAAACTGACACGAGAAGAGCCCATTTCAAAGACTGGATGGATCCATCCCCTCCCGTTTCCATCCAACTGGTGCCTGCATGGGCACCAACTCCCTGAACCTTGGCCACCCCGGAACATTCCGGGGTGGTTTTTTTACGACTTCATTCGGCGGCAATCAGCGCGGCAGAGCCTAAGGCCTCGTCTGCAAGCGCGGCAACAAGGGCCGGGATAAGCGCACTGATGCGATCAAGGCCGTCACCGGGCTGACGCAAATCCGGATCGAGATACAGCGACCTGTCGACTTCAAGCTGAAGTGCGTGGATGTTCGCGCGCGGCCGTGCATGACGGCGCAGAATATACGCGCCGGCGTAGGGATGGTTCAGCGCCGCAACATAACCCTGCGCATGCAGTCGTGATAACAGCAGCTCTGCATATATGGACGCTGCGCTCTTACCGAACCGGTCGCCGACCACAAATTGCGGCGCTGCTCCGTCAGCGGCACTGCGGATTGGCGGCATGCTGTGTAAATCAAGCAGGATAGCGACCCCGAACCTTTCCCGCATGCGCTCCAGTATCGCGCCGACCGCGTCATGATAGGGCTGGTGGAAGGACGTTATGCGGTGCTGCACTTCATCCAGCGTGAACTGACGCCTCCAAAGCTCGCCTTCCCCTGAGAGCCGCCGCGGGATCAGGCCAAGGCCGCCCCGCGTCTTGACCCCTGGGCTTGGATAATCCCCCCGCTGTGCCCCTTGCACCATATCTGCGTCGATATCCTGCGTGTCCCGGTTCAGGTCAATCCACGCCCGCGCTCGGTGCGCCATGATAACGGGATGCCCCATGTGCACGCAGCGGCGCGTCAGCAGGTCGGCATATCGATCCTCAAGCCGAACCAAAGCGGCGGGTGGAAGCCGCAGTGCGTCGTAAATGTCATTGGGATAATCGCGCCCGGCATGGGGCACGGACAGCAACACCGGGACCGATGGCGCATCGGTGCCCCAACTTGCGAACCCATCTGCATCCCGTGTCGTCACGCGCGTCCTCACCTTACTCCCAATGATTATTGGCAGATAATTGGCAAGATGGTGCAAAAAAATTTATTCTCTGCAATTATTCAGTTTGTTCAGGGCGACGCCCATATTGTCTCAGGATTTTTAAGGACCGGTGATGTTCCGCATTTTACTCGCTGAAGGTGAACAGGTCATGCGCTTATATCTCGCGCGGGCGTTGGAACGATCGGGCTATGAAGGCGTCGCCATGCGCGCCGGCGCGTCAATACCAAATGCCAAGATTCTGGCCAAACCCTTTCATCTCAAGGATCTGGTTCTGGAGGTCGAGCGGCTGTTTTCCAAGGAAAGCTTCGGCGAACTGAAATAGGCTTGAATGATACACCAAGCCCCGCTAGAGGCTAGCGCAGCGTGGGCGTATAGCTCAGTGGTAGAGCACTGTGTTGACATCGCAGGGGTCGCAAGTTCAATCCTTGCTACGCCCACCATATTTTCCTTTGCGATGTCTTTTTCCGAAATTGGGATATCAAAAAAGGGCGCCACAATGGGCGCCCTTTCGTTTTTTCTGTTGTGTACTAGGTCGCTATTAGAACTTGAAGTTCGTGTTCACGAACCACTGACGGCCCGTGTAATCATAACCCGAATAAAGCGGGGCGTTGCCGATTGTTGTGTAATAAGCAGAGACCTTTGGCGGATCCTTATCGAGCAGATTGCGAACACCAAGGGTCATCTGAAATTTATCCGTGACGTTTAGTTGAACCGAGGCACTATGCTGATAATAATCTGGCACCTCAAGCTGATAACCTTCGTTCAAGATATCAACATTCGCCTGATTGACTAACCCAGTAGTGCGGCTTGTTTGATTGAACTTTGCGGTACCGCTACTGCCATCAAACCATGACACACCGTAACGGACCGTCACAGGCCCCGTGCGATAGGTGGCGTCAAAGTTTCCAACCAAATCAGGAACGTTCAACGTACCATTGCTATCAAGCAAAATCTCTTCGGGGAAAGTTTTATCACTCTGTTCCGTGTACTTCGTCATGTTCGCGTTGAAAGTAAATCGACCACCGAACAGATCCGTCGCAAACCGACCTGTGAACTCATATCCCTTTACGATGTCTTTTGATAGGTTCACATAGCCACTCGTTACAGCCAAAATCTGGTTTGCGTCACGCTTTACAAACTTACAAAAACCTTCAGCCGGGTTGAAGTCAACTCCACTATAGCAACGAGACAGGATGGTACCCCCAGAAATCGAGGACACACCGTTAGATACCTCTATATCGAAATAATCAACGGCAAGCCCCAATGTTGTTGAATTTGAAATGCGCGGTTGCACCACGGCACCTACAGACCAATTACGCGATGTCTCAGCCGACAAACCAGTTTCTGCCCCTCCCCGTTGGAACAACGTAATACTCGAGTTCTGTTGGAAGGTATTAGTATCAATGCCTATTGACTTGCAATTGGCAGCACGTTGCAGTTGTGCAGCTGAGTATGCGCTTGGGTTTGGCTGGCCATTAGCGCGGGGAAAGTTGTCGGAATCGCAAGGATCGCTTCCGCCACTGCTAAAGCCACTGGTCGCGCCCAAGAATTGTTCCGAAAGAGCAGGAGCGCGATACGATGTACCGTAGCTGCCACGAATGCCGAACCCTTTAAAGAACTCCCATTCGCCCGCAACCTTATATGTGGTGTCACTGCCATATGATGCATAATCAGTATAACGGCCGGAAGCATTCAAGCTCAGGTTTTGGAAGAAAGGGCGATCGGACAATATTGGAACGAAAACTTCGCCGAACACTTCCTTAACATTGTCGGTACCGCGCGTGGGCGTACCGGCTGTAAGACCAAGAAGGTTACCGCTAATCGAGTTTAAATCAGGCGTGTCATCAATCAGCTGCTTGCGATATTCCGCGCCCAAGGCCAATTGAACGTCACCACCAGGCAATGCAAACAGCGGACCATCTACGTTAAAGCTAGCGGTCGTTTCACGAAACTTGGTGTTCCCAATCGTATTCACAAGAATATAATCACGAAATGCCTGAGGTAACTTGCCGCCAATCACATCCGCACTTAACCGAGGCCCTGGCACACAGGTCGGGTTAGAAGCGGCACTCGCACATGTCAGGACGCCAGTGGATGATTCCACAACGTTCATCGCATTTGCCATTCTGTCGATTAAGAAAGATTCAATCTCGTATGTACCGTTTGTCCAAGATTTTCCAACGTAGGCGTCATAACGCCAGCCATCGAATGCAAATTCGCCACGGATGCCCGTCCCGAAGCGAACATAATCAACTTCTTGTGCTGAATCCGTGAGCCCGAAGCCTACAAAAGCGCGTGCAGCTACTACTTGACCACTTGACACGTTGTTCGCAGCTAAAAATGCACCTGCGCGGAATTCCACTGGTAAAAGCGGGCTGCCTCTCAGATAATCTAAAGATACCTGGCGATATAGAAGTGATGAAGATTTGCGACGGGTAGCTAGGACCTCACCATAAATCTCTGCATTGCCGAGTAGGTCTGTTTGGTAACTTCCGGCAAGGAAACCAGTGTAATTTTCAACAGGGGTAATCAGCTCTTCTTCCTGACTTGCAGGATCAAACGTATCGCGGTCATAAAGACCTACACCGAGATACCCAGGCGTGCCTCCGCCAGTACCTTGGGCAGGAACAAAGCGGTTAAATGTGGCTGATGTTCCGCTTGTACGGCCAATAGCAGACCGGTTAGGAAGGCCGAGAGTATTAATGGTGACGCCACCATTGTCGAGGGTGAAGCAGTTGCGGGGATCGCCCAATGGATAAGGGTCGTCCGAACCCAGAGGGGAGGCCGCATCAAGCTTATAACCTGGAATGGGGCAGCTGGTGAAGTCTCGATCATTAAGACGCAGCGCGTTCCGCTTACGATACTCGAACGAGCCGAGCACATTCAGGCGATCATCACCAAGGCCAAATGTTGTAGCAATCCGGCGATCGATACCAGCGCCCACCTCAGGAATGTTAACTTGCGCGTCAAGTGTGACGCCACGGACTTTTTTGTCCGTCATAATATTCACGACACCCGCAACGGCGTCAGAACCATAAATCGAGGAGGCGCCAGCCTTGAGAACTTCTATGCGCTCAACGATTGCCGTCGGCAGCACGTTAAGATCAGCGGCAAGAACGTTGCCTCGCGTACCGGCAGGCGCCAGTCGACGACCGTTAAGAAGAACGAGCGTACGTGCGGGGCCAAGGTTGCGAAGACCCAGCGTGTTTGCACCGGTACCCCCCGCGGTTACGAAGCCGCCATAAAAGTTGTTGATTTGCCCAGCGCCAGCAGTCACGACTTGGCTCTGCAACACGTCAGCAGCGCTATTGAAGCCGCCTTGCGTGATTTCTTCAGCGGTAACTACAGTGATTGGTTCGATGGTGCTGAACGTGTCGCGACGAATGCGAGAGCCAGTGACCACAATAGCGCCAGTTGCTTCTTCGACCACTTCATCCGCGCCAGGTGCTTCTTCCACCACTTCACCAGTTTTGACAGCAACCTTTTCTTCTAGATCCTCAGTCGCAGGAGTAGACTGAGCAAATGACGGAGATACGATTACCATCGCGAGACTGCCAAATGACGCTGCGATAAAAAGACAAGATTTTTTCATATATAACCCCCCCCAGATTTAAATGATAAAGTTACCGTCATTCTTTACATTTGCAAATTGTATTGAGGTTTCTCGGCAAAGTAAGTCGCTTTGATAGTGTCTTTTACCGCGTCTGCGTGGCCACGATAGCTCATGAGCACAGAAAGACATGGCAAACGAAATTCCTGGAAGACGCTCGCAGCGGTACGGCACGGGCAGGCGGAGCCGAAAAAGCCAATGGGTATAGCTTGGGCGAGAGAGAGATTGTCATACCTTTATGTGACGCAGGATTGGGTGACTTTTTGTTTCTTATTCGGTTGAAGCAGAGGCCATTACCGATTGTATTCCAACGAGTTGGATCTCGGTTCTGAATGGTATCGCAAAATCTGATGTCATTGCCGCACTGGCGCTTGGGGTTGGATCATTCTAGCTTTGCTACTTGGTATCGGGGCAATTGTGATTGTTAAAGTTCGATCGGACATGCAGAATAATATGTAAGAAGGAACTGTGGGTCCCCTTCTCAGGAAGAGGGGGGTGCCACCCCGGTAGGGTCTGGGCATTGTCAATTTTATTGGGGGGTGGGGGTAGCTTTGGCGCGAACCAAGCGTTGGCTAGATCGTTGATGATATTTGTATATACAATAAATCATTGATTCCATATTATTTGCATCTACAATAATTCTATGGAGATCAGTTACGACCCAGCCAAGCGGGCGGCCACCCTAGAGGAACGAGGGCTGGATTTCGTCGATGCCCCTGAGGTGTTTAGCGGCCCTATCTTTGAATTAGAAGATGATCGGTTCGACTATGGCGAAAAGCGCTACATCACCATCGGGTTGCTGAGGGGCCGTATGGTCGTGCTGGTCCGGACACCGCGTGGCGAGGCCCGCCACATTATATCAATACGAAAGGCAAATGAACGTGAGCAAGCTCGTTTTAAATCCCGAATTGGTTGATCTTGATGATGCTCCCGAACTAACGGATGAGTGGTTCGATAAAGCGACGTTCAAGGTTGATGGTAAGGTTGTACGTCGCGGTCGCCCCAAGGGTAGCAATAAGGAGCAGGTAGCCCTGCGCCTTGATCGGGATATTATTCAGCACTTCAAAGAAGGTGGTGCAGGCTGGCAGTCTCGCATTAATGCGGCGTTGAAAGAATTAATCCGCTAACCCCCAATCACCTCCACCGGCCGAGGCTGCGGCGCAGGAGTCCCAACAAAGTTTGCCACGACGTTTACGGCTGTCACGGGAGTGTCCTGTTGGAGGTGTGCGCATCGTTCAGTCGTTTTGACCTGCGTGTGGCCCAGAAAATGCTGCGCCTAATACTGATCAACGACCCGTTTGCCGCACTCATCCCATTCGATATCCAGCGAGCCTAAGCGCCATTCATCGAAAGGTTGCGCCAGAAAAAAGGGTTGTAAGTCCGCTTCGAACTGAATAGTACTATTATTAACACATCTAGGAGTATGATTATGAGTACTATTGCAGCAACGGATTTGAAGATCCATGGTGTCAAAGCCATTGAAACGGCGCTTTCCGAGCACGCCGAGGTTGTAATCTCGGTTCGGGGTCGGGGCCGTTATGTGGTTGTGGCTGCCGATCATTATAACTATCTGCGGGAATGCGAGTTGGACGCAGCCCTCGCAGCCTCCCGTGCCGATATGGATGCAGGTCGCTTTGTTAAAGAAACCGCTGTTGACCATCTGCGCCGTTTGGCAGAAAAGCTCAGTTAAACGTGTCATGGATGATCGTAACGACCGCGCAATATGAGCGTAGGGTCGTCAAGCTTCTCAAGCGTAACCCTCAGCTTTTCAGTCAATACGCCAAGACAATCGAGCTGCTGGAAGCCAATCCGCATCATCCATCACTTCGGCTCCACCCGCTGCGCGGCAAGCTGGATGGGCTTCATTCCGTGTCAATCAACATGAGCCATCGCATTACGCTAGAATTGATAGTGACTGATCAGGAGATAATCCTGATCAACATCGGGACCCACGACAAGGCCTACCGCTGATCGACGGCGCGTTTAAGCGTCTCAGCAGCCACCTCAGCAGCTTTGGCAAGGGTCTCCTGCTCAAGATGCGCATAACGCTGCGTCGTGCGTGGGTTGGTATGTCCCAGAAGCTGCTGCACCACATACAGACTGACCCCGCCATTCACGAGATTGCTGGCGTAAGAATGGCGCAGATCGTGCAGGCGCAAATTTGTCAGGCCAGCCCGCTTTCGCACGCGCGCCCAAGGGTAATAGAGCGCAGGGCTCGGTTTGCCTGTTATCGGGCTTGGAAACAGCCACGGGCTTTTCCCACGACTTGGCAACTTGCTAATCAGATCGCATGCGGCCTTGTTGAGCGAAATTGTCCGAGGCTTCCCTGACTTGGATAGCGGGACAAGCATGGTCTTCTGCGGAAGGTTCATATGTTCCCAGCGGGCCTGCGTAATCTCGTTACGGCGAGCGCCTGTCAGCAACAGAAGCTCAATCGCCTTTGCCGCTTGGACATTCTCGTCATTCTTCAATGCATTTATCAAGGCGCGCATCTCACACGGAGATAGAAACCTTTGGCACTGCGTCTCCTCAAACAACTGCACCTTCTTCGTTGGGTTGCGTTCCAGACCGGGGATGCCCCAATCACTTGCCAGATTGAGCATGTAGCGCAGGAAGATCACGGGTCGGTTGCAGGTCCCGTTGGCGTAACCCGCTGCCCGCATATCCGTCATCATTTTGATGACCATCTGGGTCGTAATTTCGTCGAGATAAAATTTGCCCATGGCCGGAAGAAGGTGTAGTCTGATCACAGCTTCATCGGTCTTCCAACTCCGCTTGTTTTGCTTTACATATGGCAGGTATCGTTGATGGAAGAATTCATTGAGGGTCGGTATCGCCCTTAGCGCGTTTTTGGCCTGCTTGGGGTCCTTGCCAAGGGAGACGTCTGCTTTGATCTGAATGGCCCGCTTACGGGCCTCTGCAAGGGGCAAAACATTTGCACGTCCGATCTTTATCTGGCGTTGGCGATGATGGCCGTCGATATAGCGTTGATAGAATGTCTTGGTGCCCGAGTTGTGGACCTCAATGAAAAACCCTTCAAGGTTCGTGTCAACATACTCGATCTTTGATTTGCCGGCCGGACAGGCAGCGTTCAAAACAAATTTTGTGGTTAGATTAGCGTGCGACATAAAGATCCTGATTAAAAAAGCATCAAATGTGTTTCTAAAATGGTCATTAACGAGATTTTTACAATCTATTGAGTACCTATAAAAAATTTTACCTACCTGTGATATAAATCTAATATGGTTAAAAAAGTTTCATCTCGTCTCATCTACGCCGCCCAGATCAGGGCTGCGCGTGGCCTGCTGAGCTGGTCGCAAGGGGAGTTGGCAGAGCGCGCTGGTGTGTCGAAGCAATCCGTCACCCGCATAGAGAACGGCACGATGGATCCCCGCTTCTCGACCATGACAGCATTGAATGAAGCCATACGCGCGGCCGGTGTGGAGATGGCCGAGGACGTTAACGGC
>CAIJLW010000008.1 GCA_903821685.1 uncultured Sphingomonadales bacterium | reverse complement strand
CCAGCCATATGCAATACTTTGGCCCCGACAGGGAACTCGGCATTGTTGCTCTCGGTCACGGTGCCGACTGCGCCGCCTGTCATCGGTTCGCCAAGCGCGAAAGGATCGGAATAGCTTTTCGCATCATTCATGCGTCCGCGCATGTAGGGGTCGACGGATAACCAGCTGTTTGCAACACGGAACTCGTCCGCGCCCAGTTGCGCATCGGGTAATTCTACCATCGCAAAATTGCTGTCATTTGGAAGCCCAGCAGGGCGGCTAGCTAAGGTCCATGCGCGCATTATCGTTTCTCTCCATTATTATTTTCATCCGCAGCATTTACTGCAGCATTTTTGTATACGGGGCGTCCACCGACCCATGTTTCCTTGACCACTGCCTTACGCAATTGACGCGGGCTTGCAAGCATTGGGTCAACATCAATCAATATGAAATCGGCATAATACCCTGGGGTTAACGAACCGAACTTGCTTTCGGCAAAAGCGGCATAAGCGGCACCGGTTGTGAACCCGGCCAATGCCTGCTCGCGCGACACATGTTCTTCTGGCCGCCAGCCACCAAAGGGCTGACCTTCGGCATCTTCGCGTGTCATTGCGGCTGCAAGTCCGGCAAATGGGTCCGCCGATTCCACGGGGACGTCAGAACCAAACGCTAGTTTCCCACCAGCATGCAAGATCGACTGCCAAGCATAGGCACCCTTTAGGCGCTCCTGACCAAGCCGCGCCTCGGCCATCACTCTGTCGGACGTTTGGTGAACGGGCTGCATCGACGAAATAATGCCATGCTTGCCAAGCCTTACCAGATCAGCAGGATCGACGATCTGGACATGCTCAATGCGCCACCGCATGTCGCCTTTGTACGTTTCCGACAATTCCTCGATTGCGCCAATGACTTCTGCGTTGGCGGCGTCCCCAATCGCGTGCACGGCCGTCTGGAAGCCGTCCATCGAAGCCCGCACCATGAGGTTGCGGATTTCGGCGCTGGCGAGAAATTGGAGCCCGGTCTGACCCGGCGCATCGGCATAGGGTTTTTTCAACCAAGCGCCGCGGCTGCCCAAAGCGCCATCGAGATACAGCTTTACGCCGCCCAGCCGAAGTTTGTCGTTATACAACCATGGGCTTGGATGCGGACCGGCGATTGCGACCATGTTGTCGACGCCGGCTGCATAAGCGAAAATCCTTACAGTAAGCCAGCCAGCGTCGCCCGCACGGCGGTAGCTTTGCCAGTCGTCCATGGTTGTGCCCATGTCGGCTATGGCGGTAATACCTAAACTATGCAGTTTCTTCTGTGCCTCGCCCAATGCGATGTCGCGTTCCAATGGCTTGGGCGCTGGAACAAACTTGCCGATGAGGTTTGCTGCAGCGTCCACAAAGATGCCGCTTGGTTTTCCGGCGGTCATTTCGATGCGGCCACCAGCCGGAGCTTTTGTGGTGGAGGTGATATTGGCAATTTCCATTGCGCGGCTGTTGGCCCAGCCAGCATGGCCGTCGACGCGCTCAAGCCAAACTGGCCGGTCGCTAACGGCAGCATCAAGGTCTTGCGCGGTCGGGAAGCGGCCAAGACCCCATTTTTCCTGGTTCCAACCGCGACCAATAATCCAGCGGCGTTCAGGATGTTTCGCGGCATAGTCCGTGATCGCCGCCTGCGCTTCGGCAAGGCTATTGGTCGCGGACAGATCAAGCGTCAGCAATTGAAAGCCAAGCCCCATGACGTGGCCATGCGCGTCAATCAGGCCCGGCAATAATGTCGCGCCGCCCCCGTCCAAACGGAAATCAAGCTGTTTGGGCAGCTTATCCTTTTTAGTCAGCAGTTCAGTGACCTTACCGTCACCCCCGACCAGCATGGCGTTAAAGCGTATGACTTTGCCATCTTGGTCCAGCGTAATGCCGTTCACATTTTCGACCAGTCCGTCTGCAAATGCAGGGCTTGCGGTCGCCAGCAAAAAGAGGGCGAGAGCTGTCTTGAGCCTGCTTTTCCCCTGCGTGTCGAGCGACTTCGAGACACGGAGAGGTTTGGCTGAACGGATAGGGAAAGCAAACGAAATTGAAGTTTTCATCATCCTTTTGGCAATCTCTTCACAATCGAACTGGTATCCATGCGACCCCCGCCCATATGCTGCACATCGGCATAAAACTGGTCGATGATTGCAGTGATCGGTAAAGTTGCGCCCACCGCGCGCGCTTCTTCAAATGCCAGCCCAAGGTCCTTGCGCATCCAATCTACCGCAAAGCCAAAATCGAACTTGTCTTGCGCCATGGTTGCCCAGCGGTTGTCCATTTGCCAACTCTGTGCAGCGCCGCCCGAGATTGCTTCATACACCTTTTCAACATCAAGCTCAGCCGACTGCGCAAAACGTAAAGCTTCGGACAGCGACTGGATTACGCCGGCGAAGGCGATTTGGTTACACATCTTGGTTATCTGTCCCGTGCCGGGCCCGCCAACATGAACAATGCGCTTAGAATAAGCCGCGATGATTGCGCGGGCTGCATCGACAGATGCTTCGGTGCCGCCGCACATGATCGATAGCGTACCGTTTTCTGCGCCGGCCTGTCCGCCTGTTACAGGGGCATCGACAATGAGAAGCCCGCGCGACTTGGCCTCGACACCAAGTTGCCGGGCAATGCGCGCGGAAACCGTTGTGTGATCGATATACAGGCTACCCTTGGCCATGGCTGCAAACGCACCGTTACGGCCAAGCGTCACGCCAGCCAGGTCATCGTCGGTACCAACGCAACTGATGACGACCTCTGCGTCCTTGGCGGCGTCCGCGGGCGAAGCGGCCAAGCTGCCGCCATGTTCAGTCACCCAGTTTTCAGCCTTGGCACGCGAACGGTTGTACACCGTCAGGTCATGTCCCTCCCGTATGAGGTGTCGAGCCATAGGGGCGCCCATGACGCCCAATCCGATAAAAGCTATTCTAGTCATGCCCCAGCCTTAATGTTTGTTTTCACTTAATGCCAGATGCGTTAGGGCCCTTTTATATGTCTGACCTATTGACCCTGGACCATGTCCGCGCCGCCCACGCCCGTATTCGCGATTCCATCGTGGAGACGCCAACGCTGCACAGCCAGACTTTGTCAAAGCTGACAGGTGCGAATATATATCTGAAATTTGAAAACCTTCAGTTTACAGCGGCTTATAAAGAGCGGGGCGCGCTGAATGCTATACTTTTGCTATCGGAAGAACAACGCAGCAAGGGGGTCATCGCTGCGTCAGCTGGCAATCATGCCCAGGGACTGAGCTATCATGGCACCCGTCTCGGGATACCCGTCACTATCGTCATGCCGGTGCCGACACCTACTGTGAAGGTGATGCAGACCGAAAGCGTGGGCGGTAAGGTCGTCCTGTTTGGTGAGACCTTTGATGATGCGTATAAATATGCGCGGCAGCTTGAGGCAGAGCAGGGTCTGACATTTGTCCATCCCTTTGATGACCCCAACGTTGCCGCTGGGCAGGGGACGGTCGCGCTGGAAATGCTTGAAAGTACCCCGTCGCTGGACATGCTTGTGGTACCAATCGGGGGAGGTGGCTTGCTGTCGGGTATGGGGACAGCCGCGCGCGCCTTGAAGCCCGACATCGGCCTAATCGGCGTGCAGGCCGAACTTTACCCGTCAATGTACGCGCTGCTTAAAAATGTAGAGATGCCGTGTGAGGGCGACACCTTGGCGGAGGGCATTGCGGTTAAAATTCCCGGTGCCTTTACCAGCGAAGTCATCCGCGAACTGGTGGACGAAATTGTTTTGGTAAGCGAGGCAGAACTAGAAACCGCAGTCAGCCTCTTGTTGCAGATTGAAAAGACTGTGGTCGAAGGCGCAGGTGCAGCTGGCCTAGCGGCGGTGATGGCCAATCCGGAGATATTTGCTGGTAAGAATGTCGGTATCGTTCTTTGCGGCGGCAATATCGATACGCGGCTGCTCGCCAATGTCCTTTTGCGTGATCTCGCGCGGTCTGGCCGCCTAGCGCGTTTGCGCCTAACATTGCAGGATCGGCCCGGCGCGTTGTTTAAGGTTATGCGTCTTTTCAACGAGCATAATATCAATATCATCGAAATCTACCACCAGCGTATCTTTACAACCCTGCCTGCCAAGGGACTGATCACGGATATTGAATGCGAAGCCCGCGACGCCCAGCAGTTGCAGGGGCTTGTCGATGGCTTGAATGTCGCGGGATACAAAGTCGAGCGGGTCGAGCTTAACAAATAAACAGGTATCGCAAAAAAGATGGTAAATTCGCTTTTCAGCGCTGGATGAGCTGTGCATAAAAGGTACAGAATTTCTTAACAACCACGGCAGGTAAGCGAAGAGAATATGAGTGCACCAGTTCGTTTTCCGCGATTTTTTATTACTAGTCCTGGTCCTTGTCCCTATTTGCCGGGCAAAACCGAACGTAAAGTCTTTACTGAACTCAATGGCAATCAAGCCGATGAATTGAACGAGGCGCTTGGCCGCATTGGGTTTCGTCGCAGCCAGAATGTCGCCTATCGGCCAAGCTGTCTCGACTGCAAAGCATGCGTATCGGTGCGTGTTCGGACTGACGAGTTCCGGCCGAACGCAACGCAACGCCGCATTTTGCGCCGCAATGCGGATCTGGTGGTGAGCGAGTGCCGCCCATGGTCAACTACCGAGCAATATGACCTGCTGCGCCATTATCTTTCGTCGCGCCATCCCGATGGCGGTATGGCGAATATGGACGACATGGACTATGCTGACATGGTTGAACATTCTCCCGTTCGCAGCCATGTGATCGAATATCGCACACCGACACGGTTCGGTCGACTTGGCGAATTGGTCGGCGCTTGCCTGACCGATCAGCAGAGCGATGGCGTGTCGATGATTTACAGTTTTTATAATCCGGATATCGAGGGCCGCACCGGCCTTGGTAACTTCATCATCATGGACCATATCATGCGCGCACGGGCCGCAGGGCTTCCATATGTCTATCTGGGTTATTGGGTGAACGGCGCAGCGCGGATGCAGTATAAGACGCGTTACAGGCCATTGGAGCGCCGTGGTCCCGATGGATGGGAATATTTTGATCCCGACGCTGAGGCGCAGGCTCTGTAATTTACAGACAGGCGCTTGTGCTAAATTTGACGCAAGCGATTAGATCCTGGCAGCGATGATCCCAGCCAGCAGTTCAACGCCCTTGGCGTCCTCGGCATCGAAACGATTTAGTGAGGGGCTATCGAGGTCGATGACAGCAATAACCTTACCAGCACGCTTCACCGCCACGACCAGTTCCGATGCGCTGTTGGCATCACAGGCGATGTGACCGGGGAACGCATGGACGTCTTCGACCAACTGCGTCTCGCCCGTTTGTGCGGCGGTCCCGCAGACGCCCTTACCAAAAGGGATGCGTATACAGGCCGCCTTGCCCTGAAATGGCCCGAGGACAAGTTCGCCATCGACCACACGGTAGAACCCTGTCCAGTTTACGTCCGGCAGATATTCCCAAAGCAACGCTGCGACATTTGCCATATTGGCGACTGCGTCCGGCTCTCCGCTGGTCAGCGCGTCAGCCGCGCGGGCCAATTCAGCATAAAGTTGGGACTTCGGCGCAGCGACATCAATTTTAAATGTGTACATGAATTTACCTTATCAATCGAAGCTGACCTTGCCACGGTTTTTCTTGATCGTGGACCGATCCTTTTTCGCGTCCACGCGCCGCGCCTTGACCGCTTTGCTTGGCTTTGTGGCGACGCGGTGGGGTTGGCGGACATGCGCGCGGTCGATCAACTCGATCACGCGCGCGCGGGCGTCTCGCCGATTGGCCTCGCGCGTGCGGTGGCTGCGCGCGGTGACGATTAGCTCGCCCAAAATCGTCATCTTGCTCCCCGCGAGGATTTTTAATTGACGAAAGGCATAAGGTTGCAGGCCAAGCGCATATACGTCCACGCGCAACTGGCATGCGGTAGCGACTTTGTTGACATTCTGCCCACCCGGCCCAGTTGAGGCTAAGAAAGTTTCTTCAAGCAAATCTTCGGGAAGGTCAAAGGCCATAGCGACGCCTGTAACAGCCATCTTTGCATTTTGCCAATATCACGCAGACAGCCTTACACTTTCAAATTGACAGCAGAAGCGTGCGACCGTTGAGATCCGGTTGGTTTGTAAAGGGCATCAAAAACGTAATGTTCCCGGCATAGTGTTACCGCGTGTCCACCAAAACTATTTCAGCGTCTTCGACTGCGGTTATACGTATCACGCCTTCACTGATCGCCACGCCATCGCGGGCATTTGCGCGCTGGCCTTCAATTTCAACGGCTCCAGTGGCTGGCACCATATAGGCATGGCGGTTTGCGCCGGTGGTATATTTAAGGCTCTCGCCGGCCTTAATCGTCGCGCCAAGCACGCGGGCATCGGTGCGGATGGGCAGGGCATCACCGTCCTCATCAAATCCGCTCGCTAGAATTTGCCACGCACCGGATCGGGTACCTTTGGGGAAGGGCTTCGCACCCCAGCTAGGGGGTCCGCCTGTCCGATTTGGCATAATCCAAATCTGGAAAAGCGTCGTCGGCTCATTCTCCTGATTAAATTCTGCATGGCGAATGCCGCTGCCTGCGCTCATAACTTGAACATCACCTGCGGCAGTGCGGCCTTCATTGCCAAGGCTGTCCTTGTGCGTAATGGCGCCGGTGCGGACATAAGTGATGATCTCCATGTCGGCATGCGGATGCGGAGGAAAACCAGATTGCGGCGCAATTAAGTCATCGTTCCAGACGCGGATTGCGCCCCAGCTCATCCGCGTATCGTCGTGGTAGCTGCCGAATGAAAAATGATGGTGTGCGTCAAGCCAGCCATGGTTTGCTGCGCCTAGCGTTTCAAAGGGACGGATCTCAAACGTCGTCTTTGTGTCGATCATGACTTGCATTCCTAAATTAGGATTTTTTTGGATCTACCCAAGATAGTCACTGATATTGGTATTTTAATAGAAACGTTAGAAACATATTGTTTCCAAATATGCCGCTACCCGATTTTGCAGCCTGAAACATTGCCCCAAGGAGACGATGTTAACGATACTGTTCGACTGATAAGCGCTATGTATTGCGTGATCTCGGCGAAATGGAACAACCGCTGGCAGCCTGGCGCAGCTGCGTTGAATTAGTCTCGGTCCACGATGGGCGCAGTCAGAAAGGGCTGCGGCCATTGTTGCTTGTCACTTACCGCCGTGGGGGCAGGCCAGCGAAGGTTATTGTGCTTTCCGCGCCTTTTGCGTTGACGGAGCTTACGCCGACAAAATGGTCATCGACGATTAGGCCTTCCAGAACCGTTTCTGTCCCATCGACGTCGCGGACAAAGGTCCAATCCTGTGCATCGGCGCGGCGTTGATACACGCGATAGCGTTGTGCGCCGAGTGCGGCGTCCCATTTTACCGTAGTGTCTGAGGTTACCGCGCCACCCAAGGTTGCAGACGTTGGCGCTGGCGGGGCTTCTGCCAATGCCGTTGCGGTCAGCACATTCAGCGCAGTGACCTTCGCCAAATAGCCAAAATCCATTTTGTCGACTGTGTCGCCATATTCGATACCGTTTTCAGTACGCAGGTCCTGATGCTGATGGTTGTAATTTTCGACACCAACTGTGTAGCGAATTGCAGGAAATCCAAGCTCAAGCGAAGGCAAATGGTCCCCGCCGCGTGCAAATCGGTCGGGACGGCGGACACCAAAGACTTTGAGCGTGACGTCTGGATAGGTCATTGCTGCTACCTTGTCGGCATAACGCATCAGCGCGCGGCTTGGGCCATCATCCTCGCCACCGCTGTTGCGACGCGCCATCTGGCCTGCCAGATCTTCCGATGCGCGGATGCCTTCACTGAACACGCGCACGACATTGTCGACTTTGCGCCCGTCGGTGCCAACCGTGCCGCCGACAATGTCGTTGTTCAACATAGCGCTGACTTTCCAACCGCGTTCTTTGGCGGTTTCGGCCAAAAGTCGCCCGCCCATCAGGCCCTGTTCTTCGCCGGACAGCAAGGCGAACACTATAGTCGCCTCTGTCTGCGGCTGCTGTGCCATGATCCGCGCCGCCTCGATCACCAATGCGCTGCCTGAACCATCGTCATTGGCCCCCGGCGCGTCCTTTGTAAAATCCATCACGTCCGAAACGCGGCTGTCGATATGCCCGGCAATGATGATGACATGGTCCCAGCCCATTTTGCCAGGCTTGATCGCAAGGACATCGACGATGTTAACGCCATTGGGAATGCGCGGGCCGGACATGTTGCGTTCTAACAATTCAGCCTTCAGACAGCCGTTGCAGGCTTTAGCGATTTTCTCGAACTCGCCTTGCGCCCATTTGCGGGCGGCGCCGATGCCGCGTTTCGGATCAGTCGCCGATGACAGCGTATGGCGCGTGCCAAAACTCACGAGTTTTTCAACGTCAGCCTTCAGGCGCTCTGGCTTCGGATTGCTCGGGGGACTAATATGTGCGGTTGCGGGCGAAGCGAAACCAATAGCGATTATGCCTGCCAGTACGTGTAGTTTTTTCATCATCGTTCCCGTCCCATCCCGCGCTTTATGGAAGTATTCAGTTCTCAGCAGCGAAGATCAATCCAGCATTTTTTTGCAGTAAGTCGACAAGGCGCTCGCCCAAGGCAGCCCCCGGTGTTGTCACGCCGCCCGGACCATTATGTTCGCACAAAGCAATCGCGGTTTCGCTAATCATCTTGCTGGTTGAACCATAGCCGGGGTCACGGTCGCCCTTGACGCTGAACTGCGCCGTGCGGCCATCGGGATATTCCGCGATGAACAACACGTCATAATAGCCCGTTTCGCGTTCTTCTTTGGTCGGGCCTTCGCCGGGCTTGGGATCATCTGCGCCGCCCATCATCGGGGTGGAGGCAACATGCTTGGCCATGGCCTCGCCCTGCTCGCCGGGACCCGTCAGCACCATTTCATCATAAACAAAATCTGCGCCATAGGCCTGCCCCAGCAAATGGTTGGTGCGGTGAACATTTTTGGTGTTGATCGGGGCCATGACGAAACTGGTCGCCCAGCTGCCCAAGCTTTCGTCATATTCTGGCTTGTTCCCCGCAGGCTGCGGCGGGCCGTCAAAATCGCCGGACAGGCTGAACGGATTGGTAAGATACCCAACGACTGCCCGGTCTTTCGCCGCCGCCGCCATCGTCGCTTTCAGGCTTGCTGCCGTGCCGCCGGAAAAAGTCCCCTTCATGGCACGCACGCGGCCTTTTACGCGCGGGGCAGGTGCACCGAAGGTATCCACACAATGCTTTTGCAGCAGCATCACGCCAAGATCGAAGGGGATAGAGTCAAAGCCAGCGGAAAACACAATCCGCGCGCCTGACGCCTTTGCCGCTGCATCATGCTGGTCAATTTTCTGTCGCATCCAGGCGGGCTCCCCGCATAAGTCGGTGTAATCGGTTCCATTGGCAACGCAGGCGACAACAAGTTCATTGCCATAAAGCTGATAAGGTCCAACCGTTGTTAAAACGACCTTGGCGCGCTTGGCCATCGCGTCGAGCGAAGCGGGGTCAGACGCATCGGCAACGATCAAATCTGTGTCTGCGGCGGCACCAATAAGGTCGCGGACTTCTTCCAACTTGGAAAGGCTACGCCCCGCCATCGCCCATTTCAGGCCCGTTTTGTCCTTCAGGTATTCTGCCACCAAACGCCCAGTATAGCCCGTCGCGCCATAGACAATGATATCGAATTCGCGGCTTTCAGTTGGCATGTCTCTCTCCCAGAAAAATGGTTTTGAAATCGATGCGCAAAAACGCGCGATGAGTCGACCAAAATCGCTTCGGGGCAGAACCAAATGTGGGGAACACGGTCATAAACCGCGATGGTAGTGGCCTCGGTGCCATCCAGTTTGACCAGGTCCGGCCGAGGCGCAGCAGAACCCGATCCTGTAGGTAACGCGCAACGGGCTTATTCGAGCGATCAGGATGTTATTTGATTTACAGCTTTGGTAAAGTTACGCCGCGCTGGCCCATATATTTGCCCGCACGGTCGGCATAGCTGGTTTCGCAGGGCTGCTCGCCTTTTAGGAACAGGAACTGGCATGCGCCTTCATTGGCGTAGATTTTGGCGGGCAAAGGCGTAGTGTTGCTGAACTCCAGCGTCACATGGCCTTCCCAGCCGGGTTCCAATGGCGTGACGTTGACGATGATGCCGCAGCGGGCATAGGTTGATTTGCCCAAGCAAATAACAAGCACATCACGCGGCACGCGGAAATATTCCACCGTGCGGGCAAGAGCAAAGCTGTTAGGCGGAATGATGCACACATCGGTCTTGCGGTCGACGAAGCTTTTGGGGTCAAAATCCTTGGGGTCGACGATGGAGCTGTCGACGTTAGTGAAAATCTTGAACTCATCGGCAACGCGCGCGTCATAACCATAGGAAGATAGGCCATAGCTGATACAGCCATCGCGGCGCTGGGCCTCGACAAATGGTTCAATCATGCCGGTTGCTTGCGCTTGTTCGCGGATCCAGATGTCAGACAAGATAGACATAAAAACTCCCTGTTATGCGAACCGCTTTTGCCATGTTGCGGTGCGCGTGCAAGTGTTAGGCACGAAAAAATTGTGCGTATCTTGCGCGCCCCAAAAAGCGGATTACTTCAAGCTTGCTGGTCCAAACCCGTGGGGTAGCAGTTCCGAGAGCGCAAATGTCTCATAGCCTCCCGCATGTGCACAATGCACGGGAATGTCGGTGCCGGTGAGGTCAGCCACTTCCTTGATAATCTGGCGGCAGCGGCCGCACGGCGTGATAGGCTCTGCCGCTGCACCAACATGCCCAGCCAAGCCGCCTGCGACTGCGATTTCCCGTATGGCGCGCAATTGGCCGTCACTGTTCGCTTTGGCGATTGCCACAGTTTCGGCGCACAATGTCATGCCGTAGCTTGCGTTCTCAAAATTACTGCCGGTGACAATTTGGCCATCGTCGAGCAAAAGCGCCGCGCCAACATGGAAGTTGGAATAAGGCGCATATGCGCTCTTGGATGCATCAATTGCGGCTTGAATGAGCCTTTGTGTTACCGCGCTCATTTGCGGACCACGACCCAGCGTACGGCGCCATCAATGCCGGTGATGCGGCGATGGGCATTGGCTGTCCACATCACCCAAGGCCTAGCAGAATAATCGGGCGACATGCCATTGCCCTCAAGCCAGATGTTGCGGTCAATCGACTTGCTCACTTGATACTCCTTCTCAAACGCAGGGGTTAGTAACAGGATTGCGGGTGTGCCGCTATGCGCCTCAATCTGGTTCAGGAATGTTGCCAATTCCGACAATATCAATGCGCGGTTTGGACGGATTTTGCAGCCTTCCGAGAAATCCAGTTGTACGGCTGGTGGCAGCGCACTGTCGTTGCGCGGCACGCTGGTGATAAACATCGTTGCCTGTTCCGACGCCGAACGGCAAAGGTCAAAATGGTGCAGCGCTCCGAAGCGAATACCGGCTTCCTGCACAGCCGCTAAATTATTCTGAAACTGGGGGTCACGATCTCCCGCGCCTTCGACGGCAGTTAGATAGGCAAAATCGACGCCTGTCGCGCCGAGCTCCGCCCATTCTGGCTGCCCATTGCTTGCATTCACGACAATGCCTTGCACCGGATAGGCGTCGCGTGCGGGCGCCCATGCCGTCACATAACTCCAAACGACAAAGCTCGCGATAGCCAGGCCAAGCAGGAGCGCGCCCCAGCGGATCAATTTGCGATTTCTCCCGAACATGCGACCCCAAATCTACGTGCTTGATTCTGCTACTCTCTAGGCGCTCCGGCTAAGCGAAGTCGAGAGAAGTTGCGTGCGGCCCGTTCAAGCCTTGATATGTAGAACGCAAATCAGCGTGAACAGCCGGCGTGCGGTCGCAAAATCAACCTCCACTTTGCCCTCAAGTCGTTCCATCAACAATTCTGCCGCTTCGTTGTGGACCCCACGCCGCGCCATATCTATGGTCTCGATTTCCGCCGCACTTGCCTTGCGAATGGCTTGGTAATAGCTGTCGCAAATGGCGAAATAATCCTTCAACGGGCGGCGGAACCTGCCAAGTCCAAGGATCAACGTCTCGTGCGGAGAGCCGTCCTCCCGGCGGATATCGAGGATAAGGCGGCCCTCTGTAACGCTTATGCTCAAATGGTAGGGACCGGCATAGCCGTCGCCCATATCGCGCAGCGGTTTGAAGAAATTTTCTTCAATCAGGTCGAAAATGGCGACGCGCCGCTCCTGCTCGATATCGGCGTTGCGCCGCAGAATCGTTGCTTCGTCCAATTCAACCTTAATGATGCGTGGGTCGCTCATTCTGCTGTGTTAGCTTCAGATAATTTTGGAGCAAGGGGTATCGAGTTTCAAGCGATTGGTCGCGTGCAGAATGTTGTCCACAGCCATATCCCCGCACTTCTTTTTCTGCCCCCTTGCGGAGTGGAACTTGCTAAAGGATAGGGAGCTATGGCCGAACTGATTAGACTTGCTGCAGCAAATGAAGCTGAGCCCCAAAGATTGCCCCGCAATATCGAGGCGGAGGCAGCATTTCTCGGTGCGATTTTAATCGATAACCGCGTGATCGAGGATGTTTCGA
This sequence comes from uncultured Sphingomonadales bacterium, assembly GCA_903821685.1. Classification (GTDB taxonomy): domain Bacteria; phylum Pseudomonadota; class Alphaproteobacteria; order Sphingomonadales; family Sphingomonadaceae; genus Sphingorhabdus_B; species Sphingorhabdus_B communis. The sequence goes on along the minus strand of CAIJLW010000008.1, from coordinate 2,476 downwards.
TCAAGCTTCAGCCAGACCATTTTTTCGAACCGTTACATGGCCGTATTTTTGAACAAATCCTGCGCCTGATTGACCGGAACATGTTGGTTACGCCGGTCACGCTGAAGCCGTTTTTCGAAGCGGATGAATCGATGCGTGAATTGGGCGGGCCGGGCTATCTGATTAAGCTTACCGCCGATGGTGCGGGATTGATTGGCGCACGCGACTTTGCCCAGCAGATTTACGATTTGGCATTGTTACGCGAGTTGGTGACCGTTGGTCGGACGCTGGTCGACAATGCGCTCGACACCAGCGAAAGCGTTGACCCCAAGGGGCAGATTGAAGCTGCCGAAAGCGCGCTGTATAAGGTAGCCGAGGGCGAAGGCGAAACCGGCTCAATGAAGAGCTTTCTGACCGCATCGACCGAAGCCATCCGCAATGTCGAGAAGGCGCTAAACTCAGGAGGCAGCCTCTCGGGTATCACCACTGGCCTGAACAGCATCAACGCCAAATGCGGCGGTTTGCATAATTCTGACCTTGTGATTCTGGCCGGACGCCCCGGCATGGGTAAGACGTCGCTTGCCACCAATATCGCCTTTAACGCAGCACGGCGTTGGGTGCGCGAGCGCGAAGACGGCATCGAGGAATCCAAGGGTGCCGGTGCAAAGGTCGCCTTTTTCAGCCTCGAAATGTCCGCAGACCAGCTTGCTACCCGTATCTTGGCCGAACAATCGGGGATCAGTTCCGAATTGCTGCGTATGGGCAAAATTTCCCGTGACGACTTCCGGGAACTTTCGCGTGCGTCCCGCGAATTGCAGGAATTACCGCTCTACATTGACGATACGCCCGCGCTGACAATTGCCGCGTTGCGCACCCGCGCGCGGCGCCTACAGCGTCGGCATGGGATCGGACTTATCGTTGTCGACTATTTGCAGCTACTTCAAGGTTCAAGCCGTGCGAACGACAACCGCGTGAATGAAATTTCAGAGATCAGCCGGGGCCTGAAAACACTGGCGAAGGAACTGAGTATTCCTGTCGTTGCGCTGTCGCAGCTTAGCCGTGCCGTCGAACAGCGCGAAGATAAGACGCCGATGTTGTCCGATTTGCGTGAATCAGGTTCAATCGAGCAGGACGCCGATATGGTGTGGTTCGTTTACCGCGAAGATTATTACGAGCTGATGAAAAAACCCGATGAAGGCACGCCCGCATTTGAAGCTTGGAACGAAAAAATGGAGAGAATCCATGGCGTTGCAGAACTTATCATTTCCAAACAAAGGCACGGTTCGACAGGGCGCGTGCGGATGAAGTTCGAAGCAAAAATCACGCGCTTTAGCGATCTTGCCGATGACCAATATGCCGATGCGCGATATGATTGAGGCGGCGGGTCAGAGCTGACGGCAGGAGTGAAGTGGAGGTTATGCCGACCACCTTCGAAACGAACTTTACCCCCGCAACCGCGCACTGAGGATGTAATTCAGCGCCATATTGCTGCTCAAGTGCAATCCGGACATCGGCGAAAAGGCGATGCCCTTCATGTCTACAACCTCAAGGGCGGAATCCTCAAGCAAAACGGTCGCCTCCTCTGGCGTCAGGAATTTGTCCCAATCATGTGTGCCTCGTGGGACTTGACCCAAACGCTCCGCCGCCTCGACTAAGAATATGCGCGATGCTGCTGTCCGATTGGGCGTAGAGAGCAACAATAGACCATCGGGCTTTAGATGGCGGAAAAGCTCTACAACAAACGCCCCGGGGTCCATGACATGTTCGATAACTTCCATGCAGGTCACGACGTCGAACTTACCAAGGCCCTGCGCAGCGATTTCGCCAGCACGATAGTCTATCGCTAGGCCGGATAACGCCGCATGTGCCTTTGCGGCCTCGATATTTTCCGGGGCGGCGTCCACACCGGTGACTGCGCCGCCAAGCCGCGCAAGGGGTTCACACAGTAATCCAGCGCCACAACCTACATCGAGCGCAGTTTTGCCCGCCAGCGGATGACGCGCCTTACTATCGCCACCAAAATGCGCGTCGATCGCGGTCCGGATGAAACTTAACCGCACGGGATTAAGCTTGTGCAGCATTGCAGAACTGCCTTTTGGATCCCACCATTCGGCGGCGAGGGATCCAAAATGCGCGGCTTCCGCGGCGTTAATTGTCGTGGGTAAGCTTGCGTTTGTCATATCCTGTCCCTATCAGGGCGCGCGATTGTAATATAGCGAATATTGAAGGTTTTCATGGCGCGCATTGTAATGAAATTTGGCGGCACGTCGATGGCCGGCACCGAGCGCATCCGCCGTGTTGCCCAGCTGGTCAAGCGTCAGGCCGAGCGTGGGGACGAGGTTGCCGTTGTCGTTTCGGCCATGGCAGGTGACACGGATCGCCTCGTCAATTTCTGTCGTGAGGCAAATGCGCTCTACGACCCTGCCGAATATGATGTGGTTGTCGCCGCCGGTGAGCAGATTACGGCTGGCCTTTTGGCGATAACGCTTCAGGCGCT
>CAIJLW010000007.1 GCA_903821685.1 uncultured Sphingomonadales bacterium | reverse complement strand
TTTTCGGAATCGCGGCGGCAAAGATCGAGAATATTTGATTACCGAGTTGGTGCACATTGGTAGCGATGCGCAAAAACCTGCGTCGGAGCGTAATCAGGCCTGGGCCAATTTCCATTTCCGCCTTGTCGAGGTCGCGATGATGCTGTTGCTGCCGTTTTTGGCGCTTGCACTGGCCATTCCGCCAAAGCGGTCAACCTCGGCACTTGGGGTGTTTTTGTCGATTGTGATGGTGGTAACCTATCACAAGATAAACGAATATGCCGAAAGCGTCGGCGGCATGGGCGTCGTTGACCCGTTCTTTGCTTTATGGGTGCCCTTCCTGTTATTTGCTGGCCTCATCTTATGGATGTATCATGTCATCGCGCATGTGCCAGGTGGGCAGCCTATCGGTGCACTTGAGGTGTTCGCATCGAAGGCCGGAAAATGGTTGAAACATTTGTTCCGCTTTGGTCGCAAATCTCGGTTGGCAACCTTAGGCATGCCGACGCCTCAGGCGGAGCCATAACAGATGCATTTCTTCCCCTCGCGCAACATCACCGTGTACATGGCCAAGTTGTTTATCATCCGCAGTTTTGCGGTGCTTACGATGCTTGTCCTTATACTGATGACGCTCGATTTGCTGGGCGAAAGTGGCAAGATATTGGCCGTTCCCGGAAATGACCAAGGCGATGTTCTGCATTATGTTTCGATGCGCGCTCCACAAATCATCGCTCGATTTTTGCCATTTTCTGCCTTGCTCGGGACGTTGATTGCATTTGCCGGGCTAAGCCAGAACAGCGAAGTCGTTGCCATGAAAGCAGCCGGCCTATCGGCGCATCAGATATTGGCGCCCATGTTTGCAGCCAGCCTTGGCGTTGCGCTTATTTCTTTTGTCTTCAACGATGCTGTAGTCGCGCCAAACACGGCCCGCCTGAAGGTGTGGCAAGCGGCAGAATATGGTACGGTTGCACCCAATAGTGACGCGCGAAATAATGTGTGGGTGCGTGAGGGCAATGATCTTATTAACGCGGGCAATGTGGTTGGATCAGGCGATGACACTGTGCTTGAAAATGTCCGTATTTATCTGCGCGCAAATGGCGGATTACGGCAAGTCGTGACCGCGACGCAGGCGCGCTACATTGGCGACGCATGGCAACTGGAGAACGCAAAATCCTTTGATGTTGCCACCACTACGGAAACCAAGCCGAGCAATTTGATAATCGGCAGGGGCATTACGCCTGACCGATTTAACTATATCAAAGTGGATGGCGATAGCTTGGCCTTTCTGCCGCTGATGCGCGCGATTGACGATTTAAAAGCCGCTGGTCGCCGTACTGACAATCTGGAAGGCATTTTGTGGCATAAACTTTCAGGTCCGTTGTCGACGCTGTTAATGCCTTTGCTGGGCGCGGTTGCGGCCTTTGGCCTTGCCCGTTCTGGCGCACTTTTCCTGAGGGCCGTTATCGGTATGGCATTGGGCTTTACCTATTTTGTCGCGGATAACTTCGCCCTCGCAATGGGGAATCTGGGCGCGTACCCGCCTTGGATTGCGGCATGGGGTCCGTTCTTGTTATTCTTCTTGATAGGCGAAACCGTTTTGGTCCGTACCGAGGAATAAGGTCCGCGCGCCGCATAGAGTTTCAGGGATACAGAATGACACAGATACATATTCGCCCAGTTGTGACCATGGCCGACAAAAGGGCATTTGTTGACCTTCCTTTTCGCCTTTATGTGGGCGACCCCAATTGGGTTCCGCCGCTAAAAAGCGATGTGATGGCAACTATCACACCGGGAAAAAACCCGTGGTTTGGCCATGGCGAGGCGCAGCTTTTCCTTGCGGAGCGCGCTGGCCGTGTCGTTGGGCGCATCTCTGCACATATGGACCATCTCGCGCTGAAACAGCCGCCAGAACAAGGCATGGGGCCGGGTGTTGGCAATTGGGGCTTTTTTGAAGCGGAAGATTCTGACGTTGCAGGACCGTTAATCGCTGCGGCAGAGGCGTGGCTACGCGACAAGAAAATGGTCCGTTCACTGGGCCCGTTGAGCCTGTCGATCTGGGAAGAGCCAGGGCTGCTGATTGACGGCCATGATCACCCACCCACTATACTCATGGGCTATCACAACCCAGCTTATGGTGCGTGGATTGAAGCGGCCGGTTATGCGGGCGTCAAAGACCTCTATACCTATCAAATCCCGATTGACGTTCCCTTTCCCCCTTTGGTGCAACGCATCGTCGCGTCGGGCGAACGGAATGAACGCATTATCATTCGCACGGTGAACAAGAAAAATTTCGATGCCGAAGCCGCGATCATTCTGTCTATCTTGAATGATGCATGGAGTGGCAATTGGGGTTTTGTGCCGATCACTGATGCCGAGGTGGCGCACACTGGAAAACAGTTGAAACCAATCGTCTTTAACGATCTGATCCGTATTGCGGAAGTCGATGGTGAACCGGTGGCCTTCATGATGACATGGCCCGATATAAACGAGAAGACCGGCACCTTTGGCGGATCGTTGTTCCCGTTTAACTGGGCCAGGCTGCTTTGGTGGCTGCGCGCGCCGAAGGTCCGGACAATGCGGGTGCCGTTAATGGGGGTCGTCAAGAAGCTACAGTCGACCAGAATGGCGAGCCAGCTGGCCTTCATGATGGTGTCGCTGATCCGCGATTCATCGACGGCCGACTTTGGCGCAACGCGCGGCGAATTTGGCTGGGTGCTGGACGATAATGGTCCGATGCGCTCCGTCGGCGAAGCCATTAATGGCAAAATCAACAAGGTCTATCGTATTTACGAAAAACAATTGTGATCCGTCGTGCCGCTCGAAACTGCGGTCTTTAGCGGATTGCTATGACCCGCGCCTATAGTCTGGATGCGCCGTCTGGGGCGATTGCGGAGGCCTTTGATGCAGCGCATGGTCCTGATCCTTGGGGTGGCGGCGACTTGCGGCCTGGAGAGTTTGCACCGGTTATCGTTCGGTCCGCCAAAACATCTCAGCGTGTTATTCGGCCAATGGTCTGGGGCTATCCCGCCCCTAACAGCCTAAAGCCAAATGGGGAGGTGCAATGGGTGCCGACCGTGCGCAATGTGGAAAGCCCGTTCTGGATTGGCAATTTGCGGCATGTTGAATTGCGCTGCCTTGTGCCAGCAACGGCGATTATTCCAACGACCAAGCGAAAGCCGGAACGCCGCGATATCGAAACCCCGCCCTTGTTCGCGATGGCAGGGATTTGGCGCGACCTGACGGACATGCCCGTCTTTGCGATCATAAGCGTTGATGACGCGGCAGAGCAGGGAAAACGGGGTACGCCGCTTATTCTCAACGGGCCGCAGCAACAGGCTTGGCTGACGGCGGATTGGAAGGATGCGTCGAAACTGCTGCAGCCACGTATCGCAGGGCGCGTGCTATGTGCGTAGTCTCGGTCGCTTGGAATGCACATCCGCGTTGGCGTTTGGTGGTTGCGGGTAACCGCGACGAATATCATGCCCGCGCCGCCGCACCCTTGGCAGCATGGGACGATGCGCCTGCCATTATCGCGGGACGCGACATCTCATCCCAAGGCACATGGATGGGCGTAAGCCGCAATGGGCGCTTCGGCATTGTGACCAACGTGCGAGACCCCGAAGGCCCGGATCCCCAGAAAGCGTCGCGCGGTGCCTTGGTGACGGACTGGCTGGCCAGCGGTGATGTGCCGGAGACGCTGGCTGCGTTTAACCCGTTTAACCTGTTGATTGGCGACCAAAAAGGTCTGCAATATCTGTCGAACCGTCCATTGGATCTTAAAATATCATTAGGCGACGGGATCCACGGCCTTTCTAATGCCGTCAAGGGCGAACGCTGGCCGCGCAAAGAGCGATTAAACCACGCGCTCCAGATATGGCTTAATGGCGCAGCGGACGATCCGGCGGCACTCTTTGACGATCTCGCAGATGCCCATGACCTGCCTGACAACGCGCACCCCATTTTCATTTCCAATCCAGTTTATGGCACGCGGTGCAGCACAATATTGGGGGTGGATCAGGATGGGGCAGGGCATATACTGGAACGGCGTTTCGACAGAACCGGCACATGCACGGGCGAAAGCAATATAGCCTTTCATTGGCACGGCTGAACGTTCCGAGGGAACAGCAGTTCCAAAATGGCGTTTGTACCTTCCTAACAGGAAAGGATGTGCCTTTGACCCCGACAGACAATAGCCGCCCCATCGACGGCGCGCCTGAAACCTTCAACAGCGAACAAGATGATGAAGCCGCGCAGGCGCAAACCGTGTCCGACGATGCCATAGGTGGCATTGCTGATCGCGCCTCTGCCCTTGAAAGCAGGCGCGGCGGGGCAACCAACCCGGCACAGATCGACCCCGATGACGCGCAGGACGTCGTTGACCATATGAACCAGATGGAACGCAGCGGACGGATCGACATGGACGCCTATCGCGGTGAGCGTAACGATGATGACGAACCAGAAACATTAGGAGAGGCAGCGCGGGAACCTGACGACGTCGACAGCCGCGGCAACCGACCCCGGAATAATTACTGACGCGAACCGGCTGTGCTGGGGGCGCGATGCGCCATCCACACAAATGGATGGGCCGTTTATAGCGCGGCTAATTCTATCCCGCTTTGATCTGCGGCACATGCCCAATGATTGCGGTCATCGGCAAGTCACCATAGATGTGCGGGAACAACGCGCCCCCGCGGGACACCTCCCATTTGATCAGGGACTGTAGCGGAGCGAGATCAACTTCAGCGATCACCAAACCGTCCTGACCCGCAAAATGCTTGTCCAGCGTGCCCTGCACCTGATCTGCTGTCGATAAATGGATATAGCCGTCGGCAAGGTCCACGGGCGCGCCCTTGAACAGTCCGTCCGCCTCAAACTGCGCCCATCGCGCGGCGGTCAGTATCTTAAATGCGGTGCGCGGGTGCTGTCTATCGTCCATGGCGCAGTCATGTCCAATTCGTGGCGTGAGGGCAAGGCGGAACAAGCCGCGCTTTTGAATGTGTCTATCCTGTCACAGCATTCTTGTTGTTTTATGTTCATGAAACTATCCGGTGCGCGTGTCCGTTTGTTGAGTGGCGTCGCAATGATGACGTCAGTTAGACTGAAAATGGATTATAAAAATGCGTAAACTTCTTATTGGTGCAGCTCTCCTCTCCACTGCACTTGCAACCCCTGCCTTTGCGCAGGAAGCAGCGCCGTTCACAGGGCCACATATCGAAGGCCTTGTTGGCTATGATGATGTCAGCGAAGCCAAAGGCGGCCTGATGTATGGCGTATCCGCGGGATACGACTTTCAACTTGGCGGTGTAATCGCGGGTATTGAGGGTGAATTCGCCGATTCCGACGTAAAAGGCTCGGCCAATGACCTCATCAGCACGGGCGATAGCTACAGCTTGAACACCGACCGTGATCTTTACGTCGGTGCGCGTTTCGGTTTTGCAGTCACCCCGTCGACCATGATTTATGTCAAGGGTGGGTACACCAACGCGAAGTTTGAAAGCCGTTTCGACAATGGTGCGGGTACCATCTACAATAATGGCGTAACTGCCGATGGTTACCGATTGGGCGCCGGAATTGAGCAGAAGTTCAAACTGTTCGGACCAAGCGGTTTCATCAAGGCAGAATACCGTTACTCCAACTATCAAAATCTTGATATCGGCCAGAATGATTTTGATCGCAAAATCGATGTAGACCGTCACCAAGCCGTAGTTGGCGTTGGCGTCCGCTTCTAGTTTTTACGAATACACGGGCTTGGGCCCAAAACATCAAACCGCCGGGAGAAATCTCGGCGGTTTTTGTGCGATGATAGCTGCAACCCGATCGGTCCAAATCCGACGCAACGACGGGCGATCGGCACCAAATATAAGCCTAACATGTAAAATATAATATTGTCGGGCGGCAGTGTTCGAACGTTGGCGGGTTTCCGAAGCAATGCTTAGGTACCCGGCGCGCCGACCCTGCTGACATGCGCAAAGGTCCAGTGCACTATGACTCGGTTTCTCTCGCTTATGTTGATGCTGTCTGTTGCCATGTTTGGGGGCGGCTGGACGTTATTTGGCACAGCCCCGATTGGCGGCGTCGCTGCCTTCGCCGCACGTGCCGCCGACACCGAAGCGGCTTCGTTTGTGTTCTGCCATAATAATGGCGGCACCAACTGCGTCGTGGATGGCGATACGATTTGGTATCGCGGAACCAAGATCCGCATTGCCGATATTGATACACCCGAAACGCATCAACCGAAATGCCCGGCAGAGGCAAAACTCGGTGCTGCGGCTACTAGGCGGATACTTCAGCTGGTGAATGCCGGTCCCTTCACGCTGCAAAGCATCAACCGCGATGAAGATCGCTATGGCCGCAAATTGCGCATCCTCACGCGCGGCGGGAAAAGCCTTGGCGATATATTGGTCGAAGAAGGGCTCGCCCGATTTTATAAAGGGGGTCGGCGCAGCTGGTGCTGATAAACGCCTATCGCCGCCCGAGCCGCGCAACAATCGTTACAAAAAAGGCGGTCGACCAGCCGAGCAATAGCAAGCCATTAATCCCCTCAATCGCCGCGACAAGCCGCCATTCGGGCACAATATAGCGATCATCGTATCCAATGCCGGCATAGCTTATCGTTGAAAAATACACAGCGGTCTCAAGATCCGCGACCGCGCCAAGGCCTTCATATAGAAAAGCGTAAAGCCAAATCCCGAAGCCATGGAGAACGAACAGCGCCAGCACCAACGCCAGCGTAAAACCCATCGTCCGCAATGAGAACCCCGGCACATGATGCGCGCGCTCCACCTGCACCTCACCGCGTAACATCCGCCCAAGAATGGCCAGCCCGCCACCATGGATAACCACAGTAAGCAGCACCATGAAGGTGGAAACAGCAAGCTGAAGGATCATAAGGCAAGTCTTGCACGAAACGCGCAAGCGGGGAAGGGGGAACTGGCGCAGGCCGCCCCCCGCATCCGGACAGAATGCGCACAAAAAACTGCCGCGCCTCTTTTCAGAAGCGCGGCAGGGTAAATGTCTAATGCTATGACGTATACGTCAGATCATGGAGAAGGCTTACTCCGCAGCAACCCCAGCCTGTTCGAACATATCCATGCCGTCATTTTCGGCGGCGATAATTTCGCTGACGTCTTTCTTTTTGCGGTTGTCAAAGCTGCTCCACACTTGGCCCCAATCGCCGCGTGTTGACGCCTTGCTATATTCGGTGGCGCGGGTTTCGAAGAAGTTGGCGTGCTCGACACCGTTCAACAATGGCGCGAGCCATGGCAGTGGGTGGTCTTCGACCATATAAATTGGCTGAAAACCAAGCTGACCCAAGCGCCAATCGGCGATGTAGCGGATATAGCGTTTGATTTCCTTGGCGGTCATGCCGGGAACTGGGCCCATTTCGAAGGCGAGATCGATGAAGTTATCTTCCAGACGGACAACCTTCTGGCAGCAATCGATGATGTCTTCCTTCACCGACTTGGTTAGGCAGCCGCGCTCTGCGCAGAATGCGTGGAACAGCTTGGTGATGCCTTCGCAGTGCAGCGATTCATCGCGGACGGACCAGGATACGATTTGCCCCATGCCCTTCATCTTGTTGAAGCGCGGGAAGTTCATCAGCATCGCGAACGACGCAAACAATTGCAGCCCTTCGGTAAAGCCGCCGAACATGGCCAATGTGCGGGCAATGTCTTCGTCGGTGTCGACGCCGAATTGGTGGATATAATCGACCTTTGCCGCCATTTCTTCATATTCGAGGAACGCCGAATATTCGGATTCTGGCATGCCGATGGTGTCGAGCAAATGGCTGTACGCCGCGACGTGGACGGTTTCCATGTTGGAAAACGCCGTCAGCATCATCTTGACTTCAGTCGGCTTGAACACGCGGCCGTAATTTTCGTGGTAGCAATTCTGCACCTCGATATCGGCTTGCGTGAAGAAGCGGAAGATTTGCGTGAGCAGGTTGCGTTCGTGATCCGAAAGCTTCTGTGCCCAATCACGGCAATCTTCGCCCAAGGGCACTTCTTCGGGCAACCAATGGATCTGCTGCTGGCGTTTCCAGAAGTCATAAGCCCACGGATATTCAAAGGGCTTGTAGCTGTTGCGTGCTTGTAACAATGACATGTCTGTTTCCTTGGACCTTAAATTTTTGTAACTTCGAAGTGATATCTGGATGCCTTATTGGCAGGCCAAACACTCTTCATAATCGGTTTGCGCCGCAAGCTCCATGACTGGGGCTTCGGCGGTATTATCCGCCTCAACACCGCCGGCAAAACCAGCGCGCTGGATGCTCTTCGAACGCAGATAATATAGCGACTTCACGCCCAGTTCCCATGCGCGGAAGTGCAGCATGAGAAGGTCCCATTTTTCCACATCGGCGGGAATATAGAGGTTCAGCGACGTTGCCTGATCGATATAAGGCGTGCGGTCAGCGGCGAGCTCAATCAACCAACGCTGGTCAATTTCAAAGCTGGTTTTGAACGTGTCCTTTTCCTCAGCTGTGAAGAAATCGAGATGCTGCACGCTGCCGCCCTTTTCAAGGATGCTGTTCCAGACATTGGTCGAATCCTTCGACTTTTCCTGAAGCAGTTTTTCCAAATACGGGTTCTTGACGATGAAGCTGCCTGAGAGCGTCTTGTGCGTGTAGATATTGGCCGGGATCGGCTCAATACATGCGCTCGTGCCGCCGCAGATGATCGAAATCGACGCAGTAGGCGCAATCGCCATTTTGCAGGAGAAGCGCTCCATCACGCCCATTTCCTCGGCATCGGGGCAGGCACCGCGTTCGTTGGCGAGCATCATCGATGCCTCATCGACTTGTGCGCGGATATGCTTGAAGAACTTCATATTCCACGATTTGGCGAGCGCGCTTTCAAAGCCAACGCCGCGTGACTGCAGGAAGCTGTGATAGCCCATGACGCCGAGGCCAATGGAGCGTTCACGACCTGCCGAATATTTTGCACGCGACATTTCATCAGGCGCGCGATCAATGAAGTCCTGCAGCACATTGTCGAGCATGCGCATCACGTCTTCGATGAAGACCTTGTCGTCCTTCCATTCATCCCATGTCTCAAGGTTGAGCGACGACAGGCAGCAAACGGCTGTCCGGTCATTGCCCAAATGGTCACGACCAGTTGGTAAGGTGATTTCCGAACACAGGTTCGAAGTCGAGACTTTAAGGCCGAGATCACGGTGATGCTTTGGCATCGCATTGTTCACGGTGTCACTGAAGATGATATATGGCTCGCCCGTTGCAAGACGGGTTTCGACAAGCTTCTGGAACAAGGACCGTGCATCGACCGTGCTGCGCACTTCGCCCGTCTTTGGGCTACGCAGGTTGAATTCTTCGCCAGCGCGCACCGCTTCCATAAACTCGTCGGAAAGCAGGACGCCATGGTGCAGGTTCAACGCCTTACGGTTGAAGTCGCCCGATGGCTTACGGATTTCGAGGAACTCTTCGATTTCGGGGTGGCTGACATCAAGATAGCAAGCTGCTGAGCCGCGCCGCAGCGAGCCTTGCGAAATCGCAAGCGTCAGGCTGTCCATCACGCGGACGAAAGGAATGATGCCGCTTGTCTTACCGTTCAAGCCAACGGGCTCACCAATGCCACGGACATTGCCCCAATAGGTTCCGATACCGCCGCCGCGCGAAGCAAGCCAGACATTTTCATTCCATGTGTTAACGATGCCTTCAAGGCTATCGTCGACCGAATTCAAATAGCAGCTGATCGGCAGGCCGCGACCCGTTCCGCCGTTCGACAATACGGGCGTTGCCGGCATGAACCAAAGACGCGAGATATAATCATACAGACGCTGCGCGTGGGCTTCGTCATCGGAATAGGCCGATGCAACGCGCGCAAACAGGTCTTGGTAGCTCTCGCCCGGCAACAAATACCGGTCCTGCAACGTGTCCTTGCCGAACTCGGTCAGTAACGCGTCACGCGACGAATCAGTGACCACATTAAAACGGCGCGCGTCGACAGTATTGCTGGAGGCACCTTTCTTGGTTTCAGCTATCTCCGCTTTCGCCGTCTCAGCTACCTTTTCAAGCACATCTGTCATCATTCCTGCGGTCATGTCGTCGGCCCCTTGGCCTGTGTCCCTGAAATCCATTTTAACCTTTAGCTCCATTCATTGCGGCGACCCCAAGCTGATTGCCGGTTATCCGGCATTCAGCGACCAGCTGTATCTTCAAGGAAACCAATGTTCCCATATTGTTCGACTCAGGGCACGAAACTCCCTCGTAGCATTCTTTGGCCTTAATCAGGGGGGTATTTTAACTTGTCCCCAGCTTATCTACGGGGAAAAGTCCCATGCCGACAGAATTGCATCCTGCAGCTTGAAGCACAAATTGTGGTAACGCCCCCTGTTGCCAACCGCTACCTATAGTGCCTTATTCATTTTGAGACGCAAGAGGGTAAATTAAAAATTAGGACCTCAACTCGTCGTTAATGTGATTCCGTTCGTCGCAGCCAAAGACGTTGTGCCGTACAGCGACGCGGGGATCTTCTAAGTAATATTCACAGCGCAAGATTAAAAATCGCGCCAAGCAAATATTTTTGGACCAAAGTGAACATAATGCGTCGCGGCCCTAATCCGAAGCTCCTCCCGTGCTTGCAAGGTAGGTTTGCGGCGCCCGATCCGGCTGCCTCATGGTCAACTGAGCTGTGGTAGAAGATAAAGACATTAGCCATCAGCGCGACGGCATAGTTCTTGCACGGTCCGTTTCCGAATGGCGCTTGAATAGGTGGAGTAGCACGTTAATGGTTTGGCATATCTAGAATGCAGGGGCCAATATGACCGTAATCATCCGCAATGCTGATTTGATCGAGAGCGTCGCCGACGCGTTGCAATACATCAGTTACTTCCACCCCATGGATTATATCCGCGCGCTGGGTGACGCTTATGAGGCCGAGCAATCGCCAGCAGCCAAAGACGCCATCGCGCAGATACTGACCAACAGCCGAATGTGTGCAGAGGGGCATCGGCCCCTTTGCCAAGATACGGGCATCGTCAATGTCTTCGTAAAATGGGGCATGGACTGCCGTTTGGAGGATATCTCCGCATCATTACAGGACGTCGTCGATGCGGGCGTCCGCCGCGCCTATTTGCACCCTGAGAATAAACTACGCGCCTCGGTGCTTGAGGACCCTGCGTTCACGCGCCGCAACACCAAGGACAATACGCCGTGCGTTTTGCATGTTGATCTGGTACCCGGTTCCAAGGTGTCGGTTGATGTGGCTGCCAAAGGCGGCGGCAGCGAGAATAAGTCGAAGTTCAAGATGATGAACCCTTCGGATAACATTATCGATTGGGTGGTCGAGATGCTGCCGCAAATGGGCGCTGGCTGGTGCCCGCCCGGCATGTTGGGGATTGGCATTGGCGGTACTGCCGAACATTGCGTGTTGCTGGCAAAACAAGCGTTGATGGAACCCATAGATATGGGGCCTCTCAAGGCGCGCGGGCCAAAAAATGACATTGAGGCCATGCGCATTGAGATTTTTGACAAGGTCAATGCGCTTGGCATTGGCGCGCAAGGACTTGGCGGGCTTTCGACCATCTTGGATGTGAAGATCATGGATGCGCCCTGCCATGCCGCGGGTAAGCCAGTGGCGATGATTCCCAACTGTGCCGCAACGCGCCACGCGCATTTCACACTTGATGGCACCGGGCCTGCCTATCTTGAGGCGCCAAAATTGGACGAATGGCCTAAGGTTGATTGGACGCCGGATGCTGCCGCCATTCGGGTTGACCTTGATACGCTGTCGCCAGACGTTGTCGCCGGTTGGAAACAAGGCGACCGCCTATTGCTCAACGGCAAGATGCTAACCGGACGCGACGCAGCGCACAAGCGGATCGCTGATATGCTCGCTAAGGGTGAGGAGCTGCCCGTCAGCTTCAAAGGTCGGATGATCTATTATGTCGGACCCGTCGATCCGGTGGGTGAGGAAATCGTAGGGCCAGCAGGGCCAACAACTGCCACGCGCATGGACAAGTTCATGGACATGATGCTTGAGCAAGGTCTGCTCGCATGCGTCGGTAAGGCCGAGCGCGGCCCGGCCGCCACCCAAGCTATTGCCAAGCATAAAAGCGCATATCTCATGGCAGTTGGTGGTGCAGCTTATCTCGTGGCACGCGCGATCAAAGGCAGTAAAGTGGTTGGCTTTGCCGACTTGGGCATGGAAGCGATTTACGAATTTGAAGTGCAGGACTTCCCGGTGACAGTCGCGGTCGATAGCGACGGCAACAACGTCCACCAATTGGCACCGGCCTATTGGCAAAAGCGGATCAAGGATGAAGGATTGTTGGAAGGTGCCTAGAGGCTAAGCGTCTTAAAGCGTCGCTGGTTGACATTGGTCTCTACTAAGCCTGTTATCGCTAGGCATGCCAAAGGATACACCACAGCGCCAAAGTTTCCTATCCCGCCTTGGCCCCGGACTGATCACCGGCGCGGCGGATGATGACCCCTCGGGCATCGGTACGCATAGCCAAATAGGCGCGCAGTTTGGTTATGGGTTAAGCTGGACGTTCCTGTTCAGCTTTCCGTTGATGGTCGCCATTCAGGAGGTTGCCGCGCAAATCGGGCGCGTGACTGGGGCAGGGATCGCGCGCAACTTGCGCCGCCATTATCCAAGGCCTTTGCTTGTGCTGATGGTTGGACTTTTGCTTGTTGCCAACATCGTGAATCTGGGCGCTGACTTGGCGGCTATGGGCGCGGCGGTTGGTTTGCTGATCGGCGGCCCCTTATGGCTTTACACGCTGTTGTTCGGCGCCTTCTGCGTAATCGTTGAGATTTGGCTGTCCTATGAACGATATGCGTCGGTTCTTAAGTGGGCGACTTTATCGCTTTTTGCCTATGTTGCCGTTGTGATTGTGGCGCATGTCCCTTGGGGAGAGGCACTTGCCTCGCTGGTGGTTCCGCGGATCGAGTATACGGGTGCTTACGCAACCGCTGTCGTCGCGATATTGGGCACGACCATCAGCCCTTATCTGTTTTTCTGGCAGGCCAGTCAGGAGATTGAGGAGCAGAAAAGGCATAAGGCCAAACCATTGTGCATCACGCCAAAGGATGCAGGGCCGGAGCTTAAACGCATTCGAGTCGATACGCTAACGGGCATGGCATTCAGTTCGATTGTCTCGTTGGCAATTGTCTTTGCTACCGCCGCGACGCTGCATGCCAATGGCGTGCTTGACATTGGAACGTCGGCGCAGGCAGCGGAAGCATTGCGCCCAATTGCCGGAAATTTTGCCTTTGCGCTGTTCTCTCTGGGTATTATCGGCACTGGCCTGCTTGCGGTGCCAGTGTTAGCCGGATCAGCGGCATATGCGGTGACCGAAATGTTTGGAATCGCCTCTAGCCTTGATGCAAAGCCGACAAAGGCGCGATTGTTTTACGGAACGATCGCCGTCACAACGATGCTTGGCGTATCCTTGCAATATGTAGGCATCGACCCTGCGCGCGCGCTTTACTGGGCTGCGGTTGTCAATGGCGTCCTTGCTGCGCCTTTAATGGTCATGATGATGCTTATTGTCCGCAATCCGCGCGCAATGGGACGCCTCACATTAGGACCGCGCGCGACGATTACCGGGTGGTTTGCAACCCTCGTGATGGCGGGCGCAACGATCATATTTTTCGCCACGCTGTAAGTTTGCAAACGCCTAGTTTTTAGGCGATGCAGGCGATTTCTTGCTTGGTTTTTTGGTCTCGGGCAACGAATCCATAAACTCTAGATCCGCAAGATTGATATCCGCATTGCACCTTTTGCCCCTCAGGACATCAATCTCTGCCTGCCGCCTCCTCAGATAATATTCGCGCATCGCGGCATAAGGGTTCCCGCTTTGCTGAATGCGCGTCAGGATTTCGTCGTTCTCAACGCGGTCGTCGATGGAAGAGAGCACACCCTTGCTTACTGATACCAATGGATTTGTAAAAGGCTTGCCTACGGCTGCCGGAAGCAGCGAAAGATCAGCAATCCGTCCGACGACGTCCCGAAAGGTGGTGGACCCGATTAAAGGCAGAAAGAGATACGGTCCGGAACCGACGCCATAGTACCCTAAAGTGTCGGCGAGACCATTGGACCGGCGCGGGAGTTTGAAAGGCTTTTTCTCGGCAACGTCAAACAGCCCCGCAACACCGACTGTCGAGTTGATGGTGAATCGTCCCACGGTCTCTACGGCCTTGCCAATTTTGAGCTGTAGCAGGAAGTTCAGGAGCACGATCGGCTCGTCGAGATTATTCAGGGCGTTGTGTATTCCGTCTCGGATCGGCTCAGGCAAGCCTTTCTGATACCCATAAGCGATAGGCGCGACAAAGGCTTCATCGACAGCTTGCACAGCGACGAATGATACCTCATTCACTACGGCAACCGGATCGCCGCGTGGTGGACCCTGTCTTGCAGTAACTATAATAGTGTTACGGTCGATGGCTGCCGGCGCTGCGATATCAATTGCCGCCGTCGGCTTTGTGGGCGCAACGACTGTCTCGTTTGGCGTTGCCGCAGTTGGTTGCGCTTCGGTCGTTGTCGAGGGCGCTGTATTGGTGATAGCTCCCGAGCCAGTTATTGCAGTATCATCGGCGAAATTACGGTTAGGGTCCTCAAGAGGCAGTTGAGTTGGCACGCTGACAGCTGATGCGACGCTTGCCATTTCGTCGACGCTGCCTAAATCGCGCACTGGAGGACACTGCGGCGAACCGGACAGTATCGCAATAGCCACAATATTGGTAATGCTCAACTTCTGCCCCTCCTAATGATATCCGAAGAGCGAAGGCCTCTCCAAAGATAGGCCGTCGTCTCAAAACCGCTACGAACGGCATACAATATGCGGGTTACTTCGAATTAAATGAACAATTTCTGTATGGCCTCGCGCGTCGTTTCCGATTGCAACCCCATCTTGTAATTTAACGAGCATGGCGTCTGTGCGAGCGCAAACTGTCTTGTACTGGGCTATTGCGCAGGTACCTGCCCGGGCTGAGCCTGCAACTGGGCATCAATCTGCTGCTGGATTTCAGGAGGCAGGCCTTGTGGCGCGCCACCACCTTGTCCACCGGCTGCCGCGCCTTGCTGCTTCTGCATCTCCTGCATCTGCTTTTGCATGGCCTCGATTTCGGCGCGAGATTTGAACTCAAGCAGTTCGACGTCGAAGGTCAGCTCGCTGCCACCAGGAATTGCGACCTGGCCCGTCTGTGGGTTGCGTTGATCTTCGGGTCCGTACCCAAGCTCGGCTGGGATCCAGAGGCGATATTTGCCACCGCGCTGCATAATCTTCAGACCTTCGGAAAAGCCAGGAACCACACCGGAGACGGGAAAGCCGGCTTGCGGGTTCTGGTCGAAGACGGTGCCGTCTTTCAACATGCCCTTGTAGCTAACTAAAACAACGTCATTGTCGGTAGGCGTTGGGCCTTCACCGGTTTGAATGATCTTGTAACGCAGGCCTGATGTTGTCGTTACGACGTCGCCGAATTCCTGCCGTACGTCGCTGGTCCCCCAATACGCAAGGCCACCACCGGCGGCGAGAACCAACGCAATTGCGGCCCAATATTTGGTGAGCGAGCCTTTTTTGATCGGCTGGATCGGAACGGCAGTGACGGACATACAAAATTCCTGTTGGCTAAGTTGCGCGCTGACTAGCAGAAAGCAGCGCGGATTCTAGACACAAAAAAAGCGCCAGTAAAAGGCGCCTTCCTTGTAGCAAGTCGCAGAAGCTCATTTCGCCCCGTCACGTTCCTGTTGCTTGCGCTCCATCTTGCGGGCACGCCGCACCGCAGCAGCCTTTTCACGCGCGCGCTTTTCCGATGGCTTTTCAAAATGACGACGCAGCTTCATTTCGCGATAGACGCCTTCACGCTGCAACTTCTTTTTGAGCGCGCGTAGGGCTTGATCAACATTATTGTCGCGAACCATGATTTGCATAAAAAACTCAACTCCGCATCGAATCGGCAAAATGGCTTTAAACCGCCACTTTGAAAGGCTAAAAACGAAAATCGCCGCGTTCACAGGCGGCGTGTTGTTGAGCCCCCTAAATAGGTCAGTCCTAAATATCAAGCGGAAACGGCGCTTTTATAGGCGTCGGTGCTGTTTGTCGGCGCTTTTTGCTATCGCCTAACACTTGCCCTCGCGCATTGTTCCTTTCATAATGCGACGCAACGAATGAATAGGATAGAACGTATGGCCACCCAATTAAAGTCAAACAGCAAATATAGCGAAGCAGAATGGACTACGCGGCAGGAGCTTGCTGCCTGTTACCGGATATTTTCGATGTTTGGTTGGGATGAGCTGGTTTTTAACCATATCACGGTCAAGGTGCCTGACGAAGACGGTGCGTTTTTGATTAATCCTTATGGCATGCACTTCGGTGAGATAACGGCGTCGAGCCTTATCAAAATAGATATTGATGGCAACAAGATTGACGTCGACAATCCATGGCATGTGAACAAGGCGGGCTTTGTCCAGCATAGCCTGTTTCACCGGACTTTGCCCGACGCGCATGCGATCATCCACACCCATACCACCGCGACCGTGGCCGTTTGCAGCCTTGAAGGTGGGTTGCAGCCCGTGAATTTCTATGCCTGCAACTTCATGGGGCAGCTGGCGTATCATGATTTCGAAGGCGTTACGGTGCGCGAGGAAGAAGGGGTGCGCCTTGTTGAACATCTGGGCGACAAGCGGATATTGATGCTGCGCAACCATGGTCCTGTAGTCATGGGCAAGACGCTGCCCGATGCATTTATCAAATATTGGGCGCTGCAACGGGCTTGCGAGCATCAGATGGCGACATTGCAAATGGGCAAGCCGATCACAGTATCGCCTGAGGTTATCGCCGTGCACCAGCGCGATTTGTACATGGCGTCGCCTCCCGGGGGGTCGGGCCGCGTTGAATTTGACGCTATGGTCCGCAAAGCTGACCAGATCGACAAAAGCTGGCGGGATTAATTCTGGCCTGAAACATTGCCCGTTCGCAGGGAACTTTGGCGATAACGACATTCCCCTCCCGCTTGCGGGAGAGGTTAGGGGCGGGTAACGGTAGACCATGACCAAATTCACCGTCAACGACCGTCCCGTTCAGTACAAAATGGACCCGCAAACGCCCTTGTTATGGGCGTTGCGTGATGCGTCTAACCTGACGGGCACCAAATATGGCTGCGGCACCGGCGATTGCGGTGCGTGTATGGTCGAAATCGACGGCGAATCGATCCGTTCTTGCCTTGTGACTATAGCTGAGGCTGAAGGGCGCTTCGTCACCACGATTGAGGGCCTCAGCCGAGACCGAAGCCACCCTTTGCAACAGGCGTTTGTCGCAAGCAACGTCCCGCAATGCGGCTTCTGCATTCCTGGCTTCATCATGGCTGCATCGGTGCTGCTGAAGAAAAGCAACAACCCGACCGACGCCGAGATTGATGCAGCGATCACCAATTTATGCCGGTGCGGCATTTACCCCCGTTTGCGCGATGCTATTAAACGCGCTGGCCGTGTGATGCGCGGCGAAGAAAAGATCGCTGCTGCACCGCCGCCGGGCATAACACCGGAAGACGCGGCACGCGCTGTGCCGGCCTTAAAGGTGACGGAGTAAGGGATTAGCCCTGAAGCTCAATATCCCAATACAACCAGTCGTGCCAAGTTTCATGCAGATGGTTCGGCGGGAATGCGCGGCCGCGGTCCTGCAATTGCCAGCTTGTTGGCCGGATTGCTGCCATGTTCAATTGCATATGCGCTTGCTTCGGCGTGCGGCCACCTTTTTTGAGGTTGCAGTGCAAGCACGCCGTGGTCACATTTTCCCAGCTGGTGATGCCGCCTAAGCGGCGCGGAACGATATGATCGAAAGTCAGATTGTCGCCTGATCCGCAATACTGGCATTCAAACTTGTCACGCAGGAACAGGTTGAAGCGGGTGAATGCGGGATATTCCGAAGGCTTCACATATTGGCGCAGCGCAATGACGGATGGAATTTTCATGTCCAGATTTGGACTGTGCACATGCCGGTCGTAATTCGAAACGATGTCTACCTTGTCGAGGAACACCGCCTTGATTGCTGTCTGCCAGGGCCATAGGCTTAGCGGATAATAGCTTAATGGTGTATAATCAGCATTTAGCACCAGCGCAGGGCAATTCTCCGGGTGCCTTGCCCGGCCAGCTGCCTCGAAAGTTCCGGTATGCAACATAAGTCGAACCCTACTCCCCTTTTGTCATACATGCTTTAAGCGTATCAGCATTACAGCAATCTGACACTTGCCAACCTATTTGCACATATTGTGACGTCAAGGGGTTAAAGGCACCGGATATAGTATAATTGGGGATAATTTTTTGGCGGCGCAGGACTTTGTAGATCAATATTTGCCTCAAATTACCAGTCCGCACGGCACGGTAGTGACGAGGTTTGCGCCGAGTCCCAACGGGCAGCTACATCTGGGGCACGCCTTTTCTGCGCTTTGTGCGCATGATTTTGCGAGGACTTTTGGCGGTGGGTTCCATCTGCGTATTGAGGATATTGACGGAACGCGCAGTAGGCCGGAGTACATTGAAGCTATTGTCTCGGATATGGACTGGCTTGGGCTCGCGCCTAATGAGGAGGCGCAGTTCCAATCTCAGAACATTGCGCGTTACGAGGCCGCACGCGATCTTTTAACTTCGGCTGGTTTATTGTATCGTTGCGGCTGCACGCGAAGCGATATCGCGGAAGCATTAAAGCATAAGTCAGTGCCGCATGGCCCAGATGGCCCGCATTACCCCGGAACCTGTCGCACGCATCCTTTTGAAGGCAGCGCTCCATTTTCATGGCGATTGGATATGGCAAAGGCCTGCGCTTTGGCCGGGCCCCTGACATGGACGGATTTGGCGGCGGGGCAGCAATATGCCGACCCCATGGCTTTTGGCGATGTGGTATTGTGGCGGAAGGATGCGCCGGCATCCTATCATCTTGCCGCAACTGTAGATGACGCCGCCAGCGGCATTACGCACGTGGTCCGCGGCAAAGATCTGTTTGCCTATACCGCCGTCCATCGACTGCTTCAGCACCTTCTTGATCTGCCTGAGCCAGTGTATTGGCACCATCCGCTGTTGCTTGATAGCAACGGTGAGAAGCTGGCAAAGAGCAAGTCATCGCCTGCTTTATCTGTCAGGCGCTGGGCCGGTGAAAACGGCCCCGAACTTATTGATAATTTGCGTCAAGGAACGCTTATGCTTGGAATTTCGTTATCTGATGCCTAGATAGGCCCAGCGGGGTATTGGCCTCGGACAAGGATTTCTCCTGATGACTGTATTGTTGGTTCTCCTCATCATTGGCGCTGCAGGCGCCGTGGCTTTCGCGCTTATCCGGGGGCTGCACGCTTTTGCGAACTTGCGTCCGGCGGACGTGGATGAAGCCGGTCTGCCTAAGTCACTCACGGTGCAGAATAAGATGATGTTTGCGCGCGTGAAGTGGCAGGCGATCACGATTGCACTGATCACCATATTGGTGCTCGTTGCCGGATCACAGTAATTCCGTCTTATGGTTAAGCTGAACAAGATTTACACACGTACCGGAGACGACGGCACCACCGGTTTGGTCGATGGCTCACGCGTTTCGAAAACTGCGTCACGGTTGCATGCCATTGGCGAAGTTGATGAGACAAACTCCGCGCTTGGTGTAGCAATTCAGTCGCTCGCCGCCGATGAAGGTCATTCGCCCTTGGTAATCGAGTTGCGCCGCATTCAAAATGACTTGTTTGACCTCGGCGCCGACATCGCGACGCCAGGGGAGAGTTTTGTGCCCTCACCTATGGAATTGCGCGTAGTTGCGTCACAGGTCGAATGGCTTGAGGCGGCGATTGATAATGCCAATGCGCACCTTCTGCCGCTTACCAGTTTCATCCTGCCGGGTGGCAGCGTACCTGCCGCGTATATGCACATGGCGCGGGTGATTGCGCGCCGTGCGGAACGTGCATTGGTCGCAGCATCGCTTGATGTGGCGATTAACCCGCAGGCACTGAGTTATCTCAACCGCTTATCGGATTATCTTTTTACACTATGCAGGTTGATTAACGCGTCGCGTGGCGGCGACATTCTGTGGGTGCCGGGCGCATCGCGTTGACGACAAACTTCAAGGGTCAGTTTTACGATTCTTAAGTTTATTGTAGCCGATGAGCTTCTGTCTCTTTATCGTTTGCGACCACACGGCCCGAGTGCGTCTAAAATGAATTTGTAATCAGCCTCGGCCCGTCCTGCAATCTCGCTACTTGCCGCTTCGATTCGGTCTGCGGGAAGATCACGGGGCAACCCGCATGCGAGGCGATACCATAATAACGTAAAACGTTGCGGCGCGGTTGCCGAGGCGTCGATGACTTCAGCGGTCGATACCGCCCATTGTTTTTGCTGGCCGGGCCGACTGAGCACGGTCAGGGTCAAAGGCTGATCCGTATCCGTTTTAAGAAATATCTGTGTTTCGCCTTCGCCCAACATGGTTCCCACACTGTGAAAGGCATTTGCAATCGACATAATGCGCCGCGGCGCATTCAATTGAACGGCTTCTTTCGTGATATCACGCACCAGCGCGTCGTTATTGAGGCTGAATAGTGCCAACGCGTTTGGGCGCGACAACTGGATCTCGCCTGGACGATTGACGACTTCTCGCCCGAACAGGAACATGCGCCGCTTCTTTAATTTCGGAATTTTTCCCTTCGCATCTTTTTGCATATCAAGAAGAAAACGTACGCGCGGGGTGGTGCCGCCGTCGCCGCGAATCAACGCTATGACGTCAGCATTGACGAGCAAGCGCTGGAGCGTCGTAGGTACGCCAACGGCTTGGTCTGCCGAAATTTTTTTAACGTCACGCACCGTAACGTCGACGATTAGAGAAGATATTACCACTAAATCGGCAATGTCTGCATAGCTTGCTTGTTCAGCTTCAATGCTAAATTCCGCTGGGGAGACAATCGAGTTTTGCGCTGATACCTCGGCGCCAAGTCCCAGAAAAATCAGAAACAAACTTATTCTCGCGTGCATTAATCGCATTAAACTTCCCTTTGCTTGGCCGCCCTTTGACCGCGAATCCACGGTCATCATATTGTAGCATAAAGCCGTTCTGTCCATGAATTGTAGGTGAAACGCAGAATCTGGATTGCTTGGCATGATATCGTTGGCTAATGACCCGTGGAATCGAGCAAAAAAAAGAGTTTTCGATATCGCACGGGTAAATAAGAGGCATGTGAAGACATGCTGCTTTAATTTACTGTTTTGTTTTGAAGGTAGGAGAGTTGTTTCCGCATGGCATATGCTGATCAAGATGGGATGAGCACGAACCGTTTGGTTTCTGTCGTCATTGTACTCCTTCTTCACGCCTTTCTGGGTTATGCCTTGGTGACGGGCCTCGCATATGATGCGGTCATTGCCATCAAGGAAAAAATGACTGTGGTCGACGTGAAAGAAGAAGAGCCACCCGAAGAAGAAGAGCCGCCACCTGAGCCTGAAAAGCAGATCGAGCCTCCGGTCGTGTCGCCTCCGCCGATGGTGGTAACGGT
>CAIJLW010000006.1 GCA_903821685.1 uncultured Sphingomonadales bacterium | reverse complement strand
TCTGGCCCGCCAATATCGCACTATCGCTGTTGTTGGCGTCATCGTTGCGGTTCTGGTCGGTGTGTTCCTCGGGCCGCTGTCTGCGGTCGGTTTCGTCCTTGGCGCTGTGTTGTCTGGTGCGACCGGCTTTATCGGGATGAATATCTCGGTTCGCGCCAACGTTCGCACTGCGCAGGCTGCCAGCGAAAGCCTTCAAAAAGGCCTGACAATGGCGTTTAATGCCGGTGCGATCACCGGTATGCTCGTTGCTGGCCTTGCGTTGCTCGCGATTGCCGGTTTCTTCTATTACCTGACCGAAGTCGCGATGAACCTGCCGAACAGCCGTCCGGTTATCGACGGTTTGCTGGCATTGGCGTTTGGCGCATCACTGATTTCGATATTTGCGCGTCTGGGCGGTGGTATTTTTACCAAGGCTGCGGATGTCGGCGCTGACCTAGTTGGTAAGGTCGAAGCAAATATTCCTGAGGACGACCCCCGCAACCCTGCGACGATCGCCGATAATGTCGGCGATAACGTTGGCGATTGTGCTGGTATGGCGGCCGACTTGTTTGAAACCTATGTTGTGACCATTGGCGCAACGATGGTTTTGCTTGCCTTGTTGATGCCAGCTGCGATGCCAGCAGCTGAGCTGTTGAACCTGATGTCGTTGCCACTGGTTGTTGGTGGTATCTGCATTCTGACTTCGATTTTGGGAACCTTTTTCGTCCGTTTGGGCGGCGGTACCAACATCATGGGTGCGATGTATAAGGGCTTTCTGGTCACCGCAGTCACTTCGATTCCGGCGATTGGTTATGTCACATATCAGACGCTCGGCGGCGATATGAATGCCGTAGTGACCTATAGCACCGGCGGTTTCACTGGTTGGACATTGTTCTATGCCATGATGGTTGGCTTGGCCGTCACCGGGCTTCTGGTCTGGATCACCGAATATTATACCAGCACCAACTACCGTCCGGTTCGTTCTATTGCCAAGGCATCGGAAACCGGTCACGGCACCAACGTCATTCAGGGACTGGCGATCAGCCTTGAATCAACAGCATTGCCGACTTTGGTTATCTGTGTTGGTATCGTCGTCTCGTTCCAGTTGGCAGGCATTATCGGTATTGCGTTCGCTGCAACCTCGATGTTGGCTTTGGCCGGTATGGTCGTCGCGCTGGACGCTTATGGGCCAGTCACCGATAACGCAGGCGGTATCGCTGAAATGTCGGAAATGGATAAATCAGTCCGTGAAAAGACCGATGCGCTCGACGCAGTGGGTAACACTACCAAGGCCGTGACCAAGGGCTATGCCATCGGTTCAGCGGCTCTGGCGGCACTCGTTCTTTTCGGTGCGTATACCGCTGACTTGGCCTTCTACTCTGAAAAGCTCGGCCTTGCAGAAGGCGGCGTCGATTTCACCCTGATGAACCCTTACGTCATCGTCGGTCTGCTGCTGGGTGCGTTGTTGCCATATCTCTTCGGAGCGATGGGCATGACTGCAGTCGGCAAGGCAGCCGGTGAAGTCGTGAAGGACGTTCGTGACCAATTCGCCAGCAACCCCGGGATCATGGATGGCACGTCGAAGCCCGATTATGCCCGCACCGTTGATTTGGTGACCAAGGCGGCGATCCGCGAAATGATCATTCCTTCGTTGCTGCCGGTACTGGCACCAATCGTGGTGTATTTCGTGATCAGCTGGGTCGCAGGCTCAGCACAGGGCTTTGCGGCTCTTGGCGCGCTTCTGCTTGGTGTGATCGTCGGCGGACTGTTCGTTGCTATCTCGATGACATCGGGCGGCGGCGCATGGGACAATGCCAAGAAATACATCGAAGATGGCCACCATGGCGGCAAAGGTTCGGAGGCCCATAAAGCAGCCGTAACCGGCGACACCGTCGGTGACCCTTATAAGGACACCGCTGGACCTGCTGTAAACCCAATGATCAAGATCACGAACATCGTGGCCTTGCTTCTATTGGCAGCCTTGGCCCATGGCGGCATGTAAATCTTAACATTCGTTAAGTTTAAAAAACCCCGCCGGAAGCGATTCCGGCGGGGTTTTTTTAGGGATGCACCTTTTATTTGATGGCCGATATTCGTTCGCGATTGGCCGGTCAAACGGCCGACTTAGAACCGCTTTCTAACGCTCAATTCAAAGACACGGCCGCGTGGGTCGATATAGCCTTGTTGATAACCCAGCGGTACATTGCCATTTTGGTCGCGCACATCGACGATATCGTTCAGGATGTTTTCGACACGCAATGTTATGCGGCTTCCTTTGAGGAAGGGTACAGCCTTAACCACGCGGGCTTGTTGGTCGAGATTGATAAACAGAAACATGTTGATGGCGGCGATGTCACTAAATTTTAGATCGTTACTGCCGGGAAGGCCGGTGCCCTTGGCAGTTGTCCCACTCTTGTAGGTTCCTTGCAGGCGCAAACCGAAGCCCTTGTGAAACATACCGCCCGAAAGCTCGACTTCATGCCGTGCCGCGCCACCATTGCTGCTTGTGGCTGAACCATTGAGCAAGTCCAAAATCGGTACGCCTGGGCGAATGAGGATTTCTTCCTGAATACGGTATGTGTGGTACAACGCGATATTCCAGCGGCTTGGTTGCCCACCACCGGCGCCAAATCCACCGCCGCCACCGAATCCTCGGCCGCCGCTGGCACGTGGGGCGCCAGCAGGGGCGCTTGTGGCAGCGCCTGGGCCTCGGGATGCTCCTGCACCGGGAGGGCCGCCAAAAGGCCCTCTGGCGGCTGGCGCAGCGCCAATGCTACCCGACACATTAAAGCCCCAACGGATGCGTTGCGATGTTTCGCGGTCGAAATTGACGGGGCGTTGGTCAATACTTACCAAGCGGCCATCTACATCGCGCACAACGCGGCTAGCGAAGGCGGCTTCGATTTCTGGCGTGAGCAAAGGGAGTGCGGCGGTCGTATTGCGGCTGTTGTTTTTGAAATAACTAAACTGAAGTGCGAAATCCTTGATGAATTTCGGTGTCCAGTTGGCGTTCAGGATAAGATCGCGGCGCTTTTCGCCGATAAGGGCAGGGTTTCCGCCAGTAATCACGTTAATGAACAGGCTTTCCCCGCGGGTGAAATCATAGGTGGCAACATTGGGTGTAACCAAAGTCGGGTTGCCGAGTTGGCCAATTCCGGGCGCGTTTTCGTCGCCAGTAATGGACGCCTGAAAGGTCAAATTGCGGGCAGGGGCCCACCGCAGGCCAGCGCCGTAGTCCAACAGTTGGCCAAAGTCGGATAGGTGGCTGTACCCAATATTGCCGTTGATTGCCCATTCGCCAATCACCGAGCCAAGGCCGAAGTCCCGGTTAGTGAGCGGCAGTTCAGCGTTGACTGAATGGTTCATGATATTCCGGCGCAGCGCCACGTTATTGATAACCGATGAGCGCCATGTTTCACTGTCCAGCATTTGCCGCGTGAAGCCTGAGGCAAAGGTCATTTGCACGTCGCCCGCCGGCAATTTCAGCGCTGTTCCTGCAAGCGTGCTGCGTACATCCATATTCTGGTTCAGGCTGCTGGCGAGATCGGGGGCGAGGAACAGCAAGTTCGCTCCAAAATCAGGGGCGAAAGGGTTAACTGTTCCGGTAAGAACGCCAGCACGCAAAGCTGTGAAATCGGCATTTCGTGTGGTGCGTGTTTGATTTGCGGTGCGCGCATAATTGCCCGTCACTGTCCAACGCCAGCTGCCAAGCGTATGGTTGAATGTGCTACCAGTCTGGAACACATTGGTTTCGCTTTCGCGCTCCAGTGGGCGTGGTGCGTCGAAATAGCGGCTGATTGTCACATCCTGCCCAAATGGGGAGAACGGATTGTTACCCGGCAAGACAAAGCTAGTACCAGGCAAGCCAAGCAAAGATTCGCTACCGTTCAGTGCATAGTTGGCGTTAAGCGACAGAATAGTTTGCGGTCCAAGCGCCTTGCTCCATGTGCCGTTGACTTCAAGCCGTTCGGTGCGGGGAAGCAACGTGCGGACATCTCCGATATTGCTATCGTTTAAGCGGTTTGCAGTGGTCGCAAATTGTGACAGCGATGGGTTGGTAATGCCTAAAGGTATTCCGGCTTGCGTCACACGACTTCTGGCCAGAACGCTGAGTGCTGGTGCAATTTCGCCGTTGGGGCCAAGGCCGCTTACATTGCCGCCGCGGGCCAAAAGTGAACCACCCGACCCAATCAAGTCGCGCTCCGATTCCGTCAGTGCAGTTGATCTTTCCAGTTCAATATCAAGGTTGAACCGCGTCTTGCTTCCGATCCGTGTTAACGTGGCTTCAAATTCATTGCTACCAAAGCCGCCGTCTTCGGGCTGCGCATGCTCAATTTCCGTAGCAAAGGACGCAAAGTTATCTTTAAGGATGAAATTAATGACTCGCTGGTCAGGACGAAAGCCATATTTCAACGCTACTTCTTCGGGGAAAATTTGAACTTGCCGAATGGCTTCGGGCGGCAAGTCCCGAAGTTCGCGAAATCCCGAAACGCGTTGTCCATTAAGCAATATGATGGGCATGCCGCCGCCGCGGCCACGTCCGGAATTGGCCTGTGGTGCCACTGCGGCGACCAAGTCGGTCAATGAAGATGCACCAACGGCCGCAATGTCTGCTTCGTTCAACTCCTCAACCGGTGGCACGTCGGTGTCCACTGACCCCCGAATGCGCTCGGCGGTTACAACAATCTCGCCAGATGGATTTGTTTCTACTGGTTCAGCGACATCGTCACTGGTG
>CAIJLW010000005.1 GCA_903821685.1 uncultured Sphingomonadales bacterium | reverse complement strand
CGTCATCGGGCAAGGCGAGCCGACCCCTGTCCAGTTGAAAGCCATTGAGCTTGCGTGGTTTGCGGACGAAACTTGGAATGAAACGGCGGCCTTTTTGCGCCATGGCCTCGTCCAAATGTGCAAGAAACAGCCCCGTGACGTCGCCGACCGTTTTTGCGTTCAGGAAATAATAATGCATGAACCGTTCTACCGCTGAACGGCCGGGGCGATCGGCAAACTGCATTATTTCAGCCACATCGCGCTGCAAATCAAATGTCAGGCGTTCTTCTGCGCGGCCTGTTATATTGTGCATATGGCATCTTACTGACCACAGGAAATTTTCGGCTTTTCTAAAGCGGTTATATTCGTCGGCAGTCAGCAGGCCGACGTGCACAAGTTCAGACGCAGCAGGCACTTTGTGGACGTATTTTCCGATCCAATACAGCGTATGCAGATCGCGAAGCCCGCCTTTGCCATCTTTGACATTTGGTTCCACCACATATCGGCTGTCACCCATGCGCTTGTGCCGGTCATCGCGCTCTGCCATTTTCAAACGGACAAAATCTGGTGCCGTATTGCCCACCACTTCTTTCCAGAAGCGCAGCGATGCTTCTTCATACACCCCGCGGTCGCCCCACACGAACCTGCTTTCCAGCAAGGCTGTGCGAATGGTCAAATCCTCCTGCGCCATTTTCACGGTTTCATCTAAGGATCTGCTAGACTGGCCAACTTTCAGGCCGAGATCCCACAATAAATAGAGGATCGCCTCCACTACTTGCTCTGTCCACGAGCTGCGCTTGTAGGGGGTAACAAAGGCGATATCGACGTCGCTGTGCGGCGCCATTTCGCCGCGACCGTACCCGCCGACCGCAAGTACCGCTATCCGTTCTGATGCAGTGCGGTTCGCGGAGGGGTATGCGTGCACGGTCACATAATCATAAATCAGCCGGACAATCTGATCTATCAAGAATGCCTGTTCAGCCGAAGCGTGATAGCCCTGCGACGGGTGTTCGCCCAAGCGTCGCTTAATTTCGGCGCGACCTTCGGCAAGCGCGGATTGCAGAATTTCGAGGACGTGCGGACGCCGCGCTTGCGCGCCAGTTTCCCGCACCACGCCCTCAATTTTTTCCGCAAGCGCGCTTCGATCGATAATATCGCGCTGTTTGCTAATGCGTTCCGCTGTTGATGCCATCAGGCGACCTTAGTCGCCAAGTGGCACCATGTCAGCATCAAGCAGAGATCTTGGCATTATATTCCCGCCGCAGCGTTACCCGGTCAATCTTCTGCGTGCCCAATCGTGGCAATGGTTCATCTACTTGCCAGAAATGCGCAGGCATTTTAAACGGCGCAAGGCGCGGTGCCAAAAAGGCCTTCAGCTCTTCTTCCGTCAGCGTCACGCCGTCCTTTGTCTGGTAGACAATACCCGGAACCTCGCCATATTTTTCATCAGCGATGCCGAACACGGATAGCTCGACGATGGAATCATGTTCATAAGCCGCAGCTTCAACTTCGGGGCAGCTAATATTTTCGCCGCCACGGATGATGATGTCTTTCTTGCGATCCACGATGAACAGATAGCCGTCCTCGTCCAGATACCCGATGTCGCCCGTCCGGAAAAATCCATCGGCGGTAAAGGCATCACGCGTCGCTGCTTCATTGTTCCAATAGCCGTTGAAGTTGGCAATCGTGCGAATAGCGACTTCACCGCGCTCACCCTGTGGCAAAATGTTGCCATCATCATCAAGCATTTGGACTTCGACGATTGGTTTTGTCGCTGGACCGGTGCTGGCAGGCTTTTCAAGATAATTGTCCGTAAAGTTACCGCAGCCAACGCCATTGGTTTCGGTGAGGCCATAACCCAATAACGGATAGCCCCAGCTCATTTCCTTGCGAATTTTTTTGACATGCTCGACAGGGCGAGGTGCGCCGCCCGCTGCAAATGCGGTGCAGCTTGTTAGGTCATATTTATGCCGTGCCGGATGCGTTGCAAGCTCAATGCTCATCAATGGAACACCAACGAAATAGCTGATCCGTTCCTTTTCAATGATGCGCATTGCCTCTTCGGCGTCCCATTTGGGCATCAACACAAGCTTGCGGCCAATGGCGAAGCTTTGCAGCACCAAAGGTATCGATGCGGTGACGTGGAACAAGGGCACGTTTACGAGAGCTGAAGGTTGCGCGGGCATTGCCTGGCCAGTCGAAGACAAAAGATCGAAAAACACAAGCGTTTGCCCGACATAGCTCATTGCGCCTTGGACGACGGCCCGGTGGTCCGACACGGCCCCCTTGGACTGTCCCGTCGAACCCGATGTATATAAAATTGTGGCGTTATCGAGCGGATCGATCGTGGGTAGTGGGGTGTCCGCACCACCGCCCTTTGCAGTCAAAACGGATAAGCCATCCAATGGAAGTGAATCATGGTTTATGATGAGCAATTCACATCCGCCAAGATCCTGTTCCGCCATTCGCGCGGCGCGTTGAGTATCGGCAAGGACAAAGCGGCAGCCGACCATACGAATGCCTTCGGCAAGTTCGCCGCCTTGCCACCAGCCATTGAGCAAAGTGGCAACACCACCTGCCATAACAATAGCCATATAAGCGACAATCCAGTTGGCCGAATTGCGCGCGGCGATCCCAACGCGGTCCCCTTTTTGGAGCCCGTAACCATCGACCAATCCACCCGCCAATGCGCGTGCCGCACCATAAGTTTCTGCGAAACTTAACCGGATATCTCCATCGACCAGAAATTCTTTGTCCGCATGGGTGGCACAGAAAAATGTCAGATAGTCCGACATATTTCCGGGCGCTTTGGCGAAAACCGGCATTTGTACGCCATATTTCTCAGCATAGGTGATCGATAATGGGCCATCATTATCCATCAGACGCGCGATGGTGGCGTTGATTGCAAGGTCCAATTGGGTCGGCATATGATTCTCTCCTAAACGCTTTGTGCACCTTCTATTTGGCTCTATAGGAATGTCAAAAGATCCTAAGGAAATATTGTGTCATTCGAGATTATTTCAACTGCC
Source organism: uncultured Sphingomonadales bacterium (assembly GCA_903821685.1). Lineage (GTDB taxonomy): Bacteria > Pseudomonadota > Alphaproteobacteria > Sphingomonadales > Sphingomonadaceae > Sphingorhabdus_B > Sphingorhabdus_B communis. Next base: position 9,409 of record CAIJLW010000005.1, on the reverse strand, counting down.
GCTGGCTTTATTCAGTTTACCGACCTTGGCGTAGGTCCTGTTGCGCTTGATTTGGGCTTCTTCCAAATCCGTTGGTACTCGCTTGGGTATCTGGTTGGCATCTTGCTTGGTTATTGGATGTTGCTGAAATTGCTCGCACGTCCCGGCGCGCCCATGTCACGTGAGCAAGCCGATGATATAATCCTGTACGCCACCTTGGGCATCATTTTGGGCGGTCGGATTGGCTATATTTTATTCTACCAACCATCTATTTTGCAGAACCCTATGGATGTCTTCAAATTGTGGGAAGGCGGGATGTCGTTTCATGGCGGCGCAATTGGCATCATATTTTCGATCTGGCTTTTGGCGCGCAAGCATAAGCTCTCTTTCTTACGGGTCTGCGATTATGTCGCCTGCGTCGTACCTTTTGGGATATTCCTCGTGCGCCTTGCGAACTTTGTGAATGATGAGCTTTGGGGCCGCGTCACCGACGTACCATGGGCCGTCGTCTTTCCCAATGGCGGTGATTTGCCGCGCCACCCAAGCCAGCTTTATGAAGCTTTGCTTGAAGGGCTTTTGATGGCGGCGATATTGTGGCCATTATTTTGGAAAACCAAGGCGCGGTATAGGCCCGGGTTCCTGACGGGTATGGCCGCAATAATTTATGGCACAGCCCGGTTTTCCATCGAGTTTTTCAGGGAGCCCGACCAGCAGCTTCAGTGGCTGGTGGAAGCAAGCGGCCTGAGTATGGGACAGTGGTTGACCATTCCGATGATATTGGTGGGCCTGTTCCTGTTGTTGACCGCAGGTGCCCGCAAGCAGCGCGCCGAAGGCATGGCCGGCAGTAACAGTGCCGCCTGACACAGATCAGACAGCACTTCGCCTTGCGCAGCAGATAGAGGCGTCCGGCCCCATCAGCATTGCCGAATATATGCGCGTAGCCAATACCGCTTATTATGGCGGCGCTGATCCGCTTGGCGCGGCTGGCGATTTCATCACTGCCCCCGAAATTTCCCAGATGTTCGGCGAAATGGTAGGCATATGGCTGAGTGACATCTGGCTGCGCCACGGGAGCCCATCTGGCTGCTATTATGTCGAGCTTGGTCCGGGTCGGGGGACGCTGGCGGCGGATGCGCTTCGGACCATGAAGCGTTTTGGATGGGAGCCTTCGGCCCACTTTTTGGAAAACAGCCCGACGTTGCGCGCCAAGCAATCCCAAGCCGTGCCGCATGCAAACTTCCACGACAATCTGGATAGCTTGCCGTCCGATGCGCCTATGTTCATTGTGGCAAACGAGTTTTTTGACGCACTGCCTGTTCGGCAGATGATATTATCGCATGCCGGTTGGCAGGAGCGCGTGGTCGTGCGTGATCGTGGGTCACGCTTTGCCGCAATGCCGGGCGCGCCTATTGCCTATACTGCAATTCCTGAGCATTTTCGCGTTGCTGCCGTTGGCAGTATTTACGAAACCTGCCCTGATGCTGCTGCTATCATGCAGACGCTATCGCACCGGTTGGCGCAACGGGGTGGGGCAATGTTGACGATTGATTATGGCTATACCCAGCCAGGCCTTGGCAGCACGTTACAGGCGGTTCGAAACCACCAATATGCCGACCCATTTGCCGACCCCGGCAATTGCGATCTGACGGCCCATGTTAACTTTCTTGATCTCGCACGACGTGCCGAAAACAGCGGCTTGGCAGTCGCGGGACCAACGGGTCAAGGGGCCTGGCTTTCCGGTCTTGGTATTGACCAGCGCGCCCAAAGCTTAATGGGGGCGCACCCCGACCGGGCCGCTGATATCAATGCCGCACGCAAACGGCTGGTGCATCGGGAATCTATGGGCGCCTTGTTCAAGGTCATGGCAACATACGCAAAAGATTGGCCAAAACCTGAGGGCTTCGGTCCCTAAAAGTTTAGTTTACCCAATCGGCGATTTGGACGGCAACATCGTTGGCGGCGGAATTTAGCGCAGCGCCCGCTGGCGCAGCTTCGATTGCGGCTATGCGTTTGCGGGCTTCAAATCTGCGCTTTTCTGTTACGCTGCCACGCATGATTTTTACCGCATCATAAACCACAACCGCCTCGTTGGAAGAGGCGTCAATGCCAAACTCAATTAAACTACCCGACAAGGACCGCGGCGCTTTGCCGCCTGCATCGATTTCATTGAGCACGAGGTTGCCGCTCTTTGCAGACACGGTTTCCACCAACAGGGATTGCATCAATCGGGCTGGCTTATCCGCCCAAAATGCATCCTTTAGATAGGCGATGCTGCTGGCATTAATCTGGACAGGTATCCGGTTGGTATCCAATTTGCGCGGTACATCTGGCGTCTGAATGACCAAGGCTTCTGTTGCCAGGGCTGTGCGCGCAACGCCTGCGGTCACAACATTGTCAGCGGTCAGTACAAGCATGGACGCAGGCGCCTTTCCGCCGAAGCTTACGCACCCGCCAAGTGCAAGGATGAGGGGTAGCGCAACGATGCGTGGGCCGAATTTTATGCTGAACATCATTTCTGGTTCCTGCTGCCGGGTTTATAATCTGGTAAGGCGGGGCTGCCAACGACGCTGCCAAGGCCGCCTTGATCCACTTTCTCAGTCACGGATTTTAATGATCCAGTTAGCTCTCTTAGATCACGTGCCAGTTTTGTGACTTCGGGCAAAGTCTGCGTATTAAGTGTTTCGATCGCCGGATTGGCATTGTTCAACGTTGTTTCCAATGCGGCTAAGCTGCCATTTGCGGACCGAAGTGTCCTGCGCAATTCGTCCAACATCGGGCGGCCATCGCTATCGAGCAGCCTGTTTGTGGTACCCGCCATTTTGGTAATTTCGTCTGCGGCAAGACCCGCCTTTTGCAGGGCAATGCGAGATTCTTGAATTGCTGCGCGCAAGTCAGGGCCTTGTGTCGCCAATGTGCCCGACAGGCTTTCAACATTATCGAGAATTTGTTCGATGGACTGTTGGTTTTTATCGGACAGAATATTGGTCAGCCGTTCAGTGAGTGTTGAGAGCCGCTCCAAAAGCAACGGCGCATTGTTCAACAGTTCGCCCAACGCGCCAGGCGTTGTGGGGATTACTGGAACGCCGGTGGGGCAGGCAGCCTTCGGATTGGCATCAGGGCAGATCAGGGCAGGCGCCCCCTTTACCGCACCATCAAGCTGTATTTCAGACACGCCAGTAAAGCCAACGCCGTTAATCGTCGCTGTTGTTCCCTGCAGCACAGGAACTGTCTGCTTGATGCTGATGCGCACACGCACAAAATTGGGATCAGGCTCCCATAATTCTATGCTTTCAATTTGGCCCACAGGGACACCAGAGAATGTGACGCTAGAACCTTTGGCAAGGCCATTGACCGATTGCTGAAAGAATATGTCATATTCTTTCTTGTCGCTATCGCCCAGGCGCGAAAGCCACACCGTGAATGCCGCAAGCAACACCAGAAGTAGAAGGGTGACAGCACCCACCATCACATAGTTGGATTTGGTTTCCATCGTACTGCCTTATGACCTTCCTCGTTGCTGCATTTCCGCACGTACTTTGTCATTTTGGTCGCTATGGCCGCGGCGTGCCGCGCGTCCGCGTGGGCCGCTGAAATATGCGTTGATCCAAGGATGATCGATAGCCAGCAATTCTTCAATGGCGCCAATAGCAATAACTTTTTGGTCTGCCAAAACGGCCACACGGTCACATATCGCATATAACGTATCAAGATCATGCGTTATCAGAAAAACTGTTAGGCCCAATGTTTCCTTTAAATCGCGCGTTAAATTATCGAAATTGGCAGCGCCAATTGGGTCAAGGCCAGAAGTTGGTTCATCCAGAAACAACAATTCAGGATCCATCGCCAAGGCACGGGCTAGACCTGCACGCTTGCGCATACCACCCGATAGCTCTGACGGATATTTATGCGCTGCTTCTGGAGGAAGGCCGCTCAAAAAGATTTTGTACCGGGCGATCTCGTCGAGCAGGTCTTTGCTGAACTCTGGATAGAATTCGCGCAACGGCACCTGAATATTTTCCGCAACGGTTAAAGTCGAAAACAATGCGCCGCCTTGAAACAACACGCCCCAGCGCCGTCTGACGTCGGTTGCCTCGTCTTCCTCTTTGCCGACCATGCCCTGATCAAAGACACGGATTTGTCCGGCGACAGGTTCTTGCAGGCCGATTATCGATCGCATGAGCACAGACTTGCCTGTGCCTGACCCGCCAACTACGCCTAGTATCTCGCCGCGGCGGACTTCGATGTTGAGGTCCTGGTGAATGACTTGATCGCCAAAGCTGTTGCATAGGCCAGTCACAGAAATGATGTTTGGCTGGTCCATAGCCTAACCCCAGCCAATTTCGCTGAAAAATACGGCGAAAAATGCGTCGAGTACAATCACAAGGAAAATAGCTTGAACGACCGCTGCAGTGGTTTTTAGCCCAACGTCCTCGGCATTGCCTTTGACCTGCATGCCTTGAAAACAACCGGCCATTGCGATGATCGCGCCAAATATGGGCGCCTTGATCATTCCAACCCAGAAGTCGGTTAGGGGCGTCACTTCACGCAACCGCTGAACAAAAGTGGCGGGCGGTATATCCAAGACGATCCAGCACAATATGCCGCCGCCAATAATCGACATCAAGGATGCGTAAATACCAAGCAAGGGCATCATAATCACGGAGGCTATCACGCGGGGCACAACCAGTGCCTCGGCTGGAACAACGCCAATTGTGCGCATGGCGTCGATCTCTTCGGTGATTTTCATCGTACCGATTTGGGCGGCAAAGGCAGAGCCCGAGCGCCCAGCGACCATGATTGCTGTCATCAGAATGCCCAATTCTCGCAGTGTCAGTCGGCCGATGAGGTTGATGGTAAATATCTCGGCACCAAATTGCCGCAGTTGGACTGCACCCTGCTGTGCGATAACGATTCCGATAAGGAAACTCATCAGGCCAACAATGCCAAGCGCGCGCACGCCCACCATGTCGAAATGCTGCACGACGGCATGCCAGCGAAAGCGGCCTGGATTCATCATCAAGATGAAGAATGCCTTCACCACTTGTCCGACAAAACCAAGGAATTGTAAAAGCGTGGTAATACCGACCACCACGCCGCCGCCAACTTCAGCCAAAAAGTGATTGAGTGATGACACATGCGGTCTTGGAACTGCGTCCGCCGCATCAACGCCGCTCACGGCATTAATCAAGCGACCTGCATCTTTGGCACATCCGGTGATGTCAGCGGCATAAAATTTGGCCGTCCGATGTACCAGCCATGCACCCACGGTATCCATCTGGTCGACGGCTGAAAGGTCGATTTGAGACACCGGGCCCGTTACATCGCGCAATTGGCCATCTACGTCACCGATTGAAGCGATGACAAAACTACCCGACAAGCGGACAATGCGTCCGCCTCCGGGGCTGTCTTCTACAACAAAATTTGCAGGGTTAGCCATGACCATATAACTGGCGTATAATAAGAACTATCACAAGCCTGTAGACGTTTTGCTTAAGAAAATGCCTGTAACTATATGATGACTGATTCCAAAGTAACCTTGCTCGCCATATATGATATGGACAAAACCGTCACGCGGCGCGCGACCTATAATGGGTTCCTTTTGCATATGGCGTTTAACAAGTCACCGTGGAGATTGTTCCTCTCACCGCTCTTGCCGCTTGGCTTGGCGCTCTATGCGTTGAGAGTCTGGGACCGCGCGCGGCTTAAACAATTTGCGCAAATACTGTTGATTGGTCGCCGCGTGCCCAAGGCCCGATTTGCCAAATATCTTGAAAGCCACGCTGATCTGGTGGTTGGCAAAAACGTGTACCCACAGCTTTTGGCGCGCGTGGCCGAGGAAAAGGCAGCTGGCTATCGTCATGTGATGGCGACAGCCTCTTATCGTTTATATGTCGAGGCGATTGCCAAGCGGCTTGGCTTTGACGATGTTATCGCCACCGACCTGTCAACCGATAGCAGCGGGCATGTGCTGGCGCGCATCGATGGGCATAACTGCTATGATGCGGCAAAACTTGCGCGCGTCAAAGACTGGATGGAGAGCCACGGTCTCGACCGTGCAACGTGCCATATTCGTGCCTATTCAGACCATGTTTCCGACGCGCCTCTGCTCAGTTTTGCCGACGAACCCTTTGCCACCAACCCCCATGGTCCGCTGTCGCGGCTGGCGGAAACCCGGGGCTGGCCAATCCTCGATTGGCGCGTTGCTAAAAGCTAAACCAGCGCCGCGTAGACTGAACCAAATTACAGCATCCGTAACTGACCGACGAACCAGACGACGCCAACAATCAATGGTATTCCTGCTACATCCAGCAAAAACCCTGCCTTCACCATTTTGGGCAAAGCAATATGTCCGCTGGCCCACGCAATCGCGTTGGGTCCCGTACCTGATGGCATCATAAAGCCCCAGCTTGCGGCCATGGATGCGGCCATCGCCATCAACCATGGGTCGGCGCCGGTTGCCGCAACAAGGCCAGCCACAACAGGCAGCACCCCGCTGGCGGTTGCAACATTACTGGCAAATTCGGTTATCAAAATGACCAAAGCCGTCAGCGCAATTGCAATGATAACCGGATGCACTGCGGATAAGGGCTGAAGCACCTCCCCAAGCCACGCAGCGAGCCCTGACTGCGTGATCCCCGCCGCCAATGCCAAACCACCCCCAAACATCATGATGACACCCCACGGCGCGCGATCGGCCTCTTGCCAAGTCAATAATGGTCGCCCGGTGCCATCGGGTATCAGGAACAGCAATAGCGACCCACCGATGGCAATGCTGCCATCGGTGATGCCGCCTTTGGGCAGTAGCGGTTCCAGCAAAGGCTGGGCAATCCACATGGCAATGACCAACAGGAATATTGGGACGAGCCGCTTTTCGGCCACGGACATCGGACGAGCCTTGCCGATGGATGCCCGCGCGGCATCGACGTCAAAACTGCCTGCCGTGACATTTTGAACCCGTAAAAGGATGAAGGCACATAAAGGCACGCCGACAATCACAACGGGCAGTCCATAGAGCATCCATGTCAGAAAGCTTATTTGGATACCCAATTGCTTTTCCACCAGGCCAGCAGCAATGGCGTTGGTCGGCGACCCGACAAGCGTTCCAAGCCCGCCAATCGACGCTGCAAAGGCAACGCCCATGATCAGCGCGCCCGCCAGCCCGCCGGTCTCTCCCGGCTTTGTCCCGCCAGCCGCAAGCACCGCTATCGCGATGGGTACCATGATCAGCGCAATCGACGTGTTAGACATCACCATGCTGAGCAATGCGGTTGAACCCATGAACGCTATCATAAGACCCGTGACGCTATGTCCCGATTTGCCCAATATGGCGAGTGCAACGCGTCGGTGCATGCCCGTACGCTCAATAGTGAGCGCCAAGAAGGCGCCGCCAAGGATGAGGAATAATGTAGGTGAATAATATTCCTTCGCTACATCCTGCGCGGTCATGATATCCATCAACGGGAGAGCGAGAAACGGCAGCAATGCGGTGACCGTCAGCGGCAGCGCTTGCGTCATCCACCATGTTGCCATCAAGATAGTGAGGGCGGCCACACGCCATGCAGACGGCTCCATACCCACGGGTGCTGGTAAAAAAAGCATAAGGGCGAAGATGATAAGCCCGCCCCAAAACCCTATTTTATCCGGCTTCACGCGCGTAAACCAATCAAAGAAAGCTGGCGCCCATATCCCGGTTCGCCCAAATGGCAGCTGCGCCGATAACTGAAAAATCGGTCCGGCTGGCTGTAGGTATCCTCGCCCAAACAGGCGACAGTGCGCATGCCGGCCGCCGCCAGCCGTGCCGCGACATAGCCCTCAATATCGAATTGATAATGACCCGCTTTGCCGTCGGCGAAGAAGCGTTCATTCGGCGCAGCTTGCATGATAAAATGGCGGAAGAAGCTCTCGTCCACTTCATAGCTTTTCTGCGAAATGCATGGGCCAATTGCGCAACGTATTTGGTCGACCTCCGCACCAAGTTGTACCATCGCGCTAAGGGTATTTTCAAGCACACCGCCGATAGCGCCTTTCCAGCCAGCATGCGCCGCGCCAATTACGCCGGCTTCGACGTCCGCAAACAGAACGGGGACACAATCGGCGGTCACTATGCCAAGAAGGACATTAGGTTGGTCGGTGACCATCGCGTCGCCCCGAGGCGGATCAACCTCAGCAATGTCTTGGCCAATTTGAACAACATCGGGGGAATGGAATTGGTGGACGCGGGCAAGCCTTGCGTCGGGCAAGACCGCGTTGACCGCGCGTCGGCGATTTTCGATGACGGTTTCGCGCGCATCTTCCGAACCAAGCCCTACGTTTAGCCCAGCATAGATTCCAGTCGACGCGCCGCCTATCCGTCCGAGAAAGCCATGGGCAACGCTGCTCAGCACGCCTGATTGTATCACCTCAACTGCCATGCTTGCGTCTCCTCCCGCCGCACCTATTCGCAACTGCCGCGCTTGACGGCAAGCCATTAGATTGCGAACCGGTGTTCATGCAGCGACATATACTAATATTTGGAATGGGCTACACTGCCACCCGCCTTGCCGATAGGCTGCGGGCCGATGGCTGGCTTGTGACAGGCACAAGGCGGATGAGCGGCGGCGATGCCGTTGCCTTTGATGATGAAGCGGCGGTACTGACCGCGTTCGATAACGCAACGCATATACTGTCGAGCGTGCCGCCAATGGGGGAGGGCGGCGATCCTGTGCTGCAAAAATATGGCGCGGCCATTGCTGCCAGCGCTGTTTCATGGACCGGCTATTTGTCGTCAACGGGTGTTTATGGCGACACCGGCGGCGCGTGGGTCGATGAAAGCGCACCCGTGGGCGAAGGGCGCCGCACCGCACGCGCGCAAGCAGATCTTGCGTGGCAGGCATTGCGCAATGATGTGCGCGTTTTTCGCTTACCCGGCATTTATGGCCCCGGCCGTTCTGCGCTGGAGCGGGTCACAGATGGCAAGGCGCACCGTATCGATATGCCGGGACAGATTTTCAGCCGCGTGCATGTTGACGACATTGTCGAGGCCGTCCGCGCCAGCTTCGATGGTCCTGCTGGCGTCTACAATATAGCTGATGATGCACCTGCCTCGCAAAATACCGTTATCGAATATGCGTGCGACTTGCTGCAGCTAGAATGGCCGCCTTTGTTGTCGATCGAGGCGGCAGGCCTGTCGCCGATGGCCCGCGGATTTTACGCCGAGAACCGCCGTGTCGCGAATGGTAAAGCGAAAAGGCTGCTCAATTGGCAGCCGCGATATGCCCATTACCGGTTGGGTTTAGGCGCCTGCATCGCAACGATTAGACCAAGCATCGCCAACGCGCTGCCCGCCAGCGCCAGCGCTGACCAGACATAGCCTTCGAATATCGTCGAGAGCAGCATCGCGACCACGGGAATGACAACGCCCGTATAGGCCGCCTTGCCAGGACCGATGTCG
>CAIJLW010000004.1 GCA_903821685.1 uncultured Sphingomonadales bacterium | reverse complement strand
CACGGGGGCACAGATTGTAAGTCTACTGTTGTCGTCAGCGCGTGATAAAGGTGCTGCCGGCACCGATGCGATTTACGGACGTGGCGTATTGGATATTGGGCGCGCCTTTGCGCCCGCCGGAACGACGTCGCTCGCAGGCACTAATATGTCAGTTCCGCTGAGTGGGAATGGTGGCACGACGTCGGTACCTATGGGGGATGTTGCTGTGTCCAATAGGCCTTTACAGGCGGTGGTGCTCGACAGCTATGGCCGCGCCTATGATATCAACATTGCTGAAGGCATACACACAAGCGCCCCGCGCCTGCGACTTACGCCTGCTGTGGTTGATCAAGGACGTTCGGTCAGCCTGTCGCGGGGAGCAACTGAACTCGCCTTTTCGATTAGCGCGCGCAATGGCGGCAGTGCCGAGCTTGCGCCGCTGGCTCTGTCCCATGGGCAGCAGAACCAGGCGCGTATATTAGCCGGCCGCATCAGTGCCACCATCGCGCGCGATACGCGGTTTAGCCTTGGCATTCGCCAAGCAGCCGCTGGACAGGTTGCGGCCTTGCAAGGCATGTCTGGCGGCGCTTTCCTGACCGCGACAGATGCACGCATGGAGGGGGGGCTCGAAAGGACGCCAGATCAATCTTTCGCGATGCGCCATCAGCTTGGTAGCTTCGGCCTGACAGGGAATGTCGAAACCGGCGCGACACAGATGTTTGAACGCGGCGCCGCCATGTTTTTCCGCACCACGCAAAAACGCTACCCTTATGCGTCAGTTGGGCTTGGCGTAGATCGCCCGATTGGCCCAGCCAAATTGGCCGTGGGTACAAATTGGATCCGTGAAGACGAGACCATTCTAGGCGCTCGGTTCGCCAACTTTATCGGCCATAATGGCGCGCGCAGCGTGTTTGTCGATGGCAGGGGTGATGTTAAACTGTTCGGCTCCTGGTCGCTTAGCGCAAGCTGGCGGCAGGGTTGGACCTATGCCAATGCGGGCGGATCGTTGACAGGCCAAAGCGTGCTGCATAGCAACGCCTTCTCAATGGATGTGTCGGGCAGTAATATCTTGGCGAGCAATGACCGTCTAGCGTTCCGGATTGCGCAACCCTTGCGCGTCACGCGCGGCGGGCTCGCACTTAACGTGCCTGTTGCTTATGATTATGCAACGCTTGGCACAACATTCGGCGTCCGCCAGTTTTCGCTTGCACCAAAGGGGCAGGAGATCGCCAGCGAGCTTGTATGGGGCGTGCCAATGTACGGCGGGTATTTCTCGTCAAACCTGTTCTGGCGGAAAGAGCCGGGCCATTTCGACGCTGCGCCAGATGATGTGGGCGTTGCCTTCCGGCTGCAATTCGATTTCTAAACCGTAAAGCTCTCGCCGCAGCCACAGCTTCCGGTGGCATTCGGGTTCGTAAACACAAAGCCAGCGGCAAATTCATCCTCGACCCAATCCATAATTGAGCCAACGAGATAAAGAACCGAACCGCCGTCGATGTATAGCACGCCGCCGGGCGTCTCGATCTTCTCGTCGAACGCCACTGCCGCAGTTACATAATCGACCGAGTAAGCGAGCCCGGAACATCCACGGCGCGGGGTGGAGAGTTTTACGCCAATCGCGCCTTCGGGTGCCTGTGACATTAGTTCCGCAATCCGCGCTTCGGATGCGGGCGTCAGGACAACAGCAGCAGGGCGTGCGCGTGTTTTAACATCGGTCATAGCATTCCAAGCTCCAAACGGGCTTCATCAGTCATATTGGCTGGGCTCCATGCGGGCTCCCAGACCAGGTTCACTTCGGCATCGCCAATGCCAGGAACTGCGCCAACGCGCATTTCAACTTCGCCAGGCATCGATTCTGCAACCGGACAATTCGGCGTGGTCAACGTCATCGAAACGACCGCATGGCCATCATTGATCTCGACATTGTAAATCAGGCCAAGGTCGTAAATATTTACCGGAATTTCCGGATCATAGATTTCCTTCAGCGCTGCGATTACCGCCTCGTACAAATCGCCATCAGGCTCGCTTGGCGCGGACACGGCAGGCTTTTGCGCAAGAAAGCCCTCCAGATAGTCCTTCTGGCGCTCGGGGGTTTCCGGTGCGTTCCCAACGCGGGCTTTCGGCGGCTTTTCCACGCTGTCTACTTCTTCTATGCGGATGTTCTCGTTCATCCAAAAATCCTCTTCACCCGTTCGAGGCCGCGGACCAGCGCCGCGACATCATCTTCATCATTGTAAATCCCAAAGCTTGCCCGCGCAGTCGCGGGTACGCCCAAATGGTCCATCAGCGGCTGCGCGCAATGGTGGCCAGCGCGAATGGCGACATCTTCTTCGTCCAATATCGTGCCGATGTCATGCGGATGCACGCCCTCCATCGAGAAGGAGACAATCCCCGCCGATTGCTCAGGGCCGTATAAAGTGATCGCGTTAATCGAACGCAAGGCGTCCCGCGCCTGCGCGGCAAGCGCGCTTTCGTGCGCGAAAATCGCGTCCGGGCCAAAGCTGTCGATGAAGTCGATGGCAGTATGCAGGCCGATCACCTCGATGATCATCGGCGTACCCGCCTCAAACCGCGAAGGCGCAGGGGCGTAGATCGTCTTTTCAAATGTAACCCGGTCAATCATCGCGCCGCCGCCTTGCCATGGAGGCATCGCTTCAAGCATATCGGCATGCGCCCACAGCACGCCAATACCGGTCGGGCCGTATAATTTATGTCCGGACATGACATAGAAATCACAGGCGAGGTCAGCCATGTTCAAATGCATCCGCGGTGCCGCCTGACAGCCGTCGAGCAAGAATTTTGCACCAACCGCATGCGCGGCATCTGCTGCGCGCCTAGCGTCGAGCACTGATCCAAGCACGTTCGACACATGCGCCAACGCGACCATCTTGTGCGCGGGCGTCAAATGCGTCTCTAGCCAGTCAAGGCCGACTTGGCCGTCTGCGGTCAACGGGCAAACATCGATATGCGCGCCAACCTTTTCGGCGAGCATTTGCCACGGCACGATATTGCTGTGATGCTCCAACTGGCTCAGCATGATGCGATCGCCCGCTTTTATGTTCGCGGGGCCCCAACTTTGCGCAACCAAGTTAATGCCCTCTGTGGCACCACGCACGAAAACGATTTCATTGGACGAAGCTGCACCCATAAAGCGGGCAACGCGATCCCGCGCCGCCTCAAATGCCACAGTCATATTCGCCGACCGCGCATACACACCGCGATGAACGGTTGCGTAATCCACTCCGCCTGCACGCATCATCGCATCGAGCACGACCTGCGGCTTTTGCGCCGTTGCAGCGGTGTCGAGATAATGCCAGTTGTTGGCTAAACCTGGAAACTGGTTTTTGATCCCGTTCACACCAATTCGCCCAATTTCTTCAACGCGGCGTCAGTGAGCATCTCCTCATCCGCAGCGTCCTCAAAAACGCCAGCGACAAAGGCTTGCAACATCAGCTTCTTTGCATCCGCAGGCGCAATGCCACGTGCTTGCAGATAAAACAGCCCCATCGCATCCAGCTCGCCAATTGCGCAGCCATGCGCACATTTGACGTCGTCGGCGTAAATTTCGAGCTCGGGTTTGGCGTTGGCGGTCGCGCTGCGGTCAAGCAGCATGGCCTTCACCGACTGCACGCTGTCGGTCAGCTGCGCATCGCGCGCGACGGCGACCTTGCCCAGATAGGTTCCGGTCGCGGTGCCAGCGAGGACCGAGCGCACGATCTGCGACGACGTCGCTTTGGGCTCGGCATGCGTGACGGTGGTAACAATTTCGAGATTTTGGGTGCCGCCGCCAATTTGCACTGCACCCAGTTTGAAATCCGCGCCCTCATGCAACGTGATATTCAATTCAACGCGGCCATAATCGCCACCGATGTTGAGCACATGGATTGCGGTAGTTGCACCTTTGCCGATGGCAATATCAAGTTGGTGGATGGATCCAGTGTCCTGCAAGATCGTACGCGCGAAGTGGCCGCCTGCAGGCACAATGATGCTTTCAGGCGCAGCCAATGGCCACGCGGCCTCTACAGCGGAAATGTCGCTATAGCGCCATGCCTCGTCGTGCCGTGTGGGCGCACTCCGATTCAAGCAGCCAATTCCTTATACCCGTCACGTTCCAGCTCCAGCGCCAGTTCCGCGCCGCCGGTCCGCGTGATGCGGCCATTATCAAGGACGTGGACGAAGTCGGGCTTCACATAATCAAGTAGCCGCTGATAATGCGTTATCAGCAACACGGCCTTATCAGGCTTGCGCATGATGCGGTTTATGCCGTCGCCAACCGTCCGAAGCGCGTCAATGTCGAGGCCGCTGTCGGTCTCATCAAGAATCGCGAGCGCGGGGTTGATGATGCCCATTTGCACCATTTCGTTGCGCTTCTTCTCGCCGCCGGAAAAACCCACATTTACCGGACGCTTGAGCATGTCCATATCCATACCGAGTGCGCCCGCCTGTTCGCGCGCAACCTTGAGGAACTCAGCGCCCGATAAAGGCGCTTCGCCTCGGTTCTTGCGCTGCGCGTTCAATGCTTCGCGCAGGAACTGGACGTTCGACACGCCCGGTATTTCGACTGGATACTGAAAACCCAAAAACAAGCCAGCGGCGGCGCGCTCATGCGGTTCAAGGTCGAGGAGGTCGTTCCCGTGGAAGGTCACTGAACCCTCGGTTACTTCATAGCCTGGCCGACCAGACAGCACATATCCCAGCGTCGATTTTCCAGCGCCATTGGGTCCCATAATCGCATGGATCTCGCCCGCGTTGAGGGAGAGCGTGAGGCCCTTGAGAATAGGCTTTTCGCCAACATTGGCGTGGAGGTTCGTTATTTGAAGCATTATCAATTAATTCCGTAAAGACTGTGTGCGGACGTCGCGGGATAAAGGGTCATCCGACGGACCCTTCGAGCGAAATGCCCAACAATTTCTGCGCCTCAACCGCGAATTCCATCGGCAGTTGCTGCAGCACTTCCTTGGCAAAACCGTTGACGATCAATGCGACCGCTTCTTCGGCGTTTAGGCCGCGGGCCATCGCGTAGAACATCTGGTCGTCCGAAATCTTGCTCGTCGTCGCCTCATGTTCGATCTGCGCGCTTGGGTTGCGCACTTCGATATAGGGGACGGTGTGTGCGCCGCTTAAGGACCCAAGCAGCAAAGAATCGCACTGGGTGAAGTTGCGCACGCCTTCGGCATTGGGTGCCACGCGAACCAACCCGCGATAGGTGTTGTTGCTGTGGCCCGCGCTGATACCCTTGCTGACGATGGTCGAGCGGCTGCCCTTGCCATTGTGGATCATCTTGGTGCCGGTGTCGGCTTGCTGATAATTGTTGGTGACGGCAACCGAGTAAAACTCTCCAACGCTGTTTTCGCCGTTGAGGACGCAGCTAGGATATTTCCACGTCACTGCGCT
>CAIJLW010000003.1 GCA_903821685.1 uncultured Sphingomonadales bacterium | reverse complement strand
CACGCCGCCGTGACAATCCACTGGTCAAAGCGATCCGGACGGCCTCTTGCTTGAAATCTTCTGTATGCTTCATCATCTCTTCGGTCTCCTTGTATGAGTGTTTAACTCTCAAGTGACCGGCACGAAACCGTTACAAGTCCAGAATGCCACCCCAACCGGGAACTCAAAATGCGCGGAGGTCTTGCTTCGTAACTCTTCTAACGAAACGCATGGAGCAAGCTCAATTAGCTCGAACGCCGATTGATGATCATTCCGCTGGAATACGGCAAGATCTGTAATAATCATATCTACAACATTTTTCCCTGTCAGCGGGAGTGTGCATTCCGGTAAAAATTTGGGGCTGCCATCCTTGGCACAATGCTCCATTACGACAACGATCTTCTTCACGCCCGCAACCAAATCCATGGCTCCGCCCATGCCCTTAATCATTTTCCCAGGCACCATCCAGTTGGCGATGTCTCCCGTTTCGGAAACCTCCATTGCGCCGAGTACAGTCAAATCTATATGGCCACCACGGATCATTGCAAATGACTGGGCGCTGTCGAAATAGGACGACTCCGCAAGTGCGCTGACCGTCTGCTTGCCGGCATTGATTAGGTCGGGATCGACTTCATCGGGATAGGGAAATGGACCGATACCCAGCATGCCATTTTCGGACTGGAGTGTAACGGAGATGCCTTCCGGCCTATAGTTTGCCACCAGCGTCGGGATCCCAATGCCAAGGTTGACATAAAACCCGTCCTCGAGTTCTCGCGCTGCACGGGCAGCCATTTCATCGCGGCTCCACGGCATCTTTAGGTCCTCCTTTTGGGTGTTAAGTCAAGCGCCCGGAGCAAGGATACAAATGCGCCCAGTCTCTTCGCTCGGTAGCTGGCGACATCAATTCCGTCCCAATCATAAAAGCCTGCACCATCACGCATTCCGTTACGGCCTGACTTCATATTCTCAACAACAGAATTTGGCGCTTTATAGCGTCTTTCATCAATGTTCTTCGATAGATAGTCAGACGCATAATAGAGAATGTCGTTGCCACCAAAATCGATGAACTCGATCATCCCGAGGACGGCGTAGCGAATACCAAATCCGAGGCGAATGGCTTTGTCGACATCCTCTACCGAGGCCACACCCTCTTCCACGAGCCGAGCTGCTTCATTCATCGCAAGCGCCTGAATGCGAGGGATGATGTAACCGGGTGAGTTTTTCATCACAACCGGCGACTTACCAATCCCCTCTAAACTGCTAACAAGTGTTGTCACAGCTGCGTCGCTGCTTTGGGTACCCCGCGCCACCTCGACAAGTGGCATGAGCATCGCGGGATTGAGCCAGTGCGCGTTTACAAACCTTTCTGGGTTGGTTCCCATGGAAGCGAGATCGTCAACGGCCATGGTGGAGCTGGTGGAGGCCATCACCGCGTCAGGCGCAGCATGCTGGCATGCCCAAGTAAATAATTCGTCTTTGGCTTCGCGCGTTTCCGGGACGCCTTCGTAGAATAAGGGGATACCGCCAATCCTCCCCTCTGCCTCTTCGCGCCCACACATCGTAATCAGCCCCAGCGCTTCTTCCTGCTCCGCCTCTAATCCAATCCCTAGCCCGGCCAAAAAGACCAAATCGTCGGCGATTTCTTTTCTGGCTTCCGTATAAAGCTTTTGACGATCAGGCTCGTTGCGCGGTTTAACGTCAATCATAAGCACGCGTTTGCCTGCAAAGGCGTAGGCCTCAGCAATTCCACGCCCCATCCTGCCCATACCCAAAATACCGATATCAAACATAATTAGATACCCTCGCGCATGAGTGTAGCCATCTGATCTCGACCGAGCCCTGCCAAGCCGAGATTTTCAAGTGTGCGTCCTTCTGCGTAGAGGTCTCGACCCGTAATAGCCGAGCCGATGGCAAGAAATCCGTTGACGATCGGTGTTTTTACACCAGTCCACTTCCCGATAGAACTGAGCATCGAAAGGCCAAGCCGAGTGTCTTCCAGCATGTAGCGATGTTCGGTCAGCACGATATGCTCGCGCCAGTCGCCGCTATCAGTTAGTGTACCATGCGCCCCCCGACCATACATCCATTCGCTGCCTTCCTTAGCATAATGGTCCGCGAGCGGATAATGAGGCGCGGTATATGCAAGAGATTCGCGGATGCTGATCCGTTCAGCATCGAGCGCGTCGGTCGTGCGGCGGATCGCGGGCTGGGTTCCTTCATTGTGGATGTCCCAACGTTCGAAATGCTCGAGCGGCCCCGCGTTCATCATGATCAGAGGCGGGTGGATGATGCCGCCAGCGTTCATAAGGGCGGCTGACATGGCATCCTCAATCGGATGGATTGCTGGATAGACCTGTGCCAGCTTTGCAAGCGCCTTATCGCTGTTGCGGGCCGGAATGCAACCGGTCGGCAGATGCTTACCATAGCCGGAGATCACAACAGAGGCTGGGCCGTGCTTGCGTGCGAGATAGGGGAGCGTCCCCGTTTCGCAGAAGGTCACATCGGCGAGGTTTCCGGCATCGCGCGCGGCTTTCAGATAAATGTAGCTGCCGAATGTGCCAGGTGGCAGGAAGACGACCTGACCATCCTCCCAGAAAGGTGCGCAATCGACGGCCAGCGATTCTTGCGTTGTGGCTGGAAGTGGGATGACTATCAGTTCGGCCCCTTTGACGGCTTCACCTAGGCTAGTGGTCGGACGTGCGATGGCGATGTCGCGTTCACCTTTGAAATCCTTCACCCTGATGGTCGGGTTTGCTAGAACCGCTTGGAAATCCTCAGCATTGCGCCGCCAGAAACGCACGGTGTGTCCGTGTTCAGAAATCTCCGCTGCCGCCGCATAGCCACCGTGACCACCACCAATTACTGCAACTTCCATACTCAGACTCCCATCATGATGTCAGGTGAGCATAGCGGATGCCTCGGCCCAGCGATTATGGGACGGCCACGAATTGCTTTGCGAAGGGTGCGCCGATCAAGTGCCCAGACAGGTCTGAAATACGCCTTCCATATCATATTTGCTTCGGACCGCCTGTAACCGTCTCCAGTCATCTGGCGCAAAGCAGCTGGCAATCGGAGGCTCGTCGCGTTCGACATCGATTTCATTGATATAGCGGCCCGAAGCAAAGGGGGCGAGCGCATCGGAGGTCTTGCGCAGCCAGCCGATTGCCACTTCGCCTTTTTCCGCTGTGTCACCAATCGAATAAATGCCGATATAGAGCCT
>CAIJLW010000002.1 GCA_903821685.1 uncultured Sphingomonadales bacterium | reverse complement strand
TGGTGCCCGAGGGCGGATTTGAACCACCGACACGCGGATTTTCAATCCGCTGCTCTACCCCTGAGCTACTCGGGCTACGCGGCAAAAACCGCGTGGGAGCGCAGCCTATAGAGAGGCGAAGCGCACCTTGGCAAGTGCAAAATCAGTCCGCGCCTTCGGAACCGAAGCTATCTTCATAATCCGCCAACGGCGCCGGCACGCGATAGCCTTCATCAAGCCACTTCAACAGGTCGCGATCCTTGCACCCCTGGCTACAAAAAGGTTTGGATTCCGCCACTTGCGGTTTCCCGCATAAGGGGCAGGCATTAGCTTTGCGCGACATGGACATGCCCATAGCCTGTGGCCTTTTCATCCGCAACCACCAGCATATCAGCTCCCGCAGCGCGAACCGCTTGCGCCCGCCATATGGCCCAGTTCTGCGATTCCAATAACGCTGCGACATCGGACCGCGCTGTCACCGTACGCGCGCCAAAACCGGATGACTGCGCAACCGCGCGCAACAACCAATAGGCCTGTGTCTCGTCCGACAGCGCAGCGACACGCGTATCGAACAGATGGTCGAGGACCGACGGCGTTGGTCGCGCACGCACGACCTGCATGAGGCCATAACCGTTGATGGCGGTGCGATCAAAAGGTCGCGCGTCAGACATGGACGCAGCATCAAATATTTCGGCGATCTGCGTGCGCTGCGCCTTCGCTTCCATCGACACAAAATCAATCATGACCATCGCGCCCACTTGGTAGAGGCGCAGTAGGCGCGCGATCTCTACCGCTGCGACTTGGTTGATATCAAAAGCGCGGCCAATGCCATCAACATCGAAAACCAACCCTGCCTTGGTACGCTGAAAGCTTATAATGACCGAACCCAGCTGTGACTGGCCAGATAGCGCGATGTCGAAACCGTCGGCAATGGATGCGCTTATCACAGGCTGCGCAAAGGCCGTCAGACGGACGTCCCACAGGGCGTCCTTCTGCGACGGCTGCGCGCACCCACTATCGCGCAACGCAATCTCAGCTGGCTTGATACGCCCGGGCTCCGCAATCGCTTCACGCGTCACTTCAAAAGTCACCCGCGCGCCTTCTGGATCACCAATTTTGCTGCGCAGCAAAAACTCGTGCCCGCTATCCGTAACGACATACGCACCCGACGGTGTTTTGCGATCAATGCGGCCAGTGCCCGTTTCGCCCAAGGCCCATAAAGCATCCCGCTGGATATGGATTTCAACGATATTGCCGTTCTCGACCAGCGCAGCCCGCCGCTCGCCCGGCGCATCATCGCGCCAGATTTCAGGCAAGCGGATAACCCGAGGCCCGCAACAGACTGCGCGTTTCATATAAGGGCAACCCGATAACGCCCGAATGGCTACCCGCCATCCAGTCGATCAAGGCCTCTGCCCTGCCCTGAATGGCATAACCGCCTGCCTTGCCCAGCCCCTCGCCGCTTTCGATATAGCTCTCGATTTCTTCGGGCGACAACCGCTTGAAGCGGACAATGCTGTCGCAAATTCTGCTCCGCAACCGGCCATCGCCGTCGATAACTGCAACCGCGCTGAGGACATGATGGCGGCGGCCGCTTAACAATGTCAGAAAGCCGCGTTGCATGTCGGCATCGGTTGCTTGCTGCAATATCCGGCGGCCCACGGCAACGGTTGTGTCCCCTGCGACGACAATTTCTGCGGAGGCGCGTGGAACGGCCACTGCCTTTTCCTCTGCCATGCGCAGCGCATAGACGCGCGGCACCTCCCCCTTGCGCGGGGTTTCGTCGATGTCTGGTGAGGCAATACGTGCAGGCTCCACGCCCAGACGTGCCAAAAGATCACGACGACGCGGGCTTGAAGATGCCAATATGAGTGTAGGGATCAGACCCAAGGTCTGTGCCCCTTATTTGAAGCGGTACGTGATCCGGCCCTTGGTCAGATCATATGGTGTCAATTCGCACAGAACTTCGTCACCCACGAGAACGCGAATACGGTTCTTGCGCATTTTTCCTGCGGTATGGCCCAATACTTCATGGCCATTTTCGAGTTCGACGCGGAACATGGCGTTGGGAAGCAATTCACGGACTGTCCCACGCATTTCGAGTAATTCTTCTTTTGCCATTCGGCCCCTTAAATCTTCAAAAATTCAAACTCGGTGCGCCTGTAAACCTAATATTCGAAAAAGGGAAGCGCTACAGTGCAATCACGCCCTTGCAACAAAATGCCACAAGGTTCACCTTTCTAATGTCCCAGAATAGTTTATGTAAGCCCGCAACAACGATATAGCTTGAGCTCCCCCCCATGAAACGTTCCTTATTCAGTGTACTTTTGCTTGCGTCCACTGCTGTGCCCGCCATGGCAACAAACGATGTTCAATCCACCGGAAGCACAGTCGCTATCACCAGTGACGATGTCGCTGAACCAGTAGAAACAAATCCATCTGGCGAGATTGTTGTAACCGCCGAGCGCATTCGGGGGTCAGTGGACACCGACGTGCCACCGGTTGAGGAGTTGAACGAAGCAGACATTGCGGCCGTTGG
>CAIJLW010000001.1 GCA_903821685.1 uncultured Sphingomonadales bacterium | reverse complement strand
GTGATTTGGTGCTCGACGTCCTTGCCTCATTCAATGCGGTGATTTTCAAGCTCGTTCACATGTTAATGAAATTGGCCCCAATCGGGGCGTTTGGAGCGATAGCATTCACGATTGGCGAATTCGGCATCGCCTCACTTGCTAACCTCGCCGCATTAGTGGCCACCTTCTATCTCACTTCGCTGTTCTTCGTGATCGTCGTGCTTGGCACTGTGGCCTATTTTGCAGGCTTCTCCATCTTCAAGATGATTCGTTACCTGCGCGAGGAACTGCTGCTGGTACTTGGCACGTCGTCGTCGGAAGCAGCGCTGCCCAGTTTAATGGAGAAGATGGAAATTGCTGGCGCACGGAAATCGGTAGTGGGCTTGGTTGTACCTACCGGCTATTCCTTCAACCTCGATGGCACCAATATATATATGACATTGGCCGCTTTGTTTATCGCCCAAGCCGTGGGCATAGATCTTTCCATGTCCGAACAATTGGCCTTGGTTTTGGTTGCAATGATTAGCTCAAAAGGCGCTGCTGGCGTTACAGGTGCAGGATTTGTGATCCTTGCGACAACGCTTTCGGTCGTGCCGTCGGTCCCGGTTGCAGGTATGGCGCTGATACTCGGTATCGACCGGTTCATGAGCGAATGTCGCGCGCTGACCAACTTCATCGGCAACGCTGTTGCAACGATTGTAGTCGCACGTTGGGAAGGCGCGCTGGATACCGAGCGTTTGGCCGCTGCGATGGCAGGGGCACCCATGCCGTTGCCCGAAGACGATATCGAACGACATGAACGGAGCGGACCGCGCAGCGAAGCGTTGGCCGAGGCATTGAACGAGCAATCATGATCGCGCGCCGCACCTTGCTGCAAAACCTTGCCGCGCTTTCGGCGGTTGGCGCGATACAATTGGGCAGCTTCATGCCCGCTTTTGCTGAAGAGCGCGAAGAAATCCTATTATGGCCCGGCAAGCCGCCTGGCCAGGGTGGGGTGACGGGTCCGGAAAAGGTCGGCGAAGCAGGCGCAGGATTGGGTGCGCTGTCAAATATCTCGGTGCCCCGTATGCGCGTCTATCGACCGGAAAAGACAAACGGAGCGGCTGTTGTCGTGTGCGGCGGCGGCGGGTATTTCCGTATTCAGTTGAGGAAGGAAAGCACGCCGATTGCCCGTTGGCTGCAAGCGCGCGGCTTTACAGTTTTCGAGTTGCTTTACCGCCTGCCGAACGATGGCTGGGATGCATCCGTACCGTTCATGGACGCGCAACGGGCAATGCGGATCGTGCGCACCAGAGCACCAGAGTTCGGCATCGATCCAAAGCAAATCGGCATTATGGGTTTTTCTGCAGGCGGGCACCTCGCCGGGTTTACTGCACTACAGCCGCAACGGCAGCTTTATGCCGGGTCGGACACATATGAGAAAGTCAGCGCCAGACCCGATTTCTCGGTGCTGCTGTTCCCCGTCGTTTCCCTCCGGAAGCCCTATGATACAACGCGCACCCGGCGTGAAATCATCGGCGAAACGCCCAGCGCTGAGGCTGAGAATGCTTGGTCGCTCGACACATATGCCAGCGCCGCCGCGCCGCCGACGATCATTTTTGCATCAGCGGACGATAAAACTGCGCCGCCGGGGCATGGTATTATGCTGTTTGAAAAGCTTAACGCTGCCGGTGCATCAGCAGAGTTACATATGTTTCGCGACGGTGGTCATGGCTGGGGCCTTGGTCGTCCCGAACAGGTCTTGAGCCAATGGCCGGAAATGTTCGTAAAGTGGTTTGATTCAGGAAAAATAGTACAAAATAAGCAGGGAGAATAAAGATGGGGACCAAGATATTACGCAAGGTAGCGTTGTTCAGCACAACCGCGTTGATGACAGCAAATATGGCGTATGCGCAAGATGCTGCGACCGTCGCGACCGAGGAAGCCGAAGCATCAATCGTCGTAACCGGTTCACGGATCCAGGGCGCGCAGATCAACGATGTCCTTCCGGTTACCGTTCTTGACGAGCAGCAGATCGAAAATACGGGTGCATCGTCAGGCGACGAACTTTTCCGTGCGCTTCCGCAGAACGGAACCATCGCGTTCAACGAACAAAACGCCACCACCCAGAACAACGTCCGCGGGGATGTCGGGTCGGTGAACCTGCGCGATTTGGGGACAGGAAACACATTGCTGCTAATCAACGGCCGCCGGATGAACCTACACCCCGGTTTCCAGACCGAGTTGCTGGTGCCTGTAGTCAGCCCCGACACCAATGAGATTGCACCCGGCAGCGTTCGCCGGATTGAAGTCCTGCGCGACGGTGCTTCGGCCATTTATGGAGCCGATGCGGTCGCAGGCGTGATCAATACCGTGCTCAAGGGCAATTTGAAAGGCGGCTTCCTTGAAGGTGACTGGCGTGCGTCGGATGGAACCAGCTTGTACAGCTATTCCATCAGCGGCGGTTTAGGGTTCGATTTCGGCGGCGGACG